>JAIYDA010000084.1 GCA_027487735.1 Planctomycetaceae bacterium | reverse complement strand
GCTCGCTCCCGGCGCGAGCACGCGCGGCGCGCTGGGCATCTGCTCCAGCTCGCCAAACAGTTCTTCGAGCGCTGAGGCCTTGGGGGTTGCTGCGGAGCCGCCCTGAGCGTTGCCCTGTCCATCGCCCGCTGCATCGCCCGCGGGCGTCGTCGCCTGCGGGTCTGCCTGGCCCTCATTTGCAACCTTGTCTTGGCCCTTGTCCTGTGCCGGCGTCACCATCGCGCCCGCCGGCACCGCAGCCTCCGCAAAGCTCGCCGGGCTCAAAAACGCCCGGTTGCGATAGATGAAAATCTGCCCCGAGATCGTGCCCACCGCCCGCGGCATGCGCTCCACATCGCGCTCCACGTCCTTCGTGCCGCTCGCTCGGGCAGCCCCGCGCGCCCGCTCCATCACCGAGCGAATCTGAATGAGCCTGGGCGAGGGCAGCAGCGCAAACACTGGCAGCTCAGGCGCCACCACTCGCGCCGCAGGGCTGGGCGAAGCGCTGCTCGAATCTGCCTCTGCGCTCGCCGCAGCGTCCGCCACCGCACCAAACGCGCGAAACACGATGTCACCCGTTGGCAGCGCCACCAGCTCGCCCGTCGTTGGGGGCAGCATGCTTCCCTCGGGAGGCAAGCTCTGCACCAGCACCTCAAAGTCTGCGGGCAGCGTCGTCGCGAGCAGGCCCGACGCATCGGGCAGCATCGCGGGCGTCGTGCGGGGCTCGATCGCCGGGCCGCCGCCACGTCCTTGGGCCAGCGCGCTCGTGCAGGCCCCTCCCAAAGCTCCGCCCAGCACCAGTCCGACGACCGGGCCCACCGCCACGCCCCCCAGCAATGTTCGCAGCACGCGTCGCATGGAGCAGAGTATCGGGCCGACGCGCCCAACATGCCCAACCTGCCCGCCATGCTTGTTCAGCCCGCTGCGGCCCGCAAAAACACGCACGCCGCAACGAACGAGCGGTTCGTCGCGGCGTGATGAAAAGAGGCCGGAGTGGGATTCGAACCCACGAATACCGGATTTGCAATCCGGCCCATTAGGCCACTCTGGAATCCGGCCCAAAGCGTGGAGGGATCATACGCGCCCTGCTCGCGGCTGTCTTTGCTCGTGCCGGTCTTTGCTGGAGCGTGTCTTTGCTGGCGCACGCTCACGTACCCTTCAGCGCTTTGCAAGCGCCTCAGCCCAAGCCAGCCCGCTTCGTCTGGCCTCCCGCGTCGGCTGGCACCGTGTGGCCCGCCCGCGCGGCGCCCGCGCTCTCGCCCACGCAGCGAGCCCTCGCCCGCGTGCGAAGCGTTCTGAACCCCACGCTGCTCGCGCTCGAACGCGACTGGCTGGGCGTCGTCGATGGCTCCTGGGCACGCCGAGCCGCCGAGGCGAACTTTCTGCCAGATGCCGCGGGCGACTATTGCCCAAGCTGCGGCAGCAGTTGGGATCTGCAACTGGGGCACGGCCTCTGCAAAGCCTGCGACACTCACCCCGTGCCCTGGCAGCGCTGCATTCGCCTAGCCAAGTATGAGGGCCCGCTGCGCGACGCGATCCTCGAATGCAAACACGCCAGCGGCAGGGCCCTGGGCGAGCAACTGGGCAAAGAGCTGGGCCGGGCTCTCGCGGCACACTTGGAGCGGGCGCAGATCGACCCCGGACGCGTCGTGCTTGTGCCCATACCTATGTCGTTGCCGCGATGGCTGTTGCGCGGGCGCGACCACACCCTGGCCCTCGCCCGAGGCATGCGCTCGCAGACGGGCCTGCCCATCGTGCGGTTGCTGCGTCGTGAGCACCGTCCTCAGCAGACGGGGACGACGCTCGATGTGCGTAAAGTCAATGTTCGCAAGAGCATGCACGTGCGCACCGGTCGGCTCGCCGAGCTGGAAGCCGTCTGTCCAGCTCCGCGGCTGCTGGTACTGGTGGACGACGTGCTGACGAGCGGCGCGACGATGCGCGAGGCGGTGCGGGCGCTGGAAGCCGCTGGGATGGCATTTTCGGACGAGCCAGGGGCGGAAACGAGCGCGCAAGGGCAGGTGTGGACGGTAGTTGCGGGCGTGACGAGCAAACCCAGCCAGCGCGATGCTCCCGAAGGCGGCGCGGCCCCGACGGCAGGGCCAAGGTGAAGATTCGGCAAAGAGGTGGGGGAAGTGGGGCAGAAAGCGGAGGGTTGGGCGGGGGGCGTCGAGAGGCGCAAGAGTTTTCCAGGCAAGGATTTGCGAAAGAATGGCCAAAAAGATTCATGAGCGCTTGCTTGACGTTGGGCGGGGTGTGGTTTAGACTCCCCTCCCACGAAACGCGGCACGCGAGTGCGACAAACGGGTGTGAAGAACACAAGTTTGCCGAACACGAGTGAGAAGCGGTCCTGGCTGATCTTTGACATCTGAGCAGATGAGAGTCGCACGAGAAAATGCTCTCATGCCACCGGTTCACCCCGGCGCCACAGACCTGGCGAGGCATGAGGGATTACACTCTCTGGTCTGCCCCGTACAAGGCAGATGCAGAGCGGTCGGCCACAGATCTTCACAGCTGTGGCGGCTTGAATCTCGTGTTGATTTGTCCGAGCGAGCGTCAAGCCCGCTCGGGCAGAAGATTGAGCCAACATTTTCCATCGATTGCCAATCGATGGCGCTCGCATCGCAAAGCACTTTATTGTGTGAGCGGTGCAGCGAGACCGCCGCGGACGCCACTGCAAAGTGGAAGGTCGCGGTTAACATGGTCACTTCTTGATTGAAGCTAAACTGGGCGGCCCGAAAGGGTTCGCCTTGCAACGGTAAATCAATTGAAGAGTTTGATCATGGCTCAGATTGAACGCTGGCGGCATGGCTAAAACATGCAAGTCGTACGTGCCCGCAAGGGTAAGTGGCGAAAGGGTTAGTAATGCGATCGAATGTACCCTGAGGTACTGGATAGCCGTGGGAAACTGCGGGTAATACAGTATGATGTCCGAGGACCAAAGCTTTGGCGCCTTGGGAGCAGCGATCGTCCTATCAGCTAGTTGGTGGGGTAAAGGCCCACCAAGGCGAAGACGGGTAGCGGGTGTGAGAGCACGGCCCGCAACATCGAAACTGAGACACTGTTCGGACTCCTACGGGAGGCTGCAGTAACGAATCTTTCGCAATGGACGAAAGTCTGACGGAGCAATGCCGCGTGTGGGATGAAGCGTCTCTGACGTGTAAACCACTGTCAGGGGGTAGAACCAATGATCACCCCCAAAGGAAGTGGCGACTAACTCTGTGCCAGCAGTCGCGGTAATACAGAGGCCACAAGCGTTAGTCGGAATCACTGGGCTTAAAGGGTGCGTAGGTGGGTTTGCAAGCGTCCTGTGAAATCCCTCAGCTCAACTGAGGAACAGCAGGGCGAACTGCAAGTCTTGAGGCAGGTAGGGGCTGGAAGAACAGTAGGTGGAGCGGTGAAATGCGTAGAGATCTACTGGAATGCCGATGGGGAAGCCATCCAGCTGGGCCTGTCCTGACACTGAGGCACGAAAGCGTGGGGAGCAAACAGGATTAGATACCCTGGTAGTCCACGCCTTAAACGATGTACACTAGACCGGTGCGGTTTTGACGCCGTATCGGTCGTAGGAAAACCGATAAGTGTACCGCCTGGGGAGTACGGTCGCAAGGCTAAAACTCAAATGAATTGACGGGGGCTCACACAAGCGGTGGAGCATGTTGCTTAATTCGAGGCAACGCGAAGAACCTTACCTGGGTTTGACATGGCGGTATTAACTCTAGGAAACTAGAGCCACAGTCGCAAGACCGGAACCGTCACAGGTGCTGCATGGCTGTCGTCAGCTCGTGCTGTGAAGTGTCAGGTTAAGTCCTTTAACGAGCGCAACCCCTGTCGCTAGTTGCTCGGAGCAATCCAGTACTCTAGCGAGACTGCCGGTGTCAAACCGGAGGAAGGTGGGGATGACGTCAAGTCCTCATGGCCTTTATATCTAGGGTTGCAAACGTGCAACAATGGCTGGTACAAAGCGACGCAAGACCGCAAGGTGGAGCAAATCGCAAAAAGCCAGCCCCAGTTCGGATTGTCGGCTGCAACTCGCCGGCATGAAGTTGGAATCGCTAGTAATCGGAGATCAGCTACGCTCCGGTGAATGTGTTCCTGAGCCTTGTACACACCGCCCGTCACGTCATGGGAGCCCGGAGTGCCCGAAGTCGCCATATCTCAATGGTGCCTACGGCAAGACGGGTGACTGGGACGAAGTCGTAACAAGGTAGCCGTAGGAGAACCTGCGGCTGGATCACCTCCTTTCTAAGGGATTTCCTTAGACCGATTCGCGAACACCTCGGTGTTCGTTGCGGTGCAAACCGCGGTCGGTTTGTCAACATTTTCTCGCTGGATTCCCAAAACCCGTGCGGTAACGCACGCGGACGCGACTCTCATCTGCTTGTTGTTTCACAACGCAGTGCGTTCCTTCCACCCGCCCAACAGGCGGGTGGTTGTGTTTTTGGAAGCACTAGGCACTAGGCACTCGGCACTCGGCACTCGGCACTCGGCACTCGGCACTCGGCATTCGGCATTCGGCATTAGGCATTCGGCATTAGGCATTCGGCATTAGGCATTCGGTGTTTGGCGCGAGGCATGAGCCGTGAGGCGCTTGCGGGAACGCCAAAGCCCTGCGTTATCACGGTCCCTTGGTGTCACGAGAGAGAGTCGTGCCTTCAGTGTGGCTGGACATCGACGGCACGTGCGCGGCGCGATAAGAGCGTCGCTCCCGGAGCGGACTGTTTGATTGGTCCTTGCTTCTCGCTTCAGTACGTTGCTCAAGCTTTGCTGCTCGAAGCACACAAGAGGTAGGGGTCAGGCTGCTGGTCGAATCATTGAGCGCGTGATCCGCCTCTTGCCTCCCCTCGGGCCTCCGCCTATCATCCCAACCCACTCCCGCCGGTTCCACCGGTGTGCGAGGCATCGAAAGGCATTCGTCATGGCACACAAGAAGGGCCAAGGCTCTACCAAGAACGGTCGCGACTCCAACCCGCAATACCTGGGCGTCAAGCTCTACGGCGGCGAGGTTGCCAAGCCAGGCTCCATCATCGTGCGTCAGCGCGGCCTGCCCATCCGTCCGGGCTTCAACGTCCGCGTCGGCAGCGACGACACGCTCTATAGCGTCGCGCTGGGCCACATCGTCTTCCGCGGCAACACCGTGCACGTCGACCCCATCGATCCAAAGGCCCCGCGCCCCTTCTGGCTCAAGAGCGAAACGCCCCGCGCGTAAGTGCCGGGGCACATTCCGTTGATGTTCGCAACGCGGGCCCATGGCTCGCGTTTTTCTTTTGCTCCTGCTTCGCGAGCCGCCCCGCGAGCCCGAGTGCGCAAGCACCGGGACGGGTCGTTCGTCCAAAGCCTGCCAAGCGAACGTGCACGAGGCGTGCTGCCGAGGCGAGCGCTCCGTCCTTGCGTGTCGTCCGTGCGCGTCGGGCGATGGGGGTAGGCAAGCGGAGGACGGTCGGCCCGTCCCGGTGCTTGTGCACTCGGGCTCGCTAGTCCGCCGCGCGCGTGCGCAGCGCGTCCATCATCCCGCCTACCTCGCTCGCCATGCGGCTGTTGGGAAACTGCCTGGCAATCTGCTCGCCCAGCGCGAGCGCATCCTTCCATCGCTTGTCCTGAATCGCCACGCGGAACTTCTCGCCCATGCCGTCGCGTGTCTTCGCGATCACGTCACGCGCGATCTCGCGCAGCGGCACCGCTTCTTCGGGCGTGATGAGGCTGTCGAGCTGCGCCAGCACCATCATCGCGTCGTCGGTCCGCCCTTCGCGAGCCGCGGCGTGAAAGGCCTGCTCCAGGCCCGCCTTGAGCTGCGACTGTGCCGCACCCACGCTTGCGGCAGACGCGCTTGCCTGCGCATTCGCACCGAGCGAAGCCGCCGTAGCCGCCGGCGCGAGCCTTGCGTCCGCATCGCCACGGTCGAACGCGGGCTGCGGAGCGATTACGCTCGCGCTCGTCTGCCCACTTGCCTGTCCACCGGCCCCCAGCACCGCGCCGAGCTGCGCCGCCCGCACGCGCTGCCCAAGCTGCGCCGCTTCCTCGTCCGCCCCCAAAAGCTGCAGCTGCCGCAGCAGTACATTCGCGCTCGCAAATCGCCCGCTTGCGAGGTCTTCCTCGGCCGCTTGCACCAGCAGCATGCGTTCCTGCCCTCTGCTCAGCACGCCCCGGGCCCGATCGCTCAGGGCCGCGCTGGCGCGCAGCACTTCGATGCGCTGCTCAATCGTGATGAGCCGCTGCTGCATGTCCTCGACGTCGCGCGCAACGCGCACCGCGCAGCGCGTCGTCTCGCGCAGCCCATCCACCATGCTCGCCAGCAGCAGCCCCACGAGCAGCGCCAGCCCAGTGATCGCAGCCGCCACGCCCGCAAAGCCCCCATTGCCCGAGAGCGCGAGCACCACGCTGCACCCCGCGCAGCACACAACCCCAAGGGCGACGATGACCAGCGATGTGGTGCGAGTGGGCATGCGCCCACAGCATAGGAAAACCCGGGCCCGCACGCACGCAGCAATCAGCCTCACCTCGCTCGTGCGCTTCGCTGCATGGGCCCCCGCATGCGCCGAACGTGCGCCTATCTTGCGCCATGCTTCTGCCCAGCATGCCCGCGCCCGACTTTACTCTGCCCGATCGCCATGGCACGCCCCACACGCTCCGTGCGTTGCTTGCCAGTGGCCCGGTGGTGCTGGCGTTCTACCCCGCGGACAACACGCCCCTCTGCACGAAGCAGCACTGCATGGTGCGCGATCGCTTCGCTCAGCTCGCGAACGCGGGCGTGCGCGTCGTGGGCATCTCGCCTCAGAATGCCGACGCGAAGGACAACTTCGTGCAGAGCCACAACCTGCGTCATCTCCTGCTCGTGGACAAGTCGAGCAAGGTTGCCGCGATGTATGGCGCGCGCGGGCTGTTTGGCTTGCCCTTGCCCTTTGGCACGCGCCGCATGAGTTTTCTGGTGCGTGCAACACCCGGCGCTCAGCCGCACGCCACCATCGAGCTTGCTGCCCACCAGGAGTTTGGGCTTGCTGTGCACGAGCGCTTGCTCGATGATGCGCTGCGACTTGCGCAGCAGTGGGGCAGTGCGACGCCGGGAACGTCCACGCCCGATGCGAGCTCTCCCGCCGGCTTTGCCACAAGGGGTGCGCCATGACGCAGCAGCAACCATCAGCCGCACCCCAGCACGCCACCTCGCCCCGCGTGTCGCGCCGCTTTGCCCACTTCGGGCAGAGCGTCTTCGCACGCTATACCGCCCTTGCCGCCCAGCACAACGCCATCAACCTCTCGCAGGGTTTTCCCGACTTTGACGGGCCCGAGGTTGCCAAGCTCGCCGCGAAGGCCGCGATCGACGCCGGGCACAATCAGTACGCACCGATGGCGGGCGTCAAGCCCGTGCGCGATGCCATCGCAGGCATGTGGCACGATGCGGGCAAGTTCGCAATCGACCCCGACACGTGGATCACCGTGACCTGCGGCTGCAGCGAAGCCATCGGCTGCACGATGGCGGGCCTGCTCAACCCCGAAGACGAAGTCATCATCTTTCAGCCATACTTTGATTTCTACGAGGCGGGCGTTGCATGGGCCGGGTGCGGCGCAAAGTTCGTCACGCTGCACGCGCCGCGGTCCGCGGGCGAGCCCTTTACGTTCGATGCTGCAGAGCTTGAGCGGGCCATCACGCCCCGCACGCGCGCGATCCTTCTCAACACGCCCCACAACCCCACGGGCAAGGTCTTCACGCGCAGCGAGCTCGAGGCGATCGCGCGCCTCTGCATCGCGCACGACCTCGTCTGCATCAGCGACGAGGTCTATGAGCACCTGCTGCTGCCAGGCCCGGATGGTGCCCCGCCCCCGCCCCACATCAGCATCGCCACGCTGCCCGGCATGCAGCACCGCACCATCACGCTCAGCAGCCTGGGCAAGAGCTTCTCGCTCACGGGTTGGAAGGTGGGCTGGGCCATCGCGCCGCCCCACCTCGGCGCTGCGGTGCGTGCGGCCCACCAGTTCATGACTTTTAGCGGCAGCACCCCCATGCAGCATGGTGCCGTCGCGGTGCTGCGCGATGCCGCAGCGCTCGCGCAGCCTCTGGTCTCGCTCTTTGCCCGCAATCGCGACGTGCTCTCCGCAGCGCTCGCCCGCGCGGGCTTCGTGCCCCTGCGGTCCGACTCCACATACTTCCTCATGGCCGACCACAGCGCCCTCAGCGCCCGCCAAGGCCTTGCCGACGACGAAGCCCTCTGCCAGTGGCTCACGCGCGAGGTGGGCGTCGCGGCGATCCCCCCCAGCGTCTTCTACGCCGACAAGCACCTGGGCCGCTCGCTCGTACGATTTGCCTTCTGCAAGAAGCAATCGACGATCGATGCCGCGTGCGAACGCCTCGCAAAGCTCGCTGCACGCTGAGCCGCTTCTTGCTCGCGAGTTCAAATCCGTTCATCCCACGAACCGGCGACCGCACCAAGTGCACAACGATCCATTCTCGGACGTCATGCTCCCCAAGTATCTCAGGGTTTCGCGCAACCCAAGTGTTTCCTGCGTTGACAGGTTTATTGCCCCGCGCTTCAATACTCCCGAAGTCGAGGCGGCGCGGTCCGCACGGCATTGTGCTTGTCAAAGAGAGAGAGAGAGCCATGAAGATTGCAGTCTCGCTCGCGCTGTGCGCGGGCCTTTCGTCGGTCGCACTCGCCGTGCCGACCAACACCACCCTCCCGGGCGGCTGGAGCTGGGCACCCCTCGCGGGCGGCTCGTTCACCAGCAGCGGCGCAACCGCTCGCGGCGGCGCAAACGGCCAGACCACCGGTCCCTTCACCGACACCAGCTTCGGCGTCATGGACGAGTCCGGCACGCCCTGGTTCACGGGCAACGACCTCAGCGCCCAGCAGTACGTGCAGCGCCAAGTCTTCAGCAACTTCGGCACGGGCAGCCCCCCCGGCCCCAGCGGCGCCCGCTTCTTTAACCCTGGCTATCAGGGCACGGGCTTTGGCTCCAACTTCCCCCGCACCGCCAGCGAGCAGCGCGGCGTGACCCTCAACCACTGGAGCAACGCATTTCCCGATGCGGGCGGCGTTGCAACCCTGAACCAGATCGTCTACGTCCCCGTCGCGGCCACCCTCAGCGTGGGTCTGGGCTGGGGCGGCGATGAGATGCTCCTCCGCATCATCGGCGGCACCAGCGGCGCTCGCAGCCAGTTCTTTGTCGATGCCACCCTCGGCGCAGGCTTTAGCAGCCCGGCCTTCGGCGGCATCACCTCCACGGGCAACACCATCCGCGTGAATGCGATCGTGCAGGCCAACGACGGCGGCAGCGGCAGCTACGACGTTGCCTGGGGCTACGGCGCCAGCAACGCAAGCCAAGTCAACGTCAGCCGCTCGGGTGGCATCGACGCTGTCTTCGTGAACGGCCAGTTCGTGCAAGACCCCAGCCAGGGCGTTGGTCCCAACTCCGTGGGCTACGGCTTCACGAACAACTACAACGTGCTGAGCGCCCTCGTGCAGAGCGGCGGCACCTTCAACCTCGACTTCGCCAGCAGCGCCGACATCAACAACCTCGTCCGCAACAGCGGCAACGCCGACGCCCGCGCCTCGATGGGCCCGGGCTTTGAGGGCACCGCGACCCTCACCGTGCAGTGGGCTGCCTTCCAGGCCATCCCCACGCCCGGCAGCATGGCCCTCCTGGGCTTGGGTGGCCTCCTCGCCGCCCGCCGGCGTCGTTGATTGAGGCAGTCACGAGGCCTGGGCACTCGAGAGAAGCGGATAGTTTCGAATGGCCCGTTGCCACGGAGGTGGTGACGGGCCTCTTTGTCTTTGTTGTGTTTTCGTGCCGCTGGTCGTGTTTGGTTCCAGCGTGCGAGATCGCCCTCGCTGCACCATCATGCCGGACCGGAAATCCTCGCTTTCGCAGAAGCCCAACCAAGGACAGCAACCAGACGGACGGTGCTCATTTGCGTTGCTCTCGCACTCCAGAGGCACAAGGGCGTGATTCGCAAAAGAATCGTGGCGAATGGGGAACCCGTCATGCGGGCCGCTCGGATAGCCCATCCGTGGCGATTCCGCCACGCCTTCTCGTGGGCGCACAGCGTGTTCTTTCTAAGGAGCTTTGCATGTTCGTCCATTCCTTCATCAGCGTGGCCGCGCTCGCGGCCGTCACGGCCCTTGGTGCATCCATCGCCTCGGCACAAGTCACCATCGAGTTCCGCCCCGTCGGCAACCCCGGCAACGCGGGCGATCCGGGCAACTTCGGCTCCGGCGCGGTCGCGCACGAGTATCGCATCGGTGCCTTTGAGGTGACCAACGCGCAGTATGCTGCGTTCCTCAACGCCGTCGCTGCGAGCGACCCCCGAGGACTCTACAACTCCAACATGGGCTCGAACGCGCGCGGCGGCATCACCCGCTCGGGCGCGGACGGCGCGTTCACGTACTCTGTCAAGCCGAACATGGGCAACAAGCCCGTGAACTTCGTGAACTTTTTCGACGCGGCCCGCATGGCCAACTGGCTCACAAACGGCCAGGGCGCTGGCAGCACCGAGAGCGGCGTCTATACCTTGAACGGAAACACCCTTACCGCCATTACGCGCGACCTCTCGAATCCCAGCCAGGTCTTTCTTCCCACGGAGAACGAGTGGCTGAAGGCCGCTCTCCACCGGCCCGCCAGTCAGGGCGGCGACACCGACAACTTCTGGCGGTTTGCCACGCAGAGCAACAATGAGCCAACCTCTGCGACCGCGAACGCGATCGGCGACATCGCCAACCCCGGCCCCAACATCGTCAACTACCGCAGCAGCACCGACTGGAACGGGCAGGACGGCAACGTGACCACCGTCGGCTCGGCTAGCAACGCCAGCTTCTACGGCGCGTTCGATATGAACGGCAACGTGCAGGAGTGGCTCGAGTCCACCGACTCTGGCGGTCGACGGGGCATTACTGGCGGATCGTTCTTCTCAGTGCCCACCTTTGGTATTCGTCCGGGGGACACCTTCTTCGGCCCCTCGACGCCCGAGGATGTCGCAACAGGCTTCCGCTTCGCGAGCCCTGCGCTGCCCCCACCGTGCGATGGCATCGACTTCAACGCCGATGGTCTGTTCCCGGATGATACTGATCTTCTGGACTTCCTCAGCGTGCTCGCTGGTGGAAGTTGCAGCCCCGGCAATGTCTGCAACGACATCGACTTCAACAACGATGGGCTCTTCCCCGATGACGAAGACCTGATCGCGTTCTTGCGAGTGCTTGCTGGCGGAAACTGCCGGTAAGTGTCATGCAGGCGCTCAGGCCTCCTTGCGCACCATGTTGGCCCTTTCGTGCAAGACGCTCATGCGATGGCGTGTAGCGTCTATGCACTGGGGCGCCAGAAAGTCGTGCGCCGATGTCGCGAGATTGTGCGCGGTCATTCACCATAGTGAGCGAGAACGTGGATAGTTTGAAAGGGCGACCAGAGGTTCGAACTCGGGTTTCACTCTACCGGTGGTGTTTCACGCGCCTGTCCGGTGTCTTTTTCAGTACCGGTGGCAAGTGCTACCGGAGGTTTCAAGATGCTGTTTTCATTCCGCAATAAGTCCGCGGTGATCGCCGCGAGCGTGCTTTGTTCAACGGTCTCCGCTCACGCAGTCGAACGCGGCTGGTGGACGCAGCCCGGCGCGGTCACGGCGAACGTGGACCGCTCCAAGCCTTTGGCGACGCGCCAGTTGGATTTTGCCGGTTCGCTGGACGCTGACCGCGTGACAACGGTGTCGATCGATGTGCAAGCTGCGCGGGCCACGCTGCAACTCAATGTGCTGATCGACGGCGCGCCGATCACGTTCGTGCTCGTGCCCCACCCAGTCCGCACCGAGAACTTCCGGCTCATCGAGCATCGCGAGAGCGGCTTGGTGGACATCGCGCCGCCTGAATCCGCAACCTATCGCTCTGAGGCGGTCTTGCCAGCAGGAGCTGGCGGCGAGCTTCGAACCGTCACTGCGGCCATCTCGTTCGTCGATTCGCCGAATGCCCCGGGCGTTCGCGCGATGATCCTGGCTGAAGACGGGTCTGCGTGGTATGTGCAGCCTGCCAGAGAGATCGACCTTGACGCCGATGTTGAAGCTCACGTTGTCTACCCCGCCCAGGCCGTGCAGCCCTTGGACGTGCAATGTGGCGGCACTGTCAGAATGCCCGTTCTTGCAGATCGCATCGCTGATTCGCAGCCCTTCGAAACGCGCGGGCCCCAGTGCCTGCGCCGTTGTGAAATCGCCATCGATTCGGACTTCGAGTACTTCGTGCAGAACGGCTCATCGACTGCGGCGGTCGTCAGCGACGTCGAGAGTCTCATCAACGCCGTGCGCCTGATCTACGAGCGCGATATCCGCACCACCATCGTCATCCCAACACAGATCGTCCGGGCCACGAACGTCGTCTATACGAACGCACCCACCATCGGCGACCGCCTGTTCGTTTTCGCCGACGAGTGGAGCACCACGCAGGCGGGCGTCGCCCGCGATCTGGCTCACCTCATGACTGGCGTCGCCCTTCAGCAAGGTGACCCCGCTGGCATCGCGTTCGGTGGCAATGGGATCTGCGACTTGGGCGGGGGCTACGCCGTCTCCGCTGCCCGCTTCAGTTCCAACTTTCCGTTGCGCGCCGCACTCATCGCGCACGAAATCGGACACAACTTCGGGGCCAATCACTGCGACGGCGACTTCGATTGTGCCATCATGTGCTCAGCCGTCAACGGATGCACAAACAACATCGTCCGATTCAGTTCCGGCAGCATCCCTGTCATGCTTAGCTCGGTGAACGCATCTGCGTGCCTGGACGCAGCCAACGGTGCCACGGTCCCAGCTAGTCCCGGTGCCGTTGCAGATATCGTTCTCACGATTCAGAACGTACCAGTTGATGTTGACGTCCTCGCCAACGACTTCGACCCAAACTGCCAAGCCCTGACGATCGGCAACTTCGCTGCAACCACCACCAACGGGGGCACCATTCGCCGCGTCGTCGGCGCCGGGCCGGACGGGCGCGACCTGCTGCGGTACACCCCTAGCGCCAACTTCACTGGCTTCGACTCCTTCTTGTACCTCGCCCGGGACACAAGCGGCCGCAGCACCAACGGGACCGTTCGGGTAGAAGTCGTCCGCTTGCCGGCATGCGACACCATCGACTTCAACGCCGATGGGCTGTTCCCGGATGATACTGATCTTCTCGACTTCCTCAGCGTGCTCGCTGGTGGAATTTGCAGCCCGGGCAATACATGCAACGACATCGACTTTAACAACGATGGGCTCTTCCCCGATGACGAAGATTTGATTGCGTTCTTGCGTGTGCTCGCGGGGGCTAGCTGCCGATAGCCGTGACGCAACGAACAACACCCGCGCTCACGCGCGGGTGTTGTTCTATTTGGCTAGCTCGGCTTCGGGTATCTCGGCTTTCCAAGCCGAGTTCGGGGGCAAAGCCCCGAGGGGCATGCAACGTGCGATGGCTACGCCCTTTGACCGCCCGGTTCGGAGAACCGGGCGAGCCAACCGGGCTACCCATCAGTTCGCTGCCCGCCACTGCGTGCCCGCACTCGGGAAGCCGGCGAACGAGTTGAAGCTCGTGTCGTCCATCTCCCACGTCGCGCACTCGCCCGTGTCGTCGTTGCGCCACAGCAGGTCCGTCTCGTCGTCGTCGTTCACGTCCGTCAGGCCCACGATCTCCCAGTTGCCGCCCACGAAGGGCAGCCCAACCCACGACACCGTGTTCGTGTCGTCCATCGTGAGGATGCCGTTGCTGCCGTTGCTGTTGCGGAAGATCAGGTCGTCGTCCCCGTCGCGGTTCATGTCGGCAATCGCCTCCACGCGCCACCCAGCAGGTGCGGCAAAGAACGGACGCGCATCGCTGATGCTGAAGCGATCCATCTCCCACAGCCAGAGCTCGTTCGTGCTGCGGTTGCGCCACACCAGGTCGCTCATCCCATCGCCCGACAGCTCGCCGCACCCTTCCAGCTCCCACTGCGCGGGGTCGAGCGCCGAGATGCCGCGATACGTAAAGCCCGAAGGGCCCGACTCCCACACACCAACCTCGCCCGTGCTCTCGTTGAACCACAGCAGGTCCGCGCCGCTGTCGTCGTCAAAGTCGCTCGTGCTGATGAGCGTCCAGCCCGCAGGCACCGCGCCGACATACTGCGCGGTGAGGATCGCGTCGTCGTCCATCGCCCACACCCACACGCTGCCATCCTCGGTGTTCACCCAGAAGAGGTCGTCCTCGCCGTCATCGTTCCAGTCGCACTCGCGCTCGATGGTCTCGAGCGATGCGCCAAAGAACGTGCCCTCCGTAGGCGTCGTCACCGCGTTGGAACGCGTGATGAGCCCCGCATAGCCGCGCGAGGTCGCGATGCTGGAGGTGGACGCAGCCGCCGCGAGCGCAATGGTTTCAAAGTCGTCGTCGTCGTCCACGCCAGCGGAGATGTCATACACCTCGACCACCAGCGTGCTGTCGTCCACGATCGCAAGAATCGCGTACGCCGCGTCGTTGCGGAAGTTGATGAGGGGCTGCGTGAGCACGGTGCTCGTGGTGTTCTGGGGCAGGTCAAAGCTCGCGATCACGAGCTCGCCCGAGTCAAAGTCCACGGTCGCGCTGTAGCCCTCGAGGTCGTCGTTCACGCGCAGCACGATGCCCTGCTCGCCCGCCCGCGGCGCCACATCCGGGTTCACCACCGTAAACACCGTGTAGTCATCCTCCGACTCACCCGCCAGTGCCATCGCGGTCGACACGGGCTCGATCATCCCGCCCGCGCTCCCCAGCACGCCCACCTGCCCGTCGTTCGCGCCCTCGCGCGTGCCAAAGCCGATGGCGCCGCCGGTCACATACTGCCCCGTCACCGTCGTGCCAGCCAAAAACCAGTCCGGAGCAAACTGCTCGTCATCATCAAAGAAGTGCGTCCAATCGGCGTAGGCCGTCGTGCCCGCCAGGCTCGCAATCGCGCAGCACGTCAGCGCAGCGCCACGAAACAACCGGTCGATCGAAGAACGATGCGAGGAACGTTGGGAACAAAGCATGGCGTGAACTCCTTGGGCTTCGCCCTGCATTCAGCGCGCATTCGCCGCACCGTCGGCAGAGCCTCCGGGCTTCAGTGTAGAGCAACTCCGCCGCACACGCAGGCGAACGCCGCACCACCGCCGAGCCTCTGCAACTCCAGAGGCCCGCACGAGATGCGCAGATACGCCGCCAAAGAAAAACACGGGCCGCTTGGCCCGTGTTCGCTGATCTTCACTGCTCGATGCACGCGGGCCCTGGCCCCTTGCATTCGCGCTTACTTCCAATGCCCGCTTCCTTGCCCGCGCGCTCAGTTGCTGGGCGTCCAGCCAGCCCCGAGCGACGGGAAGTCGACCGTGGTCACAAGGCTGGACTGATCCATGATCCAGCCCACCATCGTGCCAGTGCCGTCCCGCCACAGCAGGTCGCTCTGTCCGTCGTCGTTCAGGTCGCTCAGGCCCACGATGTTCCAATCGGAGTCCACGAACGGCAGAGGCAGCCATGCACGCACCTCGGTGTCGTCCATCAGCACCACGCCGTTCGCGCCATCGTCATTGCGGAAGATGATGTCCTGCTCGCCATCGCGGTCGATGTCGTGCACCGCCTGCACGCGCCACCCGCTCGGCACCGTAAAGAACGCCGTCGACGCCCGCACCACGGGCAGAGCACCAATGCCCACGTCCGAAGAGTTGCGACCGATCCGCCGCAGCCACAGCGCACGCGTGGTGCGGTTGAAGTAGACAAGGTCGGGCACGCCATCCGAAGACAGATCGCCCGAGCCCACCAGATCCCACGTGTTTGCAGCGAGCGTCGGCAGCGAAGCCCACGCCGATGGACCGCTGGTGTTGCTCACGATCACGCCCGTCTGGCCCGTGGTCGCGTTGAAGCAGACCAGGTCCGCAACCCCGTCGTCGTTAAAGTCCGCCGTCGTCGGAATCTTCAAGCCAGTCGGAAGCGTCGTGACGTAGCTCGCCGACTCCAACACCGTGTCGTTGAGAGCCCACACCCACAGGCTGCCATCATTGTTGAGCCAGAAGAGGTCGTCCTCGCCCGTGCCCGCATACTGCGTCTCACGCAGCAGCGTCTCGGCATAGAGCCGGCCGAAGGTGGCAATCGCGGGCGTCGCCTGCCCATCCGCACGCACAAACAGGCCCGTGCCGCCCACGAGGTCGTTCGCGGGGTTGATGATGCCGCCATTGCCCGTTGTCGCGACGAGCGCGCCGTCGGTCAGTCCCAGCGCGGCGTCGTATGCCTTCACGGTGATGTTCGTGCCGTCCGCCACCGTCTTGATGAAGTAGGTCCTGTTGTTCGCAAAGCCCGCGATGGGCTGGTTTGCGACCAGCGAGAACTGAGCTGCGGGGATGTTCAAGCGTGCGAGAATGAGGTCACCGCTGCCGTAGTCGATCGCGCTCGCATAGCCCGTCGAGCCCACCGTCTCAAAGCGCGTGATCGATCCGATGCGACCAGCGGAAACGCGCAGGTCGGGGTTGACGAGCACGCCCGTGGTCACGTTCCGAAGGTTGGGCCCTTCCACGAGCCCGACGGCGGTCGAGGTCACGGGGTCGGAGCCTGGCACGTCGCCGAGCAAGGCAAGGAACGAGGGCGACGAGAAGCGCTCGAACCTGATGTTCGCGTTCGATGCAACCTCGCCCAGCGCGTTGATCCCCGTGCGTGTGACGTTGCGCGCCAGCGGATCTGCCGCGATGTACGTTTGCGTCCAATCGCCCGACGCGGTGCCCGCCGCAGCAGCAAGGGCCACAAGCGCCGCACCGATCGCCCGCGGAAAGAGCTTCGTCTTCATATTGGTCCTCCGTGAAAGCACGCACGGTGTCCACCGTGCCAGAAACAGAAAATCACGCACGAACGGCACGCCCCAACT
The DNA here is from genome assembly GCA_027487735.1 of Planctomycetaceae bacterium. GTDB lineage: Bacteria > Planctomycetota > Phycisphaerae > Phycisphaerales > UBA1924 > BJHL01. The sequence goes on along the minus strand of JAIYDA010000084.1, from coordinate 37,045 downwards.
GTCGTGCACGCCGCGTGCGTCTATACGCAGTATCGTCCGCCGAGCTGTCTCTTTGTGAGCTGCGAGTGCGAAACTTCCGTTTGGTCGCGTTGCCGCTCAGTGCCAGAGTCAACGTCCACGCAAAGTGTTTAGACGAACACTATGGCCACTCTCATCGCGTGTTCGTTTCGTCGCGCTTCATCAAGGCAGCCGCGTCTGAGGCTGAAACCGCCCGCTGTTGATCGCATCCTGGTGGACATCCTGACCCGTGTAGATGCTGTTGGAGGGGTGGAAGTAGTCCACACGCTCCCACACGTCCTTGCGCTTGAGGTAGCGCGTGCTGCCATCAAAGAACGTCGCGTTCACGCCGTCGTTGTGCCGGAACGTGAGGCGGAGGTGGGCGGTTGCGCCCACAGGCGCACGGCTCGCCCCACCCGCGAGGTCGCGCCGCGAGCCATACGAGTGACCGCGATTAAACGCCGGGCTGTCATAGAACGCGCCGTACGTGCCGCCAGGGACCGTCGCATCAAAGTCCAGGTCGCCCTGGTTGCTGCCAGGGATGCTGGTGTTGGTGTACTCAAAGAACCGCATGCCGTCCATGAGCAGCACCTTGTTCGAGAGCTGCGTGCCCACCAGATCGAGCCGGGGCATGTAGTTGTCCGGGCTTGCCGCGGGGTTGGCGAAGTTTGCCGAGCTGCTATCGTCGCGGATGAACGTCGTGCCATCGCGGCGCTTGTACGCACGGATCGCGTTGCTCGCGCGGGGCGAGAACGTGCCGAACCCGATGGGCTGGAGATAGCTCACCATGCGGTAGCCCTGCACGCGCCCCGCCTCGCCGCGAAGCTGGTAGTTCTCAAACTCGGGCTTGTCGGTAAAGGTGCCGAACAGGTTCTGGTTGAAGTTGCGGTTCGCGGCGCAGGCGTTGTCGTTCAGAATCTGCGCAAAGCGAGCCGCGCGATTGGGCGCGAAGTTCCGCTCGTTGCCGATGATCGGGCTGATCCAGTCCCACCGCTGCACGGGCGTCGTCGCGCTCGTGTCGCCATAGAAGGGGGCGACGTTGCTTCCCGCCGCATGCTGCTCTGCCCCGCTCGTGTACATCGACGCGAAGAACTCCTTGTTCTCCGACAGATAGAACATCTGCGCCTGCCCCAGCCCGCGCTGCGTCGCAGAGCACACCACGGTGCGGGCCACATCACGGGCCTTGCCCATGCTGGGCAGCAGCAGGCCGATGAGCAGCGCGATGATGCCGATGACCACCAGCAGCTCGATCAACGTAAATGCTCGGCGAGGCGAGCCGGCAGTGGTGGGGGAGTTCTTGTTGCTCATGATTCAGACTCGCTATTCGGGCTCGCTCAACTTCCGGCGTGTCTTCCTCTGGCTCATCGTGGCGCTTGCCGGTGCTGCGCCGCGTGCCGATTCCGTCCCATGCCAATCCGTCCCGTTCCTACTTGAACAAATCCAGCGATTCGGGCTTCTGGGCCTGGTCGCTGAGCAGGCCCGTCTTGGGGTCCAGCCCTTGCACCGCAAGCTTCGACGCGCCAAGTTCCTCGAGCACGCGCTCGTTCACATACCACTTCCCGTCCACGTTCTTCGCCGGATACAGCGTCTTCGTGGGCGGGTTCTTTCTTGGGTCCATCGCGGGCAGGCTGATCGCCACGCCGTCGGGCCGACCGACCTCATACAGCTTGCCCGTCGTCACGTCCACGAGCATGACCGTCTGCGAGAACTCGACACGATCGCCGCGAAACATGGTCATGAAGAGCGAGATGCCCAGCACGAGCACCCCCACGACCACCACCGCGATCTGCCATGGCTTTGCTTGACCCATCGCGACGACGCCTCCGCTCTTGTTGGCCCGCCCGGCAAGGCTCAACGCAGACAGGCTGAAACGCCCGCTCTGTGCGCCTGGCTGCGGCCGACCGCCCAAAGTCTCCGCCTCGGGCGAGGCCCATCGTAGCAAGAACTCCCCGCCCTTGCCATCACAACGCCCGCAAATCCTCCACGCCGTTGGCTATTGTAAAAGCCTGTTGGGTCAGCATTTGGGTCTCTTCACCAAGTCTTGACGTTTGCCCCACGCTCGCCCGAAGCCCGCTTTGCCCCCCTGCCACGAAAACTAGTCGCCCCCCGCCCGCGTACTCATCCTTATGAAGATCTCGCCCCCTCGCCTTCTGCTCTTCCTCGGGTTTGCCGCCTCCCTCACGCTCTCTGCCTGCGGCCCTTCCTCGCCGACGACAACTGTCAAGCCCACGACCTCCACCACGCCCGTCGCCACGGCACCAGCCGAGGTGCCCGCCGCCACCACCACCACGACCACCACCAAGTCCGCACCCACCACACCCGCCATGCCCACCAACCAGCCTGCCGCCCAGCCCGCCCAGCCCACCACCGCCCTCGCCACCTTCGGCGCGGGTTGCTTCTGGGGCGTCGAGCACATCTTCAAGGACATCCCAGGCGTGCTCGACGCCGTGAGCGGCTACAGCGGCGGCCACACCAAAAACCCCACCTACCAGCAAATCTGCGAGGGCGACACCGGGCACATCGAGGTCGTGCAACTCACCTACGACCCCGCCAAAGTCTCCTTCGACACCCTCGCCGACGTCTTCTTCCGCCTCCACGACCCCACCCAAGTCAACGGCCAGGGCCCCGACATCGGCTACCAATACCGCAGCGTCATCTTCTATCACGACGACGCCCAAAAAGCCGCCGCCGAGCGCATCAAGACCGCCCGCGCCCCGAAATACAAGCGCCCCATCGCCACGACCATCGAAGCCGCCGAGACCTTCTACAAGGCTGAGGACTACCACCAGGACTACTACGTGAAGACGGGCAAGACGCCCTACTGCCACTACCTCCGGCCTGAGTAAAGCCAGCCTGAGTAAAGCCACAACACAACCGCCCCGCGCCCGCCGCAAGCACCGCCCATCATGCCAGCACGCAACAACGCACCCCGCGCCGGGAAGCCCAGCGCGGGGTGTTGTCTTGCATCGCAAGTTGGCTCGCGTGCGCGATCGCAGCGCGTGTGCTCAGCAATCCCCACCCGCCAGCACCCGCAGGAACGTCACCAGATCCGTGTCATCCGGAAACAGCCCGTCGTTGTTGAAGTCGACGTCATTGCAGTCGCCCGTGCTGCACTCGCCGCCCGCGAGCAGCGTGATGAACCCGAGCAGATCGGCGTCATCCGGAAACAACCCATCGCGATTGAAGTCGATCGAGTCGCAATCGACCACGCTCAGCGTCGCGACATCGGTCGTGGTCGTGCCGCTCAGGTTCGTGAGCACGCACCGCAGCGAACCCGCATCGCCAGGTTGCACGTCGCTCAGCGTCAGGATTGTTGTCGTGGCTCCGCTCACGCGCGGGCCATTCGCCACATCCTCGCCGTTCCGCTGCCATCGGTACGAAACACCGGTGCCGCGCGCTTGCACCACGAACACTGCCGTCCCTCCCTGCTGCACCAACACCGCTGAGGGCTGAGACCGAATCACCGGGGCCTGCGTGCTCACCCACGTGTCCGACAGGTTTGGGTAGCCTCCGCACACGATCATCGTGCCATCCGCGTTCGTCGCCGCTGCGTGCGCCCAGCGCGGCCCGCCGGGAAAGTCCTCGTCCACGCGCTCCCACCGATCACCCGCCAGCAGCCACTGGTCGCCATACACCGTCGAGTTATTCCTTCCGCCCACGAGCAGCACACCCCGGCGGCTCTCATCCCACTGCATCGTGTGGTAATAGCGAGGCGACGGCCCAGGACCCTGCGCCGCGATCCGTGTAAACGCGAAGCCGTTCCACGCCCAGGTGTCCCCCAAAAACCCATCGTTCCCGTATCCTCCGAACACCACCACCCGCATCCCCTGCTTGTCATACGCAGCCGCGTGCGCGAATCGTGCCGGCATGTTCGCAGGCTGCGAAACGGCCTCCCACCCAACGCCGCCGTCTCGATACGCGAGCCGCGAATACACCGCCTGCGGGCCAGAAATGTCTGTAAACCCGCCAATCATCACGATCTGCCCATTTGCGCCAACTCCGGGCACCTTCTCCATTCGTGTCAACGTGTGACCACCCCGCGCAGGCACCGTGGGCGTCGCAAAGCTGGTGAATGAGGCCCACCCCCCAGTAAAACTCGCGCCAGACAGCACCAGGGCAGCGGTCTTTCCGCCCGTCACCAAAGTGCCATTGGGCGTTTCCACCATCGCATGGTCCGCACGCGGTGCAAACGGGAACGGGCTCGCCGTTGCCGTCGCGATCTCCCACGCCGTGTATGGCGGCGCCAGACGCAGCGCATGATTGACGAACTCGCCCGATCCATCGCGGCCGCCAACCCCCACAAAGGTCAAATCGTCATCGCTCCATGGCGACTCTGCCAGCGCGGGCGACAACGCGTGCTGAAACCGAGGCCCCAGCGTGTTGCCCGCCCTGCGTGCAAAGTGAGCATGCTGCAAGGGCGCAAACTCGATCGTGCCCACAACCTGCCCATTTCCGTTCGAGCACGACGCGTTCACCAGAAAAGTCTGCGGTTCGCCGCTCGTCGAGACCAGCGAGCGCACTGGTGGCTCCGGGTTCGAGTCAAACGAAATCGTGCGAGAAACGCCCGGGCCCTGCACCGACATGCGGTAGTTTGTCGCAATGCCCGACACCAGCGTGAGCCGCCAACTCCCAGGTTGATTCTGCACGAACCGAAAACTCATCTGCGAACTCGTCCCTCCGGTGTTGCACGGAACACTCGTGTCGGTACCCAAGCGAAACGTCAGCTGCGTGGTGGAAGTCGCATTGGCTTCGCAAAACGCCGAAGGCCCCCCAAACCGCGGCTCGCAACGTACCGTCGCGAACGCTGGAATGCCCCACGCCGTCAACGCGACCGTCTGCGACTGCGTGCCGTTCGCCATCGCGCGGGCAGTCCCGCTGATTGTGCCGGGCACCAACTGCGCAAGCGCATGCCCACAGCACAGGAGTGTCAGGGCCACCGCACACCGCACCGATACAAGCCGCTTTTCCATCGCCACGCCCGCCTCCTTTGCAAGGGTGAGAGGTTCGCTCACCGAGCAAAGGATAGGCAGGGCGAGAATCTCACAGCCGCTGCCCTGGGGGCTGCATCAACCCGCAGTCGCGGCTGCACGCGTCCCTGCCCACAAGCCCACTCACATCACCACCTCAGTGGTACCCATCCCACTTCCCAGCCCGCACCTCATCAATCACCTGCATCACCCGCGCGGGCGTGATGTTCTCTTCCAGGTGCTCGTTCACCAGCGCCACCGGTGCCGTCCCGCAGCTCCCCAGGCACTCCAGCTCAATCAGCGTGAACATCCCGTCGTCGGTCGTCTCGCCCACCTCAATCCCCAGCTTCTCCCGCACCGCCTGCGTGATCTTCTCATGCCCGCAGAACTCGCACGCAATGCTCCGGCACACCTGGATCAAAAACTTCCCCTTGGGCTTCGTCCAATACTCCTCATAGAACGTCGCCGTGTCGATCACGTCCGCGGGCTTGATGCTCAAAAACGCCGCGATCTCCATCATCGCCTGCGCCGGAATCCAGCCATACGCATGCTGCACCTCGTGCAGCGTGGGCAGCAGCGCACCCATCGTCGTCTCATACCGCGGCAGCACGTTCGCGCGAAGCTTCTCCTGCATCGCCGCAGTGAGATAAGGCTCGCTCCGCCGCTCGATCTTCGCCCCGCCGCTGTTCTTGGTAATCCATGCCATAGGTGCCCATCGTAGCGGCTGCCTCAACCCAAGCGAGCCCAAGGCTTGGCGCCCCCAAGCAGGCAAGCCGCTCGCCTTGGCACCAAGCCCCAGCCGGAAGCCCAGCCGGAAGCCCAGCCGGAAGCCCAGCCGGAAGCCCAGCCGGAAGCCCAGGCGTCAGCCCCGGCACGAGCCAAACCCCACCCTCACTCACACAACCCGCCCGCCAGCACGCGCAGGAACGTGATGAGGTCGCTGTCATCTGGAAAGAGCCCGTCGTTGTTGAAGTCGATGTCGCTGCACGTGCCCGTGCTGCACGCGCCGCCCGCGAGGACGGTGAGCAGATCGATGAGGTCTTGGTCGTCAGGAAAGAGCCCGTCGTTGTTGAAGTCGATGGAGTCACACCCTGTCGGGCGCTTCATGAGAAACGCGCTCTGGCCCAGAGTCTGCCCGGTCACCAAACCAGTTCCAACCACCGCGCGGAAGTCATCTGCAGAGTTTACATCCGCAAGGTTGCTCCAACCGTTTGAGGTCAGTCCGCCGCTCGCCAGGCTACCAAGGTCAGTAAAGCCCAGGTCCGGTCGGAATGCAAATGCTCGCAGCTGGCTCGTCCCACCGCTGAGATAGAGGCGATACTGGCCCAGCATGAAGCCGTCGGCGGTGAGGACTCTCGCCTGCGAATACGTCGCGGCATCACTTGTGCGAATGCTGCCTATGACGGGATGGGTGATGCCGGTCGCGGGGTCAAAGTACCAAGCGTCTTGACCATAGACCGTGGTCGCAAAGGAAATGCGCTGGGAGTAACCCGCGACTACTCCGCTCGCGTTCTGAAACTCGTTGACGCTGAACTGGTATCCGGTTGCGCCGGTGTTGAAGGCACCAGTGAGCCCGGTCTGGACAGTCACGCCTGTGCTGGGATTGAAGGCCCAGGTGTTGAAACCCTTGCTCGAACTAAACTGCAACCGCTCTGACATACCAGCAACATGCCCGGCATCATTCTGGAAGTTGTTGGTACTACGCTGCTCGCCAGAGAGGCCTGTGTAGGTCGCGCCAGTCAGGCCAGTGCGAACGGTCGTGTTGGATGAAGGCCGGTAAACCCACGTTGCTTCACCGTTGAGACCGCTCACGCCAGTGATGAGAGACGAGGCGCCGAAGACTTGCCCCGAAGAGTTCTGACCGTTGAGAATGACGAACGCGTAGCCTGAACTGCCGACAAAGCCAGTGGTCGACAATCCAATCGGGGACGTGACGCCAGTTGCAGGATTGAACGCCCAGGCGGTGTAGCCGTTGGCCGCACTTGACGGCAGAAATCGCAGCGAAACGCCAACAATCTGCCCAGACTCGCTTTGGAAGCGGTTGAAGCTCTCATGCCGCGAGTTTGGGGCGGTGAAGGCCGCGCCCAGGAGGCCGGTGCGAACCGTCGTGCCTGTTGCCGGGGAGTACGCCCACGTGTGGGAGCTACGAGATCCCGGTGCCCACTCTTGGGCCGTTTGTGAAGAGCCCGCAACTTGGCCCGCCTCATTGAGCAAGTCACCCCGACTGAACTGGAAACCCAGCACAGTCGTGTAGTCTGGGCCAGTGAGGCCAATCACGGTTGTGGTGTTGGTCGCAGGCGAGTACGTCCACGCGTTTTGCCCACTTGCTTGGTTGTAACGCAGCGAAACACCAGTCACGGTACCGTTCTGGCTTTGGCCCGTGTTGAAACTCCTCTGAAACCCGAGCGGGTTTGTGTGGGTCAGTCCGAAGAGTCCGGTTTGGACTGTCTGACCCGTTGCGGGGTTGTAAACCCAAGAATTAGTGCCAAGGTCGAGGTTTGTCGCTGAAACCCGAATGGACTCTCCGCAGACTTGCCCTGCCTGGTTGAGAAATGTGTTGAGGCTCAGCGAATCGCCGTTGAGAGTCAGATGCACCGGCGTCACCAGACCGGTTTGGATGGTCAGGCCCGTTGTGGGGTTGTAGACCCAGGTATTCGCACCGGATCGAAACTCCGACGACGGTGAACTCAGTGACGGGTATCGGTCTGACCATCCCGCAATCACACCTGCGTCGTTCTGGAAGCTAATCACGCTCTCCTGCTTTCCCAAGGGTGAAGTGTGCGATGCAGTTGTAAACCCCGTCGGGGTCGTCAGACCCGTTGCCGGGCTAAACGCCCAGGTGTTCCGCCCAGTCGCTAACCCGGCCTTGCGCTCTGAATAACCGGCAGTGTGTCCGCTTGGCGTTAAAAACTGAGGCTGGCTGATCTGCGTTCCGTCGGATGCCGTGTGGGCAGGGGTGGTGAGGCCAGTTTGAATCGACAGTCCGGTGTTCGGGTTGAACGACCAACTTGCCAGCCCACGCACGTCGGGGCCGACGAAGCGCTTCGACGTGCCTGCTGCAAAGCCTAGCGGAGCGAACAAAGCGACCGACGAATTCTGCTCGCCCGAGGTTCCTGTGTGACTTGGGCCAGTGAGCCCGAGTCGCTGGACAGTAAAGTTCTGGTAGTTGGGAATCCACTGGGCATGGGCGGGAAAGCTCGCGCAGGCCGCAATCACCGCCGCAGTCATCGCACAACGCTGCAAAGGCAAACGAGAATTGACTCGCATTGGACAGCTCCAGTTGGAACGGAAATGGGCTGGAAAACCCGTTGAGCCTTCGAAGAGACCCACTCGCTCCAGAGCGCAACATAGCGGATTTTTCGTTCGTTCGATAGCCAAATCATACGACTTTAGTGTTTTTATATGACGCGGCTCGCCCTCATCTAAACTTGCACGATGGCCCCTGGTCGTGGTGGTTTCGTTGCACCAAGCCCAGTCGCAAGCCCCACCGTCAGCCCCTGCACGAACCAAACCCCACCCTCACTCACACCGCCCGCCCGCGAGCACGAGCAAGAAGGTCAGCAGGTCCAGGTCATCCGGAAACAGCCCGTCGTTATTGAAGTCGATGTCGTTGCACAGGTTCGTGCTGCACGGGCCACCCGCAAGCACCGACAGGAAGTCGATGAGATCCGTGTCATCCGGAAACAGCCCATCGCCGTTGAAGTCGATGCTGTCGCACGCAGACGGCAGCGAGAACCGCACGATCGCATCCACGGGCGTCCCATTCGTGGGCGTGATGGTGCAGCGAGCAAAGACGCGCCCGTCGTCCGCCAGGTCCAGCCCCGGCGCAACCGTGTTGCTCGCGAGGAAGTTGTCCAGCGTCGCGTCGCCCACCCCATCGGCGTTGAAGTCCAGCAAGTCGCCCACCTGCGCCAGCGTCTCCGCAGTGATCGCGTTCAGCGTGTCCGCCTTGCCCGTCACGAGCGTCTCGACGCCGCCCACCACCGCGATGAACGCCACCTTCCCTTGCTGAGAGATGCTCGCCGCGCTGATCGTCGAGCCCACCGGGCCGCTGTCGATGAACTCTCCCTCGCGCAGCACGATCTCGCCATCGATCGCGACAAACGTGTCGCTGCTCGTCGGCCCGTCGGTGTCGCCCGTCACGAGCCACACCCCCACGTCGTTCACGCCCACCGCCCCAAACCCCTGCCAGTTGTCGCCATCCCCCGTGGGAGAGCCCTCGCGCATCACGATCGTCCCGGCGTTGCGAATCACCCCGGCGTCCGTCGCCGTCGACCCCGTGAACGTCACGACGTTCACATACTGCGACGCGTTGTCGCTGATGTCATACGTAAACGTCACGCCGCTCGCCGCGATCGTCGCTCCCGAGATCGTCTGCCCACCGCGCAGCAACTCCGACGTGTTCGCCGGGTCGCCAGGCAAGCGATTGAGGTACATCACCCGCGCGGCCGTCGCGCCGCCCGCCGTGTTCGCCACGCCGCCGATCCACGCCACGCTCCCGTTCGCCACCATGCGGGGCCTGCTCGCAAAGCTCGTGAACTGCGCCGGGGTCACGGGTGCTGGGTTGCCTTCGCTCACGAGCACGCCAAGGTGCGTCACCACGCTGTCGTTGCCACCCACCGATGGGCTATAGGCAAACCCGCCCGCATCGCTGATGCCCATCGTCGCCTCACCGCCGCTGTACGTGATCTGCACCGTGTCGTCGAAGATCGACGAGTTCCCGATGAAGATGCCCCGGTCCGCCGCCGCCGTCGAGTACACGAAGCCCACGTTCCCAAGGCTATTGGTAAAGGGCTCACCCAGCGACGACACCGTGCTCCCCAAAATCGCATCGCCCTCCTTCAGCACCACCGCCGCGTTCCGCACCGTCTGCGCGTGCCCCACGCTCGCCACGAGGGCCGCCACCGACACCACCGCAGAAACAAAGGCCCTGCCCGCAGGCAACGAGAAAGACGCAGTGCGCATGAGAACACCTCCAAAGCAGACGTGCGATTTGCTCCAATGCCTCCGAACGACCACCACCACCACCCGCGAGCTGAGCCTAGCGCCCCGGCCCGCGCCTCCTCCGTCCCACCATCGCCATGCCCATCAACCCCGCCATCGCGCCCACCCCAGGCGTCGGCACGAGCACCATGTTCCCGCGTAGCTCCCCCTGCCCGTTCTGGCTCGTGTGCACATTGATGTACAGCAGCCCCGCCAGCAAGCTCTGCGCCTGCGCGCTGCTCAGCGTCACAGTGCCCACATAACAGCCGCCATTGGCAAACGGCGCAAACCCGGGCAGGTTGTCCAGCCCAATCTGCACGCCCGCCGTGCTGTTGATGTCCGCCGGGCCGTGCACGTGCATCACCGTCGCGTTGCCCGTGAGCTGCCCATCAAACCCAAAGAACGAGCCCCACCCAACAGCAATCGCGAGCTCGTTCGTCACATCGTTGAACTTGATCCCCGTCTGAATCTCGCCCCCCGTGCCCGCAGCCCCCGTCACGCTGTGCAGCTCATTCCCAGGCAGCAGCCCCGCACCCGCCCGCCCCACCAGATCAAACTCCAGAATCGCCCCCGACGCCTCCCCGCACACCAAAGCACCCACAACCGACATCGAAACGACAACCGCAGCGCAGCGCATGACAGGCCTTTCTGGCGGACAGCCGGGCTCAACAAGCCGCCCAGCCTCAAGTTCCGCTCTCAACGCCACCAACCTACACGATCCTGCCGCCTTTGCAAGCAAAGCCGTGCTGCCCGTTCGTCATTCCCCCAGATTGCCCCAATTGCGGCATGGCCTCCCCGTCACGCAGTCTTCCCAAGCTCACACCCTCAGCACGCCTCCCCCGCCAGCACCCGCAAAAACGCGAGCAAATCCTCATCCGCCGGAAAGATCCCGTCGGCATTGAAGTCGATGCTGTTGCACGCCTCCGTGCTGCACGCCCCGCCTGCCAGCACTCGCAAAAAGTCCACCAGGTCCTCATCGCTGGGAAAAATCCCGTCGTTATTGAAGTCCAGCCCCGAGCACTCCTGCACCACCACAGGCACCCCAGGCGACGCGCTCTCGCCGCACGCATTCGTCGCCACCGCACGAAACGTGTGCACGCCGGGCCGCAGCGCCGTCAGCAGCAGCGTGGTGCTCGCAGCCCCGCTCACGTTCCCCACGCCCGCCAGCACGCCGTCCGCCACATCGACAAACACCCCAGGCTCGACCTGGTGCTGCCAGCGCACCGCCACAGGCGGCTCACCCCCCAGCAGCACGTCAAGCCGCGCGGTGCGTCCCTCGGGCGTGCGCGCCTCGGTAAGCTCAAGTTGCAGCGGGTGCGCATCGCGCCGCAGCCGCAGCCGCACGTCGTCAAAGTACGCCGAAGATGGCCCAAGGCTCCCGAGCGACACCGTCGCGGGCCCCGCCGCCGTCAGCACCATGTTGATCGCATACGTCGTCCACCCCGGGCTCGCAACGCTGCGCGCCTCACCCAGCAGAATCGCCGTCCCCGTGGCCCCGTTCGCAGCGGTGCGCAACCGCACCACCGCGTCGGTGCTCTCCGCGCCCACGCGCGTCGCGAACGACACATCGACCACGCAGCTTGCTGCAAACGGCACGACAAACGCCCGGTCCATCGACGCCGCGTCCGACATCTTCACCACCGCAAACTGCTCGCCGATGAGGGGCACCGGCACGTCGGGCGTCGTGAACCCCCGATGCATCCCCGCGATGCGCCCGCCCGCCGTCCACCCCGCGGGCACCGTGCTGAACAACCCAGGCTGCGCCAGCACCGGTGCCTCAAACCCGCCGTTGTCGACGAGCACGACCGGGTCGCAGGGCTGGGCGAGTGCGACAGTGCCTGTGCAGCACACACCAACGCACGCCAGAGTGCGAAGAGCCCGAAGTCCGCCAATGGCATGAGGTTGCGAAGGCATGAACAAGGATAGAGGGAGCGGGGAACGGGGAACGGCGAGCGGGACGATGCTCGCCGCAAGCCCGCGACCGCGCGCCGTGGCTCCAAAAACCGCGCGCACACCGTGGCAAAAACAAAAAAATCCTTCCCCTCCCAGCCACCCCCAAAATACCACAAAACCAAGCAAACAACCGCACTTTTCCACCCCGCCCCGTGCCCGTGAAGTCGGCCAACCAAAACACCCGAGCACTCAAACCAGCCCCGACCGACTTCGCGGCGAATGCCCCCTGCACCCATCCGCATTGTCTCTGCACACGTGTGTCCCTGGTTGTCCAACCCTGCCTTCGCATCGAGGGCTCAACGCCCTCCATGCGAACCCAGCTTCACTCGCGGCTTCACTCGCGGCTTCACTCGCGCTCACCCCACCCCCTCGCCCACTCAGGCGTCTCCACTTGCCTCGGCTCCAGCCCCGCCAAGTTCTCCTCAAACCGCATCACCACTCTCTCACCCACAACCTCCCACCGCTGCACCCGCCCACTCCGCGTGGCCACCAGCAACTGCCCGTTTGGCCCCCAATCCGCCCAAACAGCATCCAAGATCACCCGCGACGCCCCCGCAGGCGGAGCGATCGAGTACTCACAGACGCTGCGACTCTCACCACCACTGAACGGCGACCGCCCCGAGTGCGTCCATTTCAGCCGCAGACATCGCATCGTCCACCCATGCACGCCGCTGACTTTCGTCAACACCCCGTGCGACACATCGCCAATCGCGCGGATTCCTCTCGTCGACGAGTCAACCACCGCGTCCCGATCCTCGCTCCACCCTCGCCGCAAATCCCGCAAGTGATACGCAGAATCCATCTCTCGAAGCAAGAGCTTCCTTCCGCCCGCATCAATCTCGCGCGCATCGCCCAGCGTGCACGCGAGCTCTCCATTGTCAAAGCAAAAGCCTCCGCCCCAAGCTCCTTCCTCGTCCCGCGCCCACAAAGGTCGCAACCACGGTGCGCGCGATACCACGCTATACGACACCCACTTCCCACTCTCAAAGCGCTCACGTGGTCCCGCGCTGAAGGGCGTGCCTTCTTCCCAAGAGCGCCGCTCTTCCGTCCAGACTCCACTCCCCGCCGGCTTTCCCCAAGGCTCGTTCAGCGCCGCCCACTCGTCGGGCTCAAACACCCCATCCAGCCGAATGCTGCACAAATCGCCATCTTCCGAAATGTCCGACTTGTACACGACAATCCGCTTGCGCATCCAGGCCCCATGCTCCAGCCTGTCGTCGTCCACACGCCACCGTAAGAGATGCGTCCAACCCGATGCGCGCCAAATCACCAGCGCAATCGGAGCCCTCGCCGCCAAAATGCAATGAATGCGTGGGCGCCGCTGCATGACTTTGAAGCATAACGCCCAGCGCGCGCCGTGGCTCCAAAACCCGCGCGCACACCGTGGCAAAGACAAAAAAACGTTCCCCTCCCAGCCACCCCAAAAATACCACAAAATCAAGCAAAAAACCGCACTTTGCCACCCCGCCACTTCGCCACTCTGCCACTCTCCCTCCGCCACCGCGCGCGCACAAACCGGCCCAAACCACTCTCCTTCCGAAGGCTCTGCACATTCCCCAGCCGACAGCGACCTCAACCGTTCCGTGGGCTTGCTCTCACAAAGCAAGGATGGAATCGGGGCAATTGCCGACGCAAAGGGAGTGCCTTGCAAAGCCCCGCGTTGCGTGAGCCAAAGGCAGGGCATGCACCAGCATGCTCAAAGCCAATGGCCCGCGCACCGCTGACTCGTGGCGCGTCCCACGGACCACGCGCGGACCCTCGTCCGCGCTCGGCACATCGCGCCCACGCCTGGTCAGAAGCAGGAAGCCAGCCACCCAAAGCCACTCACAGCAAGCCGCTCAGCAGCTCGCGAACGACGCGACCGCGCGCACGCCCTGCGCGCTCAGCATGGCCCGCCAGCCAGCACACTCAGGAACGCGATGAGATCCGTGTCATCCGGAAAGAGCCCATCGTTGTTGAAGTCGATGTCGCTGCACGTGCCCGTGCTGCACGCGCCGCCCGCGAGGACGGTGAGCAGGTCGACGAGGTCTTGGTCGTCAGGAAAGAGCGTGTCCTGGTTGAAGTCGATGCTGTCGCAGCCGACCACCGAGGTGCCCGAGACGATGAAGGCGATGTCCTGCGCAGCGTCGATGGAGACATCGGGCTTGCCTGTGTCGAGCACGCCCATCCACGCGCCATCGGCGAGTTGGCGGGCGTTCCATGCTGGAAGGGTCCGCACGCCCGCGACGGTGACGGGCACGGCATACACCAGCGTGCCAGCGACCGCGGGCTGCAACTGCCAATCGAGCCAGTACGTGCCTGCGGTGAGCGAAATGCTCGCGGCGAGGGCCACGCGGTGCACGCGGCGTGAGGTGTCGGGCGAGGTGATGGTGGGGCCGACGGTGGTGGTGAAGACGCGATACGTGGAGGTCGCCTGCACGCTCTGCAGGCGATTGGTCGAGGCGTCGCCAAACAGCACGACGCTCCCCGGTGCGCCGGGCGGGCCATTCCAGATGCGCAGCGTCGCGCCACTGAGCGAGAGCGCGCTGCCCTGCTGGTACGCGAAGCACTCGATGCTGGAGAGGTTCCAGGTCTCGCCTTGCGGCACGACAAAGTCGTCGCTCACGCGCAGGCCCCCCGCAAGATCGCTCGCGTCGCGACCGCAGGCGACGCCAGCGAGCGCGTTGCCCGCGAAGGTGCCTGCGCTTGCCACTTCACTCCAGGCGGCTGCGCCCGGGGCGGGTGTGTTGTTGCCTGTGAGGGCCACCTCGTCGAGCGCGGGCACGCCTGGGTTGGCGGAGCCATTGCTCAGCAGCGCGGTCTGGGCGAGAGCTGGCACGCACGAGGCGAGCAGGGCGGCGCAGGCGAAGAGCTTCGCGATCACTGGCGTGTTCACGGGCGTGCAGTTTGACGTCTTCATGCAAACACTCCTCGCATGGTGGGCGTGTAATCCGGAAAGACAGTGCTGAGGTTCTGATTGCCCGCGCGCGACGACACGATCTCCGCAAGGATGTCGCGATAGTCGGTCGTCACGTCGAGGTCGAGGCCTTGGAAGAGGTTGCCCGCATCGAGCCCGGGCCACTGCGTGAGCACGCGCCCGCCCGCAACCTGCTGCCCGATGACCATCATCACGCTGCCGTGCCCGTGGTCGGTGCCCTGGCTGCCGTTCTCTTGCAGGCGGCGTCCAAACTCGGACATGACGACGATCGAGACGTTGGGCCCGTTGCCCGCGACGATGTCGCGGTAGAACGCGCCGAGGGTGTTGGCGAGGTTGGCCATCAGCGTGGCCATGCCGCCCGTCGCAGGGCCTTGGTTGTCGTGCGTGTCCCACCCGCCCAGGTCGACGGCGATCGCCTCGACGCCCACCTGCGCCCGCACGAGTGCGGCGGCGGACTTCATCGCGTTGCCAAACGAGCCCGTGGGATAGACCGCGCCGTTGGCGGGGGCGTAGTTTGCGAAGTTGATGGCATCGAGCACGTCGATGGTTTGCAGCGTCGCTGCGGCGGTGGCGCGCAGCGGGTCGGTGGTCGCGACGTACATGTCGTCGATCGCGTCGCGCCGGCCTGCGAGCGTGGCGCTGCTGCCCGTGATGCCGAAGGTGTCGAGGTTGCTGATGGGCAGTGTTTGTGGCCCGCCCAGCAGCGTCTGCGCGAGGCCCGGCATGATGCCCACGCCTCGCAGCACGCTGCCCGGCACCATGGGCAGCACCGTGGAGAGGTGTCGCCCCAGCCAGCCCGAACCGAGCGCGGGGTCGCGCGGCTTGCCTACCTCCATGAATCGCTGGGCCTCGAAGTGGCTGCGGCTTGGGTCGGTGCTGCCGCAGGCGTGCACGAACAGCAACTTGCCATCGAGGTATGCCGGGTGCAGGCCCATCATCGCGGGCGGGATGCCGAAGCGATCGTCGAGCGCGGTGAGGCGGTTGGGAAGGCCAGAGTCCGGGCGTGCGAGGGCGATGGTGGGGCGGCGGGTGTAGTACTGATTCTCGAAGTATGGTGCGCAGATCGAGAGCGCGTCGGCGGCTCCGCGCAGGTAGATGGAGATGATGACGTCGCGCATGCCGCCGCGGTATTCCTGGGCGTAGGCGACGCGCGGCACCCAGGCGTGGGCGGCGAGAAAGGCCGCGAGCCCGGTGCTTGCCTGCAAGAAGGACCTGCGCGACAACTGCTGATACTCGGTGCAGCCTGCGCTGGCGAGCGGCGTGGGATTGTCTTGGTGTGGGCTTTGCATGATGCTCCTCTGCGAGGCAAGACGGGCGATGGGGGTGGGCGGCGGGGAAAGGCGTGAAGCGTGCGGGCTGGCGTGGCGTGCTGCGCGGGCCACTGGCCTGCATCACTTGTTCATATCACGGGGGTTCATATCACGGGCTAGTACCACTGATAGCTGGGGGAGGCGATGGCGATGCCGATTGCCTCGCGCTGGCGCGTGGTGAGTGTGGGCGACGCCTGCGCGAGGTATTGCCGCACGCGATCGCGATCCACCGCGTTCATGCGCGAGCCAAACAGCCGCTCGTCAATGCGGGCGATCATCTGGTCGGTCGTGGTGGCACCCGCGAAGAAGCTGGCGGCATCGACCGCGACGCCCGAGATGCTGCCGGTGGTGCCGTTCATCATCGCGGCGCCGAAGTTCCATCGAACGATGAGGTTGCCACCCCAGTGGCCCACCTTGTCGGGGTAGCCATCGGGCGTGAGCCACGAGAAGGGAATGTGCCCTGCCTCGCCGAGGCGCGAGCGCAGGTTGGAGGTGCTCGTGACGTTCGCGCCGGTCTGGCGCATCGCAGAGACAAAGTGGTGGAAGGGACGCTTGAGCTTGGGCTGGGCTGCTGCGATGTGCTCGGGCAGCAGCACGACGCGCAGCATGGCTTTGATGTCGCCCCCGGTGGCGGTGTAGGTTGTGGCGACACGATCGACGATCGCCTGCGCGACGTTGTATCCGAGGAACTGGCGGCACATCTTGAACGCGATGTACTGCGCGGTGCTGGGGTGGTTGGCGAGCAGGTTGAGCACCGTGAAGCCGTCTTGCTGCCCGCCGTTGGCAGGGATGCTCGTGCCCAGCACCACCTTGGCGGACTGGTTGTGGTTGGCGTTGTTGTATCGGAAGGTGCCGTGGAGCGCGGGGCCGGCTGAGGCGGACCAGATCGTCCAGCCCGTGAGGCAGCGGGCGACTTGCTGTACGTCGGTCTGGGTGTAGCCTCCATTCACGCCCAGGGTGTGCAGCTCCATCAGCTCGCGGGCGTAGTTCTCGTTGGGGTTGCTCGCGGTGCTCACGTCGTTGTTGAGGTAGTAGAGCATCGCGGGGCTCTGCGCGCTCGCGTTGAGGAGGGCGGGGAAGGTGCCCAGGGCGTTGGCGCGGATGACGAGGCGATCGTCGGCGGGCTTGTAGTAGCGTGCGGTCTGGATGTCGATGTTGAAGTGGTCGGTCCACATCTCGACCACGCGCTCGAACAGTTGGCGCTTGCTGTAGATGGCGCGGTAGATCGCGGCCTCAACCAGCTCGTTGATGACGAACTGCGCGGCCTGCGGCGTGAGCGTGGAGTAGGGCTGCGTGAGCGTGAGGAGGGGAGCGATCTTTGCGTCCGCAGCGGCATCGTTGATCGCGAGGTGGTCGAGGTGATACTCGATGTAGCCGAAGTAGCCCAGCGTGCGGGCGAGCGCGAGCTCTTCGGGCGTTGCGCCGAAGGTGATGCGGTCGACGAGCTTCTCGAGCAGCGCGGTGGGGTCGACGTCGCCCCGCACGCGGGTCACGGGGTCGCTCGCGGCGGCGGTGCGCATGAGGCCAGCCATCGCGGCGGCTCCCATCACGCGGCCCAACAACTGACGCCTGCCTGGAGAGGCGGCGAGCTGCCCCTCTGGGGGCAAGCGCGGAGAGAGGTCGCGCGCGTCGCTTGTGGCAGCTCGCTCGGTGGCGCCTTGCTCGTGAGCGGTTGGCTCGGGCCCGGTCGGCTCGAAGCCAGTTTGTGCGAAGCCAGTTTGCGCGAACGAGTGGGCTGAGGTGCCGGCGTGTTGCATGGGGCTGCTCCTCGGGTGCTGTCGAGCTCGGGTGGTATTCAGCTCGGGCTTATTCAGTTGGAGAGTGGGGCGAGAATCGGAGAGTTGCGACCGGCTTTGTACGTGCCGCGCGGGAGCGATGGCGCATCAAACTCAGAATTTCGCGCGACGGCGGCGCAGCGCGAAGAGGCCCAGCGCGAGCATGCCCGTGGATGGTGCAGGAATGGTGTATGCGACCCGCAACAGGGGACGGATTTGCTCGTCAAGATTTTCGCGCGAGGCGAAGCGCTTGGCTCCGCCTATGAGGTCTTCGTTGCCCAGCAGCGTCCAGCCAAAGTTCTGAGATGCGTTGGTGAGCCAGGCTTGCACGTCGCTGCGCAGCGCATCGCCAGTCCATTCATAGCTCCCGAGGCCGCTGACGAGCGTGGTGGCGCTGGCGAGAGGTGCGAAGTCGCCGCCCGGGGTTGACCAGCTTTCGGTGGAATAGAAGCGATGGAGCCACGTGGCGTCGTTCGCGGTGGACTGCGTGCCGCCACCCCCAGCGCCAAGGGCGAGTGAGGTGCCCTCGCCCCAGCTTGCGAGCGTGCGATGGAGTGAGACCGTCTCGGCGAGTGAGACGCTGCGGGTGCAGTGCAGGGTGAGCGAGACGGAGTCGATCACAGAGCCCGCTGGGATCGCGCTGAGGTCAAACCGCAGCAGCCCCCGGCGGAGGAGCTCGGTCTGCGTCTTGCCCGCAAACAGCGACTCGCCCAGGGCGTTGCTGGCGTTGCCCAGGGGGTCTTCATAGAGCGTGTTGTCGGCGACGGGTTGAAGCTCGAGCACGGCTGCGTGGGCGGAGCTGGCGGAGAACAGGCTAGCACAGAGCAGGCATGCGGGGGCGAGCAGCCGTGCTTTGGGCGCGAGGCTGGAGAGTGTGAGCGTCAAGCTGGGCATGCGGGTGTGCATCATGACACGCGCGAAACGCCTCGGGGCGCGGGCGATTGCATGCGGGTCGGTCGCTTTATCAGTCATATGTCACCTTGCGTGCGAGGAAGGCTCGCGGCGCAGCGAGCCAGCCCCGGGGCCGGTTCGCGGCGCGGCTTGAGGCGGTTGCCGGATTTGCCTGAGTTGGGCGTCGGGCCCCGGTGTTCGGACGTAGCGAGCTAGTGCCCGAACAGGTTTCTCTCCCCAAAGTACCCGTTCTGCTCAAAGTACGTCAGGGCTTCGTGGGTGCTGCTGAAGATTCGTGTCGCCGTCTCGGTGATGAACGGGCTCGGGGCCTTCTTGGGCTTCCAGACGACGAAGACTTCCTTGGTGTGCTCGAAGGCGTGGTGCAGCTCGCGCTCGACGCCGCTGGAGAGGCCCGGGATGCCGCCCGGCAGTTCGGGGATGTAGCTGACGATCATGTCGCTCTGGTCGACGAGCTTGAAGTCGCGCATGTAGATCTGGCCGTCGACGTCGCCCGCGATGTCGAGCACCTCGCGCACGCGGACGCGGATGGGTGCGCCGCTGGCGGTTTTGCTGCCGCCGTAGCTGTGGGGGGTGACGTCGAGGTAGTCCTTGCCGTCCTTGGCGGCGAGGATGGCGCGGTCGAGGAGGAGTTTTTCGTCCACGTCGCCCGGGTCGAAGGTGATGAAGTGCTCGGCGAGGCTGGCGCGGAAGGCGTCGATCTCGGCGAGGACGTCGGGCATGTCGACGACGTGGCTCATGGGGAAGCTGGGGTAGACCTTCTTCATCTGCGGGCGGCAGACGAGACGGAACATGGTGCGGGTGGTGCTGACGTGGCGCCCGCGGGCCATGATGTAGAACTGGCTGCCCGGGATGGCCTTGCTCATGAGCTCCGTGGCGAGGATCTCTTCCTCGCGCCAGACCATGCAGTCCTTGAGTGTCGCGTCGATGTCGTGCTCGCGGTGCAGGCGGTCGCTCACGACCTCGATGTTGTCGACGAGGGCGATGAAGACGTCGGGGCGGAGGGCGGCGATCTGGTCGTAGTCGAACGCGCTGAAGAGCCCGTGCCGCCAGCGGAAGGTGGCGTGGGTGTTCACGATCATGTTCTTCGCGTCTTTGCCCTCGTTGATGACGTCCTTGAAGGCGGCGCGGCGGAGGCTGTTGAGGCGGCTTAAGGGCAGGTCGAGAATTTTGCCCGGGCGGACGTCGGGCCCTTCGCGATACATCAGGTCGCCCACGTGGAACATGCTGATGGCCTCGCCCTGCTCACCCGCGAAGCGGGAGACGGCGTCGAGGTAGGGCTTTTTGTCCATGCCGATTTGGCCTGTGATGATGGCGCGCATGGGGCGAGGATAGGGGTGGAGGGGGGGAAGGGAAGAAGGGATGGAGGGATGAAGGGATGAAGGGATGAAGGGATGGAGTGGGGCGCTTGCACGCAGGGGTTAGAAAGAGCCCACGATGAACAGCAGGAACATGATGCCACCAAACCAGAGCAACCCGAGCAGGAATGCAACGACCGCGATCATCTCGGCGACAAGCGTGCCGAGCTCACCCCGCTTGTCACGCGTGCCGCGCTTCATCGCATGCAGATCGATCCTGCAAACAACCCACACTCCAATCAGTAGGCACAGGCCCACGACGGGGAGTTCGGGGAAGGGCATGACGAGCGGCGGCGTGTCGAAGCCAGCCACCGTGGTCAGGATGCCGAGAAGGGCGAGGAGGGTGAGACGTCCGGCGCGATGAGGGCCGAGTGGTTTGGTTGCCCGGGGCTCGTTCGCGAGAGGCTCGGGCATTTCCGGCGGGGTGTTGCGTAGGTCGACATGAGCGGGCTTGATGTCGCCTGGTTCGAGGGTGCTCATGGCGTGCCGCCAGCTGCGCCAGCGGCAGCTCCGCCGAGGATGGCGGCGGCGACGGCACCGAAGAACACGAGCATGATGACGGTGATCAGCACACCGATCGCGACGAGGATGACCGTGATCATGCCGCAGATCTTGCCGGCTTTGGTGTTGCCGAGGCCTGTTGTGTCCATCCGCCCTTCGCGCATGGCGCGCATGTCGCTCGCGCCCATGACCCAGGCCGCGATGCCAAGGCCCAGGCCCACGAGCCCCAGCAAGCCGCAAGGCGGCAGAGCGGTGCCGCCCACGCACCCCACCAGCCACGAGCCAAGCCCGCCCACGCCCAGCCCGAGGATGAGCCCGCCGCGGTGCGGCTGCACACCCGCGAATCCACCAAAGCCTGGCGGCTGAGCACCGGGCGGCCACTCACTCTGCGGGCGAGGCTGCCAGCCACTCGCCGAGGGCACAGGCGGCGGAATCGGCGGCGGGCTATACGGGTTGTTGCTATCGCTCTGCATGCGTGAACGAACTGTAGAAGCGCCACCCCACCGCACTCTGCCCCACTTCGCCACTTTGCCACTCTGCCACTCTGCTCCCTCTCCTCTACTACCGTCCCCCATGCACCCGCTCAAAGCCCTCCGCCAACGCGTTGCGAACGGCGAGAAGTTTGCCTGCCTCACGTGTTATGACGCGACCACCGCGCGCTGGCTGCAGCGAGCGGGCGTGCACGTGCTGCTTGTGGGCGACACGGCGGCGGAGATGGTGCTGGGGTTTGAGCGCACGATCGACATGCCGCTGGACGTGCTGCTCGCGCTCACTGCGGGCGTGAAGCGCGGCGCGCCGCAGACGCTGGTGATGGGCGACATGCCCTTCATGAGCTATCACGCGAGCGCGGATGATGCCGTCGTGAACGCGGGGCGGTTTTTGACGCAGGGGCGGGCGGATGTGGTGAAGCTGGAGGTCGACAGCGAGCACGCGGGGCTGGTGCGACGCATGGCCCGTGCGGGCATTCCGGTGTGTGCGCACATTGGCAGCAGGCCGCAACTCTCGGCGGTGCAGGGTGGGTATGCGCGGGCGGGCAAGGATGCGCGCGAGGCGGAGGAGATCGTGCAGACCGCGCGGGCGATGCAGGAGGCGGGGGCGGTGATGCTGCTGATCGAGGCCGTGCCCGACGACGTGACGCGGCGCGTGCGCGAGGCGACGACCCTGCCGCTCATTGGCATCGGCGCTGGGGAGCAGTGCCACGGGCAGGTGCTGGTGCTACACGACCTGCTGGGGCTGAGCGACACGCAGCCGCCGTTTGCGAAGCCTGTGGTGAAGCTGGGCGAAGCGATGCAGGCGGCGGTGGAGGCGTGGGTACGGGGCGTGACGAAATGAACGCGCGGGCGGGGCGTGCCAGCGGGCGCGTGCGGAGAGCGGCATTATCCGACGGCGGAAAGGCATTGACGGCGCACGGAGAAATCGGTATATTGCGGGCATGATGAAGCACTGGATTCGTGTTGCGGGCCGACCGCTGGTGATGGCGTGTGCGAGCATCGCGGTGCTCGCGGGTGGTGCGCACGCGCAGTGCGAGCCCATCGAGCTCATCGTGAATGGCGACTTTGAGTCGCCCGTGATTGCCAACAACAGCATCTCGAGCGGCGTGCCCACGCCTTGGGCGTGGACGACGGCTCAGTCGGGCTTTTTGTTTCGCGGGCAGCCCGCAGCGATCTGGCCCACGGCGTATTCGGGCAGTCAGTATGTGGACATTGGCAACGCGCTCGGGCAGTATCGCCTGAGCCAGAACTTTGTGGTGTCGCGCCCTGCGCTGGTGCGCATCTCGTGGGCTGCGAGCGCGGCGGGCACTGCGGGCGTGAGCTTGTATCAGGTGCTGGTGGAGCGCGAGGGCGGTGGGTCCTTCGTGCTCACGCCCATCCTCGATGCTGCTGGGCCTTATCCGCCTGTGCCGGGGCGCTGGAAGCGTGAGACGATGGAGGTGTATCTGGCGCCGACGGAGGTGAGCACGGTGCATCGCCTGGACTTTCTGCCCGTGGGCAATGCCACGAGCTTTGACACGCTGATTGACGACGTGCGCGTGGAGCTCGTGCGGCGGGTGGAGCAGCTGTTTCCGGGGCTGGTCGCGAACTTGCCACACCCAGAGTTCTTCGTGACCTTCGGCGCGCAGGCGGTGGGCGATGGACCCCTGACGTGGCACTGGGAGCGTGAGACCACGCCCGGTGTTTGGCAGACGGTGGTGGATGGCATCGACCCCGTGCTGGGCACGGTGACGGGGAGCACCACGCGCGATATGGTGATCTTTGAGCCCGCGCCGGGCATCACGGTGCGGGTGCGCGGCGTGGCGACCAACCCGTGCGGCAGCGTGCCGCAAGACCCGCCCTGGACGATGAACGTGGGGCAGTGCAACAGCATCGACTTCAATCGCGATGGGCTGTTTCCGGATGATCTCGACTTGGTGGACTATCTCAATGTGCTCGCGGGGGGACCGTGCAGCACGACGCGGTGCAACGACCTGGACTTTAACAATGATGGGTTGTTCCCCGATGACAACGACCTGATCGCGTTGCTGCGGGTGCTGGCGGGTGGGGGGTGTAACGGGTAGTTTGGGGGAAGTGGGGGAGTGCCTGCGAGGGCAAGTGGCGAGTGGGTGACACTTGGCGCATTACCGGCTTGGCGGGTTCTTCACTCGCTCACGTCTGGGCGTTGGTCGCTGCCGCCGCCGTCGCGGTGGTAGTCGGGGATGCCTTTTTTGGCGCGGTTGCCGAAGGCGGTGCCGGGGGCGGGCTTGATTTCGCGCGATTGGTTCTCGCGCGATTGGCTTTCGCGAGCCTGATCGCTGTCGGTGTCAAACTCATCAAAGCCCGTCGACGCAAAGCCCGCAGAGGCGAAGCCCGCGTCGGCTTGCGGCGGCGAGTTGCTTTGCTGGGTGTTGCCCTGCATATTGGCCTGCATATTGCCGGGCATGTTGGGCTTGGTCCAGGGCGGGGCCTCGGCTGCGCCGCTGGGTGAGGCGTAGTGGGCGTTGCCATAGGTGCCTGCGGAGGCATGGCTCGCGCGCGGTGCGCTGGTGCGCGGGGCATCGTGGAAGGGGTTGCCTAGGTCGTTGCCGCCGCCGCTCATGCCGGTCATGCCGCTCATGCCGCCCACACCACCGGGTGCCTGCATGTGCGCGTCGTAGTTTTTGAAGCGTGTGGTGTTGTTGTCCCAGTAGAGCTTCACGACGCCAGTGGGGCCGTTGCGCTGCTTGGCGATGATGATCTCGGCGATGCCGACCTTGTCGGGGTTTTCCTGCTTCCAGCTCTCGTCCTGCACGTGGTAGTACTCCTCGCGGTGGAGGAGGAGGATGACGTCGGCGTCCTGCTCGATGCTGCCCGACTCGCGCAGGTCGCTCATGCGCGGGCGGTTGCCCTCGCGGCTTTCGCTGGCGCGGTTGAGCTGGCTGAGGCAGAGGATGGGGACCTTGAGCTCGCGCGCGAGGGCCTTGACGCCTCGCGAGATGGTGCTGACTTCGACCTGGCGGCTCTCGCGGGCTGCGCCGGGCGCGCTCATGAGCTGCAGGTAGTCGATCATGATCGCCTTTACGCCGTGCTGCGCGACCATGCGGCGGGCGCGGGCGCGGAGGTTGAGCACGGTGAGGTCGGGCGAATCGTCGATGTAGATGGGCGCGGCCTTGAGCTCGTCGGCGGCCATCATGAGGTCGCGCAGGTTTTTGTCGCCCATGCGCGTGCCGCCGCGCAGCAGCTGGCCCTGCACGCCCGAGCGCGCGCTGAGCATGCGCTGGACGAGTGCCTGCTTACTCATCTCGAGGCTGAAGATGCCGACGGGGACGCGCTTAGTGGGGGTCTGCCCGCTGGAGATGCCGCCGCAGGCCATTTGTTCGGCGAGGTTGAGTGCCAGGGCCGTCTTTCCCATGGACGGCCGCGCAGCCAGCACGAGCAGCTCGCCCGGCTGCAAGCCGCGCAGTTTGTCGTCGAGGTCGTAGTAGCCTGTGGCGACGCCCGACATGCTGCCATCGCCAAAGTCCTGGGCTTCGATGCGTTGCAGCTCGAGCTCGAGCAGGTCGGCGAGGCTTTGGGGGTCGCTCGCGGCTTGCTCCTGGGCGATCTCAAACACCGCCATCTCGGCGCGATCCAGCACCTCGCGTGCGCCCTCGGGCCCAAGCTCGCCCACGTGGTAGGCGTCGTAGAGGATCGAGCCTGCGGTGTCGATGAGGCGGCGGAGCTTGGCCTTCTCGCCCACGATCTTGGCAAAGTGCGGAGCGTTGACGCTGGTGGGCACGCTCGCGGCGAGCTGCTCGAGATAGCCCACGCCCCCGATGGTGTCGAGCACGTGGCGGTCGCGCAGCATGTCGACGAGCTGCACGAGGTCGCCGCTGTTGCGCTGGTCGTAGAGGTCGACGATCGCCTTGAAGATCGCGCCGTTGGACTCGCTGTAAAAGTCCTCGCTCTTGCGGACGAAGGGGAGCACGTCGGGAATGACGCGGGGGTCGAGAATCATCGACCCCAGCAGGCTCATCTCGGCTTCGAGGGCTTGGGGGGGCTGCTTTTCAAACAGAGCCTGGGCGGAGATGGGGACGATCGCTTTGCCGTCGCGTCCGCGGCGCACGAAGTTGGAGGGATCGGGGGGCATGGGAAGAAGGGAGCGGGGAGCGGGGAACGGGTGGAGCGCGGTGACAAGGGCAAAGCGACAAGACCGAGCGATCAGCGATCAGCGAAAAGGGGAATCCGATCGGAAGAACGCTACGCTGGGCGGGGGGTGGTCCAGCCCTCGGGCAAGGCGCGGGAATGCGCGGCAAGTCGCGGGTGTTGCCATCTGGAGACAGGTTGTGCACGAAGAGTGCACGGTGTTTTCCACAACTGGGTTTCGAGAACTGGGTGTCGAGAGTTCTGCGCGGCTTGCGAGGGGATCGCAGGTCGCAAACCATGCTGCTGCCATGCCTTCCAACACATCTGCCAACGCAAGTATGAACTCTGCCCAGCTTCAAAGGTTGCTTGATCTGGTGGCGGTGCCGACAATCGGCACCACGCTGCCCGAGCAGTTGCCTGCGGATCCCTTCCCGACGTTCAAGCAGTGGCTGGACGAGGAAGTGCGGGCAGCCAAGGTGCCCAACCCCAACGCGATGAGTCTCGCGACGGTGGACGCTGGGGGTGTCCTCAGCAATCGCATCGTGCTCTGCCGCGGCGTGGACGTGCGGGCTGGGCGCGTGACGTTTTTTACCAATCGCACGAGCCGCAAGGGGAGTGAGCTGGCGCGGGCCCATCGCTGCGCGCTCTGCTTTCACTTTGATCCGACGGATCGGCAGGTGCGCATCGAGGGGCTCGTGGCGGCAAGCCCCGAGAGCGAGAGCGACGCCTACTTCGCGAGCCGGCGATGGGAGAGCAAGCTGAGCGCGTGGGCGAGCAACCAGAGCCAGCCCATCGCCAGCCGGGACGCGCTGCTGGCGCGGCTGCCTGCGGTGATCGCTGAGCTTGGGCTGAGCCTGGACGCGCTGCTGACAAACCCGCAGAGCGTGACGATTCCGCGGCCGCCCCACTGGGGTGGGTATCGCGTCTATGCCACGGCGATGGAGCTGTGGCTGGGCGGCACAGGGCGCCTGCACGACCGCGCGCGGTGGGAGCGCACGCTGGCGGGGGCGCGGGCGGGCGACGAGTGTGAAAAGCTGGAGCAGGCGGCGCTGGGGAGCCCGGGGTGGGTGGGGACGCGGTTGCAGCCGTGAGCGGGAGCTGATTGTTCGGCGTGCGCGGAAGCGGCGAAGTCGGCGGGGGAGTGGACTGAGGTTGGGAGCGTGGGGGTGGTGCCGACTTCGCGGGCACGAAGACGCGACGACGACTTCATGCGTGCTGCTGGATGAACGCGATGCGGTTGCCCTCGGTGTCCTTCACCTCGGCGACGAGGCCTGCGGGGCCGACGTCTTTGATGGCGTAGAGCTCGGTGCCGCCCGCGTGCAGGGCGCGGGTCATGGTGCGGGCGATGTCTTGGACGCGGAAGTAGACGCGGGTGCCTTGGGTGGAGGGCTCGTAGCTGTCGCCCGTGACGAGTGCGCCGCAGATGCCTTCGCCATCGGGCTGGGGGAAGAAGGCCATGGGGTGGCCGTCGATCTCGCCTTGTTCGAAGGTGATTTCGAGGGTGTGCTCGTAGAAGCGCGTGGCGCGCGGGAGGTTGGTGGCGGGGATCTCGAAGTAGAGGGCGCTGGGCGTGGGCATGGCGGGGCTCTGCGTGGGAGTGAGTTAAGGGGCTTGGGAGTGGTCGGTGTTTACTCCGCCAGCAGCGTGTCGATTGCAGCGGCGGCTTCGCTCGCGTTCGCGACGGGCGTCGAGAACTCCAGGCGCGAGAGGCCAAAGGCCTGGCGGACGTCGATGCCCAGGGCGTCGACTCCGACGGCGAAGGGTTTGTCGGCGCGAACGTGCAGTTGGCGGTCGCAGGCGCGGGCGAGGGCCTGGGGCTGGGCGTTGCAGCGCTTGCAGAGCGCGCCTTCCTCGCGCGCGAGCGGGTTGGCGAGGCAGACGAGCCCGCCATCGAGCACGTCGGTCAGGCGCTTGGCGGTGCGGACGCGGAGCAGGCCCCAGGTGGCATTGGGTGCCTTGCCAAAGCTCGCGAGCCAGCGGTCGCAGGCGGGCTCGCGGTTGGCATCGACGCTTTCGACGGTGCCCAGCAGTTGCAGGCAGTCGGGGTTGTCGAGGGCATCGTCGGGCAGGCAGAGGACGCAGTCGCTCTCGGCGAAGACGCGCGGCGGCACGGGGAGCACGGGCTGGCCCGAGCTGGGTTGCAGCACGAAGCGCACTCCAAACGTGTCGTCCTCGCTCAGGCGCAGCACGCCTTGGTGGTGGCGACGGAGGGAGCGGAGGAAGGAGAGGGGGGAGGGGTCGTGGTTGTGCGGATGCGAGGCGGGCATGGGGAGAGCGAGGGGAAGCGTGTGATTGGGTGTTGCACGAAGCAGATCGGCGAGGGGTGGTTCGCGGCAGCACTCACTTTGCGAGTCGCTTCAGGGCCTTGCCGTACTTTGCGTTCACTTTGGCGAGCGACTTTGCGACGCGTGTCTTCTTGTGTGTGTTGCTTGGCACGCCAGGCCTCGATGTCAGTTGGTCCTTTGTTCCTTCGAGGCGAAGGCGAGTCTTTCTGCCAGCCTCGCTAATGGTGGAGCATGTGAGCAGGAGATCAATAGCCGCATATACACGATTCGCCCTGACCACCGTCCCATTCGTCACTTTGTGTGAAGGCATGATCGGTTTGCCGAGCGTGTACAGGTAATGCGGCCCGTTGAGTGTGTAAGAGAATCCTGGGATTCGGCCGGTGAGCGACGAAACGACCTCAACATGCTCGACATGTCGAATCGACCGCAGCTGACCATCGAAGCGAAACCCAATATAGTTCACAGGCTCGCGTGGGTAGTTGCTGCCAACCGGATGAAAGTAAAGGTTGTGGACTGTCACGACATCGCGCCAGCTCGTCGTCGAGCGTGCCGGCGTGCGATTGCTCAGTGTGACCACATACACGAGATTGGAATGTTTGTCTTGCATGCGAGCGATGCTCCGAAGATAAACGCTGAGCTGGTGGAGCAACCGGCGCTCGGCGTGTGTGCCACGACACGCACGAGCAATGGTATCGATCTGCTCGAGCGACCTGTGTACACAAGCGAATGATGCAACATGCGGCCCAAGACGAGTTGTAGCATATCTGTGGCTAGCAGCGGACACCGTGACGATCGCGCGATTCGTTACGGGGCTGCGATCGAGGATTTTGGCATAGCGTCGAAGCTGAACTTGTCCTGGAAGTTGAATGCCACGCTTGGCTTCGATAATCACGTGGGTGGTTGCGTTCTTTATCTCGATATCGGTGATGCCACAGTCATGACGATCTTGAAGCAAAACAGTGTGTGAATCTGAGTCGTTGATGCTTGGGAAGACAGAGCGAAGAAATGCCACGCGAAATCGATCGGACTGAGCAAATGCCCAGCCCAGGCTGAACGTCACGTCATTTTCACGGTGACCCAGCAGTTCGAAGACGCTGCGGATGGTTTTGCCGTGGAGATGTATCTCGGTGTGCATATTGCAATCGAAGCGACGTCGTGTGCGATACGTTGACGCTCGAGTCGCCGATGGACTTCACATTGCGACCCACGACGCCTGGCCTACCAAACTCAAAGTCAGCCGACGCTCAGCGTGCATCCGCCGTGCGCAGCGTCGCTTGCACCGCGGCTTGCACGGCTTGCTTCACTTCGGCGGCGCGTGCGATGGTCGCGGCTTCGTCGCTGGTGGGGCCTTGCCAACTGCGGACGATCGCTCCGCTGGCATCGATCACGAAGGTCGCGGGGTAGGCCTGCACGCCCCACTGGGCCGCGACTTTGTCGCCATCGAGCAGGTGGACGTAGCGCCAGTCGCCTCGCGCCAGCTCGGCGGTTGCGTTCGCGCTGTCGCGCTCGTGCGTGCTGATGGCGAGCATGGGCACGTCCTTGTCGCCCGCAGCATCGATCACGGCGTCGTGCAGCGCGGTGTTCCATTCGCGGCATGGGAGGCACCAGCTGCCAAAGAACTGCACGACCACGACCTTGCCCGCAAGCTCGCTGAGGCGAAAGTCGTCGCCCGTGCTCTTCTTGAGTTGAAAGTCGCCGCCGGCTTGCGCGACTTCGAGGGGCTTGGCGGCGGGGGGCGTGGCGAGGGCGCGGGGTTCGGCGGGCTTGTCCGTGGGTGCTGGCTCCGAAGGCGTAGCTTCTGCGGGCTTGGTCTCGGCGGGCTTGTCCTCAACCTTGGGCGTTGCGACGACGGGGGCGTTGCCCGCGGGCCTGGGCTGCACAGCGGTGAGCTGGCGGTCTTCTTGAAAACCCTCGGGCAGGTCGAGCTTGAAGTCTTCGGGCTTCGCGAGGGTGACGGCGCTGGCGTCGGTCTCGATGCGCACGCCGGTGATGAGCGTGGTGATGGTGCTCTGCGTCGCGGGGTTGTTGATGACGAGCTCGATCTTGCGCGGGAAGTTGTCGGTGCGGGCGATGGCGAAGCGCGAGGTCTGGGCCTCGCCCCCCGTCACGATGATGTCGCACTCCACGCCATCGAGCGTCTCGACGCCTTCGATCGAGAAGCTGCTGGCGCGCAGGGCCTGCTGGAAGGGAGCCTGGCTGAGCACGTCGTTGAGGCGGGCGCGATTCGCGACGGTGACGCCCGGGGCCATCACGCTCTTGCCGCCGCGCTCCATGAGGGTCTTTTTGTCGTGGTCGAGGGCCTCGATCGAGCCCGACTTCCAGACGACGGCGAAGGGCTTGCTGGTGTCGCCTTGCATGCTGGCGCCACTCACCGAGACGAGCCAGCCGTTCACGCCCGAGGTTGGGCCGCCTGCGCGGAGGGCCTTGACCGAGGCGCGCGAGGGTGGGTTGCTGCCTTCGAGCAGGCCGCCGACGGCCTTGGTGTCGATGGAGTAGGTGACGGCTTGCAGGTTGCGGGCGGCGGCGGCGGCACGCTCGAGGATCGCCTTGGCGGGGTCGGTCGCGGCTGCGGGCTCGGCTTGGGGTGCGGCTGGGGCTGCCTTGTCGTCGGCGAGGGCGGGGGAGAGGCTAGCGAAAGCGAGCGAAGCTGCCAGGAGGTGGAGGCGCGAGTTCATGGGGCAGAGTCTCCGGAGGAGCGATTGGGACGGGACAGGATGGGAAATAGCGTTATCGGTCAACGATGGCGCGAGTGTATGAAAGCCTGAACGAAAGCCTAGTCGGTCAGCAGGCGCGCGAGCGCCTCGCCCGGGTTGGCGTGCCGCATGAGGTGTTCGCCGACGAGGGCCTTGCGTACACCCGTTTGGGCCAGGGCTTTGAGGTCGGCGTGAGTCTTGATGCCCGACTCGGCGACGACGAGCTCGGGCGGGATGTTGTGCTCGCGCACCATGCGGGCGGTGTGGGCGAGGTCGACGTGCATGGTGGTGAGGTCGCGGTTGTTGATGCCCAGCAGTGCGCGATCGCCGCACTGGCGGACGACCTCCCAGGCGCGGGGGAGGTTGGCGGCGTCGTGGGCCTCGATAAGCAGGTCGAGATCGAGCGCAAGGGCAGTGCCGGCAAGCTCTTGGAGCTGGTCTCCTGGGAGGCACTCGGCCATGAGCAGGGCTGCGTCGGCACCGAGGGCGCGGGCGACGAGCAGCTGGTGGCTATCGAGGATAAAGTCTTTGCGGAGAACGGGTTGTGGCACGCTGTCGCGCACGAGCGTGAGAAACTCGGGCTTGCCACCGAAGAAGCGCTCCTCGGTGAGGCAGGAGATGGCGGCGGCGCCGTGGGCGGCGTAGAGCCGGGCGATAGCGCCGGGGGAAAAGCCTGGGCCTGCATAGGCGGGGCGGATGAGGCCTGCGCTGGGGCTTTGACGCTTGACTTCGGCGATGATGGCGAAGGGGGCGGCGGCGTGCAACGCGCGGACGAAGCCGCGGCAGGGGGGCGCGGCGGCGATTGCTTCGCGCAGCGACTTGGCGGGGAGGGCGGCTTTGGATTGCTCGACGACGGTCGCGACGTGGGCCAGGATCTCGTGCAGGACTGGTGGTAGGGGGGTTGGCAAACTGCCGGGAGTGGGAGGGGTTGGCCGATGATGGCTCATGGGTGGCGTGAGGGTATTCTGCTGCGAGCGAAGCGATGATGAAGCGACGAACTGCGATGCGAACACCAGCAACATCACCATTGGGGGCGAGGGGGCTGGGCGTGGGTCTGCGCGCGGGTGTGGTCGCGGCGGTGGTGGCGGCGTGCGCGGCGTGGCCCGCGCTGGGGCAGGATGCGGCGCCGGTGACGGACACGCTGAAGCAGGCGGGGGAGACAGCGGAGCAGACGATCAACAAGTTTGCGGAGGTGGTGAAGGGGGACCCGTGGCGGTATGGGCACTTCATCGCGGCGGGGGTTGCGATCATCGTTGCGCTGGCGGCGGACCTGGCGCGGCCTGGGAGCTTGCAGCGTGCGGGGGTGCGGAAGCTGGGTGAGCATGCAAGCCTGACGTGGTTTTTGTGCGGCGTGCTGGTGCTGGGGGCGCAGCTGGTGGGGAGTGGGTTTGCGGGGTATTTGCCTGTGTCGTGGCGCGGGACGGACCCGGCTAGCTTGCAGTATCAGGCGGTGATGCAGGGGGCGAGCTACGCGGCGGCACTGGTGACGGCGTTTGTGCTGGTGCGGATTCTGCACAGCAGCAGCAAGGGTGCGGGGCTGGGGT
Source organism: Planctomycetaceae bacterium (assembly GCA_027487735.1). Classification (GTDB taxonomy): domain Bacteria; phylum Planctomycetota; class Phycisphaerae; order Phycisphaerales; family UBA1924; genus BJHL01. The sequence continues at coordinate 5,276 of JAIYDA010000084.1, read as the reverse complement.
TTACGGCGCGGGGCTTTGCGTGGGGCTTACTTGGCTTTTTTCTGGCGTGGCCCATCGTGATGAGCGCGAGCATTGGGTTTGTTGCGCTGCATGAGAAGATCGAGGGCGCGAAGATCGCGAGTGAGCTTGGGCACCCGACGCTCAAACTGCTGACGGACAACCAGGCGAGCCCGTATGCGTGGATGCTTGGGCTGTGCGCGATTGTGGCGGCACCGCTGGTGGAGGAGATCATCTATCGCGGGTTTGTGCAGAGCAGCGTGCATCGCTTGACGAACAGTCCGTGGATTGCGATTGGCGTGGCGAGCCTGCTGTTTGCGGGCGTGCATGCGATCCCTGGGAAGAACGCGGCGGGGGAGTGGGTGTTTAGCATTCCGTGGTATTCTGCGGCGACGGTGGGGGTGCTTGGGCTGTGCTGCGGGATTGCGTATGAGCGCACGAAGGAGATTGGGGTGCCGATTGCGATGCACATCATGTTCAATCTGACGAACGTGGTGTTGGCGCTGGTGGTGACGGCGTAGGGATTTGTTTGCGGGTGATGCGGGGCGTGTGAGGATTGTGTGACGTGTGCGTGCGCGCACGGGCGGCGAGGGCTCATAACGCGGGCGTAGCGGAAGAATCTCGCGCTTGGTGTGGGAAACACGGGTTGTGCTCGGTGCTGCGGTGCATTATCATGTGCGCATGCAACAGGCGAACTCTCGCGCAGGCAGTTTCCGTGGCATCATCGGCGTGGCTGCGTTGACGGCTGGGCTCGCGGCTGGCTTGCCGGCGTTTGGGCAGTGCGTGCTGCTGAGCCAATTGCGGAGTGTGTCGGCGCAGGCGCTGAGCTCTGCGAATGGGAACACGGACACGGAGGGGCCGGTGACGCGGCTGGGGCCGGACTTTGGTGCGGATTGGAGCACGCTGAACAGTGCGCTGGCTTCGACATCGGTGGCGCGGGCGAGCGCGGGGGCGAGCAGCTCGCAGTTGTCGTCGTTCACGCCCGGCGTGATTCGGGCGCAGGGGAGCACGAGCACGTCGGCGATTCTTTCGGCGAGTGCGACGACGGGGAGCGTGCAGACGCGCGGCGAGTCGCTGTGTGTGTTCTTCTTTGTGCTGCCTGCGAACCAGCGGCTGGAGGTCATTGCGTCGCAGAGTGGGACGGGCGTGGTGCGGATCTCGCGGGTGAGCACGGACGAGACGCTGTTTAGCGGGTCGGGCGTGCAGGTGCTGCGGTTCTCGACGGGGGAGACGCTGCGGTTTGAAGGGAGCGCGCTGGCGACGATCTCGAGCACGACGGTGCCCACGAACGCGGGCTCGGGCGGGAGTTATAGCGTGATTCTCACGAACCTGGATGTGCCCGTGACGGCGCCTTGCGATGGGATTGACTTCAACAACAACCAGCTGTTTCCGGAAGATCAGGACTTGATTGACTTCCTGAGTGTGCTGGCTGGCGGGCCCTGCAGCACGGGGAATGGGTGCAACGACATCGACTTTAACAACGACGGGTTGTTTCCGAGTGATGATGATCTCATCGCGTTCTTGCGGGTGCTGGCTGGGGGCGGGTGCTAGGGGAGAACACGCGAGTTGTGAATACCACGCGATGACCCGCCTTTGCTGAGGCGGGTCTTTTGTGTTTGGGAGTAGCCGCGCGGGCGAGGGAGTACGCACTGGGGGTGTCGACTTTGCGACAGACTCACGCGCACCGCCTTCGGAGACTCGGCATGCAGACGCCACGCACACTTTCAGCCGCACTCACGCTCGCTTTGCTCGCTGGCGTTGTTCAGGCACAGCCCTGCGAGACGCTGTCGAAGCTCGCGGGATCGCCGCCTGCGGCGAGCGAGTTCTTTGGTCAGGGCGTGGGGATGTCGTTCGGCGGGCTGAGCAATCGGCTGCTGCTGGCGGTGGGCAGGCCTGGCAGAGACGCGCCGGGCTTGGCGGACGTTGGCGGCTGGTCGGTCTATCAGCTGAACACGAACGGCACGTGGTTCTTGATTCATGACGCGGTGAACACGACGGGCGAGGCGGGCGAAGCGGCGGGCACCTCGATTGCGATCTCCGATCCGTACATGATCGTCGGTGCGCCGGAGTTTGGCTTTCGCGGGCGTGTGCGGATCTTGCGGCGTACGACCGGCACGAACGCGTGGGCGATTGAGGACGACCTGAACCCCGGGCTCGTGCCTGGCGTGACCGACGCGATCTATGGCAACAACGTCGCGATCTCGGCGCAGGAGGGCGGGTGGGCGATCGTGGGCGCCCCGCGGTTCAGCCGGACGGTGGAGAACAGCGGCGCGGTCGATGTGTTCTATCGCAACGCCTCGGGAGAATGGATCAACACGTTGAGCATGGTGGGCACCGACGGCTTCGGGCGGCTCAACGGGTATCGCGGCGGTGCGGTGGCGATGAGTCAGAGCTCGCCTTGGGCGGCGTTTGGTGCGCCGGGTGAGACCCACGATGCGAACGTGCTGAAGAACGGGATGGCGTATGTGATCAACCGAAACGCGTTCACGCCGACGGCGATCACACCGCCCGTGAACGAGGCAGGCCAGGAGTTTGGTTCGAGCGTTGCGATCGAGGGGAACTGGCTGCTGGTGGGCGCACCGCGGGAGGACGGCTCGGCTGCGGAGACCGGGCTGGCGACGGACGTGGTGAACAGCGGCGTGGTCTATCTGTTTGAGCGGACGGGGAATGCGTGGGTGCATCGCAGCACGCTTCGCGCGCCGGTGCCGACGAGCAACGCCTTGTTTGGCGGCGCGCTGTCGATGTCGGACACGCAGGTCGTGGTGACGGAGCGGTTCACGCGCCGCTTGTATGTGTATCGACGCGAGGGGGCGACCTGCACGCTGCAGGCAACATTCCTGGAGAACGACAACCCCACCGACGAGGGCTTTGCGTTCCGCGTCGCGATCCGCGATGGCCACATCGCTGCGAGCGACCACACCGATGACGCGGGCGGGGTTTTCAACGCTGGTGCGGTGTACACGGCAACGGTCGCGCCGACGAGCGTGAGCGGCGATCTGTGCGGCAATGCGATGCCTTTGCCCATGGGCAACTTCGTGGGCTGCACCGAGACGGCGACGCCCAGCATCGGCAGTGTGACCACGTGCGGCATCGGCACTGGCGGGCAAGGGCCCGACGTGTGGTTCCGGTTTACGCCCGCGTGCAGTGGCAACGCGATCATCGACACGCTTGGCAGCGACTTTGACACGGTGCTGAGCGTGCATAGCGATTGCCCCAGCTCGGCTGGCGGGAACAGCATTGTCTGCAACGACGATGCTGGCTTTGCTGCGCCGAACAACCGCGCGAGCATGGTGTCGTTCAACTTTGTGGGTGGGCAGAGCTACTTGGTGAGGGTGAGCGGATACAACGGCGCGAGCGGGCAGTTCACGCTTCGCTCGCTGATCAGCGATGGCGTGACCAACGACGAGTGCAGCACCGCGACCACCATCGGGCTGGGCACCCGTGCCTTTGGCACCTGCGGGGCTACGAACTCGCCGCAGGCGGGCGTGCCCTTGGGCAGCAGCCGCGACGTGTGGTATCGCTTCATTGCCCCGGCGGCGAGCACGTACACGTTCGACACGTGCGGCAGCAGCTTCGACACGGTGATCACGCTGTTCCAGGGCTCACAATCGCAGTGCCCATCGCAGGGGGGCGCGATGATTGCACAGAATAACGATGGGTCGCCGTGCGGCCCGTCGTCGGTGCAGAGCTCGCTGACGACCGCGCTGACGCAGGGGCAGAGCGTGATGATCCGCGTCGGCGGAGCGAACGCGAACGCGTTTGGCGCGGGCACGCTGCGGATAGCGGAAGCGGCGACGTGCGACGGCATCGACTTCAACAACGACAGCCTGTTCCCGGATGACAACGATCTGCTGGACTTCTTGAACGTGCTGGCGGGCGGGCCTTGCAGCGCGGGGAACACGTGCAATGACATCGATTTCAACAACGACGGGCTCTTCCCGGATGACAACGACCTCATCTCGTTCTTGCGGGTGCTGGCGGGTGGAGGGTGCAACTAAAGCGGCGCATGCGGCTTTGTGAAGTTCTTGTGGGTTCGTGGTCTGTTTGCGTGCCTTTGGCTTGACACCATTCCAGAGATCGGTATCTTGTGAGTGGTGGGTCGGACGACGGGCGGCACCGGCGGGGTGCTCGGCCGATCGTGCGAAACCGATGCTTTGAGCGATCGCTCGAAGCGGCAAAGCTGGAGGTGGATGATGTGCATGATGGCGCAAGCGGTTGCAACGGGTCGGGCGTCCCGTTTGGTGGCGTGCGGTGCGGCGTTCTCGCTCGCGGCGTGCGCTGGTGTGGCGCATGGGGCGATTGCGATTGTGTCGGGCACGGTGGATGCGATCACGAGCGGCACGGTGGGCCGCGGGGCGAGCACCTCGGGCAACAACGTGGATGATCCTGCGGTGGAGAGCGGCACGTATGGTGTGATGCTGCTGAACGCGTCGTCCTCGGGCGGTCCCCTTGCGCCGGGCTCGCTGCCCAACCAGCCCGGCACGACGGCGAGCCACCAGGAGAGCGCGCAGGTGTATCAGTTCATCGAGGGCAACGGCGTTGAGTTCATGCGTATTACGCAGTCCGCGCTTGTGTCGGCCAATCTGCTCGATCTCGATGGGCCGGGCATCGTTGCAAACTCGAGCGCGAGCGTCATCACGCGGACGCGCTTCACGATCAGTCAGCCGACGCCTTACCGCATCAGCGGCTTCAACGCGTTGGACAACGAGGACGGGCTGGGCGGGATGCGACTGACGAACTCGATCGGGCAGATCGTGTTCATCCGCACGTTGGGTGATATTGGCTCGTTTGATGTGTCGGGCACGCTGAACGCGGGGACGTACATTCTGCAGACGTCGGCGAATGTCGCGGCGGTGGCGGGCGAGGGCGAAGTGTCGGTGCTGGGCGACTTCAGCGAGCGTGGCGAGACGACAGCGACGCTGCTGCTGGGCAGCGTGCCCGCGTGCGATGGCATCGACTTCAACAACGACGGCCTGTTTCCCGATGACAACGACTTGCTCGACTTCTTGAGCATCCTCGCGGGCGGGCCTTGCAGCACGGGCAATGCGTGCAACGACATCGACTTCAACAACGATGGCCTGTTGCCGGACGACAACGACCTGCTGGCGTTCTTGCGGGTGCTGGCGGGTGGGGAGTGCTGAGCGAGGAGCGGGGGAAGGGACAGGGAACAGGGAACAGGGAACAGGGAACAGGGAACAGGAGAGTTGGTCGGGCGTGGGGCGCGACGGGCTCTTGAGCTTTGGCTTGCGAGGCTATTCGTTCTTCGCGTGCTCGGTGAT
>JAIYDA010000155.1 GCA_027487735.1 Planctomycetaceae bacterium | reverse complement strand
TCACCGCACAACGAAAGCCCTCATCAGCCCGCACCGACCACACCAGCGCGAATCTTCACACCAAACCCCCTTGCACCCCGCGCCGTCTTCTGGTACGCTGTACCTATGAACAGGGGAACTTCTCGTCGTCGGGGACTGGCTCACGCAGACTGGATCAAGTATCTTGGCTTTGCATCCTTCGCGGTCGGGTTGCTGCTCATCTTTTCCGACGCGGGTCAACGCAAGATGATCAACGAGGGTGGCGGCGCAGCGATCGTCGGCCTCATCCTCGGTCTTGCCATCGGCGGCGGCATTCTCGCCCTCATCGTCAAGCTGGGCATGTGGGCCGCCGACAGCGGACGTCGCGTGATCGCGTGGATCGTCACTGTGATTCTCATCATGCACGTTGGCTGCGGCAGCGTGCTCGGTGTCGTGCAAGGCGTGATGGGCAATGCCCTCCTTCGTGCGACAGGCACCACGCCCGAAACCTCTTACACCCTTGAAAAAGATGGCAGCGTCTCGACCAACACCACCCCCGCCCAGCCCAACACGCCGCCCACACCCGCAGCCACACCCGCAGGTTCGCCCGCGCCGGCCCCGGTGAGCAACCTCACCCCCTCCCAGCCCCGTCCAACCCAGCCCCGCCCCACCCAGCCCATCACCACCCCCGACGCTCCCGCCGCCAGCGCATTCGCCGCGAAGCTGACCGAAGGCCGCGGCATGTTCAATCGCATCGCCGACGAAGCAGCCCCCGAGCTGCGTGCCCTCGCCAAGGCCTTCGCGCAGCCCCCGCAGCCCGACCGCAAAGCGATCGAAGACCGCAAAGCCATGGCCCTCGCCGTGCAAGCCAACACCTCCAAGCTCCGCACCGACATCCAGAGCATCACCACGCGCCTGAGCGAAAAGTCCGCCGAGCGAGGCCTCACCCAAGACCAGACCCAGACGCTGCTCAAAGGCCTGAACACCTCCCTCGACCTCCCCCGCCGCACGATCGCAGCAGACGAGATGCACGAGATCACCGTCCTCGCCATCCGCGAGTGCGACTTGCTGCTTGCCAACCTGGGCACCTGGCGCATCGAGAACAACCGAATCGTGGGCAAGGACGAGGCCCACACCACCGAGCTGAACGACCCGCGCTTCTTCCTCCGCGCAAAGCTCAATCAGCTCGAGACCCGCATCGTGCAGCTGCGCGGGGGCTAAGGCGTTGCCACGCCCGGCGCACCCCTACTCGCTCGTGCCCGCCCCTATCCTTGCACATGGTTCAGAGGCAGACATTCGCCCGCATCACCCATGACCCGCAAGTCATGGGCGGCAAGGCTTGCATTCGAGGCCTGCGCGTCACGGTCGGCGCAATCGTCGGCCTCATCGCGAGCGGTCGAACCACCGCCGACGTTCTGAAGGCCTACCCCTACCTGCAAGAGGCGGACGTGCAGGAAGCACTGGCCTACGCAGCGTCAGAACAGCCAACGCCTTGATGCAACGCCAGCGGCATCTGCTTGCCGATTGGTGTGTACGCGACGATGCTGGCGGACGACCCGCACCGAATCCCGCGCTTGGCCCACAGACGCGGCACGACATTTCCCACCGCCCCGCCTCCCTCCACCTATTCTTCTCTCCCGTCCGCACGCCCCGTCCCGCAGGAGGCTCCCCTTGGCGTTTGGCATCTTCGGAAAAAAAGACCAACCTTCGCAGCCCTCTCCCGCAGGCTCACCAGGCGCCGCGCCAGTGACGAACGCCGCCGCCTTCGCGCCAGACAAGGCCGAGAAGTTCTTCGGGCACGCCCGCACCGTCGCCGAGACGGGCAACTTCGAATACGCCATGCAGCTCTACCTCAGCGGGCTGCGCTTCGACCCCAACAACATGACCGCCATGCAGGCGTTCTTCCAGGCGTCCTATCAGTTCCTCAGCAGCCCCGAGGGGAAAAAAGGCCCAGGCAAGGACACCACGAAAAGCGTCGCCGACGCGACCGACGTCCATCGCTACCTCAAGAGCCTGCTTGATTGGGCCATGAAGCCCACCGAGGCCGAGCTTGCCGTGCAAGCCCTCGAAAAGGCCTGCACCCTCAACCTGCAAGAGCCCGCCAACTGGATAGGCGAGCGCGCCCTGGGCGCGTGCCTTCGCGAGAAAAAGCCCGAAAAACGCCGCATCATGCGCGTCGTCGACGCCTTCGTGAAAGTCCAGCAGTGGGAGAAGGCCATCGCCTCCGCAGAGCAGGCCCTCCGCCTCGACCCCTCCGACGGCGAGCTGGGCAAGCGCATCCGCGAGATGGCAGCCAACGCCACCATGACCAAGGGCGGCTACGGCAAGACGGGCCAGGAGGGCGGCTTCCGCGACAACATCCGCGACGTGAAGAAGCAGCAAGAGCTCGAGGCCGCCGACCGCATCAGCAAGACCGACGACACGATCGAGATGCTCATCGAGCGTGCCGAGGCCGAGCTCATCAAGCGCCCGACCGACCTGCCCACGATGGAAGCCCTCGCCAAGCGCCTGTTGGAGCGAGGCAAGCCTGCCGACGAAGAGCGCGTGCACGCGATGTACATGCAGATGTTCAGCGCCCACGGGCAGTTCCGCTATCGCGAGCAAGCGGGCGACATCCGCATCCGCCAGAAGGCCCGCAAGGTGCGCGAGCTGCGGGCGATGCTGGAAAAGACCCCCGACAGCGAGATGATCCAGCGGATGAAGGCCCAGGAGGAGCGCGAGCTCACTCAGCTCGAGGCCGATGAGTTTGCCCTCCGCGTCGAGAACTACCCCACCGAGATGAATCGCAAGTACGAGCTTGCGAAGCGCTACATGACGCTGGAGCGCTACGACGACGCCATCGCCCTGCTGCAAGAGACGCAGCAGGACGCCAAGCTCCGCCTCACGAGCCAGAACCTGCTGGGCCTCGCCTTCCTCCGCATCGGCTACCACGAAGAGAGCGTGCAGGTCTTCCGCCAGGCCCTGGAACGCGTGGACATGGCAGGCGAGCTCGAGCTCGAGCTGCGCTACCACCTCATGCTCGCCCTCATCGAGCAAGGCAAGGCGACCAAGGACCCCGCCACCCTGCGCGACGCCGACAAGCAAGCCAGCACCATCGCCATGAAGCAGTTCAACTTCCGCGACATCCGCGCCCGCCGCGAAGAGATCAAGAAGCTGCTCGCCGAGTGGGCGTGAGGCTCAGCCCGGCCCAAGCCAGCTCCGCCAGCCCCAAACGAAACACCAACCCTGCACCTCGCCATCCTGCCAAGCGGGAGGCGAGGCGTGTTTCGGGCCCTTCGCACCCCTGTTTCACCTGCCTTCGTGCGCAATATCGCGGACATGCGCCCCTTCCGCCTCCCAAACCCCAACCATTCGCTCCCGCCCGCGTATATATTGACCGCGATGGAACAGACTTGCACGTGTCGTGGGCGGCAGCGGGCCCGGTTGAGCCAGCTGGGCCAGTACAGCGGGCCGGGCGGGGCAGGCATCATGATGTCACAGCGCACAGCACACTCTCGATTGGGCGGAGCCACCCTCGGCGTGGCCGCGCTCGCAGGTGGTGCTGCGCTCCTCATCTGCGGCGCGCTCTCCGCGTCGCTGCTCCCGAAGGTCGAGCCCGATGGGACCGCAGCGGCTGCGAGCACGACCAACACCGCCACGATGTCGCGCGAGCCCCAGCCCATCGCCACCGACATCTCCCGCGTCGAGCTTGGCGCAATCTCACCCAGCCTCATCGAGTCGTTCGCGGGGCACCGCTCCGTCAGCCGCCCCGCGCAGGACGCGATCATGGGCTTCCCCCAGCCCACGATGATCCGCGAGGTCGCCAGCAACGCCGGCGCAACCGTGCAGCGGGGCCAACTGCTCGTGCGGGGCGACGACGCCGAAGATGCCGCGGTGCTGCAGTTGCAAGAGGTCCGCGTGCGCGAGCCCCTCGCGGTGCAGCGCGCCAAGGCCGCGATGGACCTTGCCGCTGTGGAGTATCAGCGTCTGAAGGACGCCGAGGCCAAGGGCGCATCGGGCCCGCAAGAGGTCGAGCGTGCGCGATTGTCTGCCGAGGTTGCCCGCATCGATCACCTCACAGCCCAGAACAATCAAGAGCAAGAAGAGCTGCAGGTGGTGCGCCTGCGGGCCAGGCTCGAGCGGCTTCGCCTGAGCGCCCCGTTTGATGGCGTGGTCGATCAGGTGATGGTCGACGCGGGGCAGAGCGTGAGCGAGCAGGACAAGATCGTCCGCGTGGTGCAGATCGATCCGCTGCGCATCGACGTGAACACCCCCACGAGCGACCCCGCGAGCGAGACGGTGCGCCAGGGCGACGAGGCCTGGGTGCTGTGCGACCTTGGGGGCAAGGCCATTTTGGTGCGGGGCGTGGTCGTCGAGGTTGCGCCCACGGTGGAGGCTGCGAGCCGCACGCGGCGCGTGCGCGTCGAGGTGAAGAACCCCGCAGGCCCGCAGCAGATGCTGAGCGGTCAGCCCGTGTGGGTGCGCTACTCGCCCGTGCCCGAAGGGCTCAAGCTCGCTGAGAACAAGTAGGGCCCAAGGGGGGCCAAGTAGGGCCCAGCGGTCGCCTGCCCAGGCGCCCGCTGCGCTGGCAACGGGAAACGAGAGAACGCCAACGCGTCGCGCGGCTGCGCGGCGCAAGAACGAATCGTGGAGGAAGCAAAGCCGTGCAAGAAGTGCAGAACATTCGGGCTCCGGGTTGGCAGCGCGTGGTGGCAGACCTCGCGGGCAGCGTGCCCGACGATCGCGTCTATCTGCTGCGCCTCATGGCAACGCTGGGGCAAGTGACGGGCGCGAGCCAGGGCGTGCTGTTTGCGATGCAGGCGGGCAGCGGCGAAGCGCCCACGCCCGAGGTTGTGCCCTTGCAGGTGTGGCCCTTGCCGGGCAGCCTGCTCGATGCGACGGGCAAGCTGGGCGTGCCCATCGAGCAAGCGACCGACCCCAGCCGCCTGGACCCCAAGCTCATCGACCGCCTGAAGGACGTGCTGAGCGCCGCCCGCGCGTGCGCGGGCGACAAGCAGCTCCGCGTCTTTGGCATGGAGGACGCGGGGTTCTACGACGCTGCCTCGAGCGGCAAGCAGTTCATCATCGCGGTGCCCGTGCCCGCTGGGCAGCCCCACGAGAGCGCGGGGCTGCCGCCGCGCGCCATCATCACGCTGCTGGTGGATGGTCGCAGCAAGCAGGCTTTGCAGAGCCAGCTCGCGCTCATCGAGCTGATGGCGGGATATGCCTATGGGCACGAGGCCCAGCAGAGCCTGCGCCGCGCAAAGCAAGCCGGTGCATCGATCGATCTCGCGGCGAGGCTGCTCGCGGCGATCAACGCTGCCGAGGGTTTCCGCGCGTGCGCGATGCAGCTTGCGAACGACCTGTGCCGGCTGCTGAGCGCCGACCGCGTGAGCGTGGGATGGCTGGATGGCAGCCCCGCGACGTGGCAGGGGCGGACGATTCCTGGCGCGACGCTGAAGCTGAGCCGAAGGCCCATCGCGCTGCGGGCAATCTCCGACACCGAGCACATCGACCGGCGGATGGAGCTCTGCCGCGTGATCGAGGGCGTGATGGACGAGTGTCTGGACCAGGAGCAGACGGTGCTGTTCCCGCAGCCTATTGCCGGCGCTGGGGGCGACACGGTGCTGAGCCAGACGATCGTGCACGCCCACCGCGAGCTTGCGCGCAACGACGCGAACAAGAGCGTCGCGAGCTTTCCGCTGCGCATCGTGACGAGCAAGGGCGAACGGTTCGCGGGCGTTGTCACGGTGGAAGCAAGCGGCGAGGCGGGCGGCGCGAAAAAGCCCGGCACGGCAGGGCTTGACCCGCAGATGGTCGAGCTGGTGCAGGCAACGCTCGACCTCATCGCGCCAGTGCTCGCGGTGCGCGCGAGCGATGATCGCACGCTGCCGCAGCGCGCGCTGGACTCAAGCCTGCGGGCAGCCGCGTGGGCGGTGGGCCCGCGCCACACGGTGTGGAAGGTCGCGGGGATCGCGACGATGGTCGCGACGGCGGTGCTGTTTGTGGGCAAGACGACGTATCGCGTCGGCGCGCCGATGCAGATGGTGGCGCAGGAGCGTCGCACGCTTGTCGCGGCTGTCGAGGGGCAGCTTCTGCGGATTGGCGATGGGGTGGAGAGCGGGGCGCGCGTGGAGGCTGGGCAACTGCTGGCGCAGATGGACACGCGCGAGCTGCTGCTGCAGCTTGCCGAGCAGCAGGCACGCCTCAGCCAGTTTGACAAGCAAGCCGATGATGCGCTGAAGCGGGGCGACGCGGCAGAGGCTGCGGAGACGCGTTACAAGGCGGACGAGGCGCGGGCCCGCGTGGGGCTTCTGCAGAGGCAGGTGGAGAAGAGCACGATCCGCGCGCCGATTGCCGGGACGATCATCTCGGGCGACATCAAGGACAAAGTTGGCGCGACGGTGAAGAGCGGCGAGAGTTTGTTTGAAGTGGCGGACCTGTCGAGCGTGGTGGTGCGGGCGCGGGTGAGTGACCGCGACATCGCGTTTATCGAGGTGGGGCAGACGGGGCAGGTGAGCCCCAAGAGCGATCCGTCGCTCGCGGTGCCCTTCCGCGTGGTGCGCATCACGCCTTTGGCGCAGGCGGCGGATGGCGAGAACACGTTTGAGGTTGTGGGCGCGTTGGATGGTGCCGCACTCAAGGAGGCTGAGGCGAGTGTGCCGCAGGCTGGCAACCTGTTCCTGGTGAATCAGGAAGGGCAGGCAAAGTTCGACACGCAGCGGCGGACGTTCGCGTGGATCATCAGCCGGCGCGTGATCGACCAACTGAAGATCTGGCTCTGGTGGTGAGCGAAAGCGATACAGCTGGAAAGCGATAGAGCGAAAATGCTGGTGTGTTTGACCATTTGAGCATTTGACCATTTGAGCTTTTCTCCATGTCCGAACGCAACACATTCTCTCCCTTCTGGCACCGCGTGCGGCTCATCAAGCCGCGCCTGCGGCCTCACGTGCAGGTGGTGCGGCAGCGCTCGCGCGGCACGCGCTGGTATGTGGTGACGGACCCCTCGAGCAACGCCTACTTCCGCATCAGCGCGCAGGCGTATGGCTTTGTGGGCATGCTCGATGGCACGCGCACCGTGGAAGAGGCGTGGAACCACTGCCTGCTCACGCAGGGCGACGACAGCCTGACGCAGAACGACGTGGTGAACGTGCTGAGCCAGCTGCACGGCGGGAACCTGCTGCAGGGGGACATCGCGCCCGAGACCGAGCAGCTTCTGCGGCGCGGGCGCGAGCGACTGAAGAAGAAGGTGTTCCAGCAGGCCGTGGGCGTGATGTATTTCAAGGTGCCCTTGCTGAACCCCAACCGCTGGCTCGCGGGCATCGAGCCGATCTTTCGTCCGGTGCTGAGCAGGGCCGGGCTCATCGCGTGGTGCGTGCTGGTGGGGGCTGCGCTGCTGGCGCTGCTGCCTCACTGGCGCGAGGCGATCGCGAGCGTGAGCGCGGCGATCGCGCCGAGCAACTGGATCTTCATCATGGTGAGCTATGTGCTGCTGAAGCTGTGGCACGAGCTTGGGCACGCGGTGATGACGAAGCGGTTTGGCGGGCAGGTGCCCGAGTTTGGCGCGATGATGCTGGTGCTGCTGCCCAGCCCTTACGTTGATGCGAGCAGCGCGTGGAACTTCAAGGACAAGTGGCAGCGCGTGGCGGTGGGTGCGGGCGGCATGATGTTCGAGCTGTTTGCGGCGTCGCTCGCGGCGTTTGTGTGGATCGCGACCAAGGACGACCAGGGCGCGATCTCGCAGCTTGCGTTCAACATCATGCTCACGAGCGGCGTGAGCACGCTGATCTTCAACGCGAATCCGCTCATGCGGTTTGACGGGTATTACATGCTCAGCGACGCCATCGAGGTGCCCAACCTCATGACGCGCAGCCAGAACCTGCTGAAGTTCCTGTTCCAGAAGCACGTGTATCGCGTGGAGAACCCAACGCCCCCGACGAGCGACGCGGGCGAGGCGCTGATTCTGCTGGTGTTTGGCATTGCCGCGCTCATCTACCGCGTGCTCATCTTCGTGTCGATCACGCTGTATGTGCTGGGGCTGTTCTTTGGGCTGGGGTTGGTGCTGGCGATCTGGACGGGCGCGATGTGGTTCCTCATGCCCGCGGGCAGCCTGACCAAGTGGCTCGCGAGCAGCCCGCAGCTGCACGACAAGCGGGCGCGGGCGGTGGGCCTCACGCTCGCGATGGCTTCGTGCGTGCTGCTGCTGGTGGGGGCGGTGCCCTTCAAGGAGCGCAGGCGGGCGCAGGGCGTGGTGGAGAGTGCGCAGCGCTCGGCGGGGTTTGTGACGTTTGATGGCGTGCTGGCGACCGCGCACGTGAGGCCTGGCGACCGCGTGCGCAAGGGCGATCCGATCGTGACGATCGAGAGCCTGCCCTTGGAGGCGGCGCTGGACCTGACGCAGGCGCAGCTGGGGCAGGCGCGGGCCCGCGAGAGCGTCGCGGCGACGCAGCACCCCGCGTCGCAGCAGATTGCGGCGCAGTACGTCGATGCCATGGAGCAGACGCTGAGCCTGGTGAAGACGCGCTTGCAGGAGCGCACGCTGGTGGCAGCGCACGACGGCGTGGTGGTGGGGCAGGACTTTGCGCAGCGCATCGGCAGCAGCGTGAAGGCGGGGGAGATGCTGTTTGAGGTGATCGACGACACGCAGCTTCGCGTCGCGGCGGTGCTGCCTCAGGACCAGGCAGACTGGGTGAACGTCGCGGCATCGATGGCGGCTGCGGGCAGCGACGCGGAGGGCGCGCGGACGCCTCTGCGCATCGAGGCGCGGCGCATGAGCAATGTCGATGCGATCGTGGAGCTCTCGCCCAGCAAGGTGCCTGTCGCGGCGCGGCGCGATCTGCCGCACGCGGCGATGGCGTTCTCGGGCGGCGGCAGCTTTGCGACCGACGCGCAGGCGGGGCAGCAGATGGGCGAGGACCGGGTGGCGAAGAGCAACGTGTTCAATGCGTACTTTGAGGCGAAGGCGAGCAGCGACGCGACGACGCGGGTGCTGGGCATGCCCGGCGAGCGCGTGACGCTGCGGCTGACGCTGCCCAGGCGGCCTTTGCTGGCGCAGTGGATTGACCGCATCGAGAAGACGCTGCAGGGGCGGGCGAAGGTGTAGGAGAAGGCAACAGGCAATAGGCACTAGGCATGAGGGAATCGGCAACGGGCAGTTTTATGGCGCAGGCGGTGACGCAATACTCGGTGCTGTATGAGAGCCTTCGGAGTCGAAGGACCAGGCCCATCGTGCCTACGGGGCTGGACCGCATGGTGGGGCTGGCGCGTGTGCGGCTGGGGGGGCTGAGGCAGGGCAGGCAATATCTGCTGTCGCAGGCGGAGCAGGCGTGCCTTCTCACGCCTGAGTATCGCAACACGAGCGATGCGGCGCTGCGCGTGAAGCTGAGCGAGATGCGCGAGGCGTTTGCGCGGCAGCGCGAGGGCGAGGAGCAGCTGCGGCATGCGCTGGCGATGCTGCGCGAGGTGGCGCGGCGCGAGACGGGGGAGGAGCCTTATCCGGTGCAGCTCATGGCGGCGCTCGCGCTGTATCACGGGCGCATCGTGGAGATGCTGACGGGCGAGGGGAAGACGCTGACGGGCAGCCTCGCGGCGGCGCTCGTCGCGTGGCGGCGGCGGCGGCTGCACGTGCTGACGGTGAACGACTATCTGGCGCAGCGCGATGCGGAGAGCCGGGCGGGGCTGTATCGCTGGTGCGGGCTGTCGTGCGGAGCGATCGTGCAGGCGACGGGCGGGGCGGAGCGCTTTGAGATCTACTCGCGGTCGATTGTGTATGGCTCGCCCAAGCAGATCGTGGCGGACTGGCTGCGCGACCAGCTGAAGCTGGGGGGCGTGCAGAGCCCCTGGCAGGCGCGGGCGGCGGGCGAGGGCGGGCCCTTTGGCACGTCGCGCAAGGGCGAGCTGCCCATGGTGCCCGGGCTGCACGCGGCGCTGGTGGATGAAGCCGACGCGGTGCTGATTGATGAGGGTGTGGTGCCGCTGATCATCGCGCGGTCGCGGCGCGAGGACGACATGTCGCAGGTGTATCGCGAGGCAGTGGGCTTTGCGAACAAGCTGGATGAGGGGAACGACTATGTGATCGACCACGTGCGCAAGCGCTGCATGCTGAAGGAGCGCGGCGAGGAGCGGCTGGTGGGCATCTTTGGTGCGGGCGTGGCGGGGGGGCAAAGCCCCTTGTGGAAGGCGACGCGGCGCGGGCACGAGCTGGTGCGGCAGGCGCTGGTGGCGAAGCACTGCTATCTGCTTGGGCAGCAGTATGCGATCGTGGATGGCAAGGTGGTGATCGTGGATGAGTACACGGGGAGGTTTTTGGCCGATCGCAGCTGGGAGCATGGGCTGCACCAGGCTGTTGAGGCGAAGGAGAGCGTTGAGGTGACGGCGGACCGCGAGACGCTGGCGCGGCAGAGCTTTCAGCGGTTTTTCCGCACGTATCCGTTCTTGTGCGGCATGACGGGCACGAGCGCGGACGCGACGCCCGAGATCGAGGGCGTGTATGGGCGCAGCGTGGTGCGGGTGCCCACGCATCGCCCGCTCATTCGCACGCAGGAGCCCTTGCAGGTGTTTCGCACGCAGCGCGACAAGTGGAGCGCGATCGTGGACAACATCGAGCGCGTGCACAACGCGGGCAGGCCCGTGCTGGTGGGCACGCGCAGCATCGCGAGCAGCGAGCTGCTGAGCACGCTGCTGACGCAGCGGAACCTGCCCCACCAGGTGCTCAACGCCAACCACGACAAGGAAGAGGCGCAGATCATCGTGGGCGCGGGGAAGGGTCGCAATGGGGCGGTGCCCGCAGCGATCACGGTGGCGACGAACATGGCGGGACGCGGGACGGACATCAAGCTCGATAGCCATGCCCGCGAGGCGGGCGGGCTGCACGTGGTGCTGACGGAGCTGCACGGCGCGCTACGGATTGACCGCCAGTTCATCGGGCGGGCTGGGCGACAGGGGGACCCGGGGAGCGCGGCGATCTTTGTGAGCTTGGAGGATGAGATCTGTCGCAAGTTCATCCGCTGGCCCGCGAACGTGCTGCGGCAGCGGAGCAAGGACGCGAACCTGAGCAGCGTGCCTGGCATCGCGCGACTGATGCGGTTTGCGCAGCAGCGGAGCGAAGCGCGGGACCGGCGGAACCGGATGGCGGTGCTGAAGCAGGACGATTGGATTGATAAGCACTTGCCGGGGGTGGGGTAGAATAAAATGGCTAAATGGTCAAATTGCCAAATTGGCAAATAGATCAGTGGGTTGGGGGGGGGGCGGGACGTGGGGTGGGGCGCGTTAAAGACGTGAGAATCACGGGATTTGCGCAGGTTTGACGCAATACAAACAATGTTGTCGGTATTTTGGGGTATGCTCCACGGTGTCGGGGGTTTTTTGTCCCACCAACCGTTTGGAGGCTTGTATGCGTATCACCGATTCTCGTGTTGTTGCATTGCTTGCGAGCTTTGCAGTGTCGAACTTTGTGTGCAGCGGCGAGGCCCGGGCTGATCTGCCCAATGGCGTGGCGGCTGGCGAGACGACGACGGATTCGTCGTTGCTCTGGGCCCGCAGCACGGTCGTGGGCGACGTGCGATTTGAGGTCTCGACCGATCCGGCGTTTGGCTCGATTCTCTCGAGCACGACGGTGGCGGTGACGGACCCGCTGCAGCCCGTGAAGGCTCCGGCGACCGGGCTGAGCGCGGGGACGCGTTACTACTACCGCGCTGTTGATGCCTCGGGCGCGTCGAGCGGCGGCACGTTCAAGACGGCTGCGTCGGCGGGCACGTTTGCCGGGTTCCGCATGGGCGTGTCGGGCGATTGGCGCGGCGAGCTGACGCCTCTGCCCTCGCTGCGCAACGCGGCGGACCGCAACCTTGACCTGTGGCACAGCCTGGGCGACACGATCTATGCCGATTACGCGAGCCCCGCGGTGCCGATTCCGCAGGCGCAGACGCTGAACGACTTCCGCCGCAAGCACAACGAGGTGCTGAGCGAGCGCTTCGGGCTCAACAGCTTCCGCGCGATTCGTCAGTCGACGAGCACGATGGCGACGATCGACGACCACGAGGTGACCAACGACTTTGAGGGCGGCGCGCTCATCGGGACGGACCCGCGCTTTGGCGGCAACCCGGGTGACCGCATCAACACGAGCCAGCTTTACCGCGATGGCATCCAGGCGTTCCAGGAGTATCACCCGATGGACACCCGCGTGAACGCGGCCACGGGTGATGCTCGCGTGGATGGTCGCCCGGACCTCTATCGCAAGCAGTCGTTCGGCAAGGACGCGGCGGTGTTTAGCCTGGATGCACGCAGCTTCCGCGATGAGGGGCTGCCCGCGGTGGCGGACCCGACGAACCCGGCGCAGATCGGGGCCTACTTGGCGGCGAGCTTCACGCCCGGTCGCACGATGCTGGGCAACCCGCAGCGCGAGCGTGTGAAGGCCGACCTGCTGGCGGCGCAGAACGCGGGCACGACGTGGAAGTTTGTGATGGTGCCCGAGCCCATCCAGAACCTGGGCGTGCTGAACGCCTCGGACCGGTTTGAGGGCTATGCGGCGGAGCGTGCGGACCTGCTGCGGTTCATCGATCAGAACAACATCGAGAACGTGGTGTTCGTCGCGGCGGACATCCACGGCACGCTGGTGAACAACCTGACGTATCAGAACGGGCCCTTCCAGCCGCAGATTGAGAGCGGCGCGTTTGAGATCACGACGGGCAGCGGCGCGTTTAGCGCGCCGTTCGGGCCCACGGTCGCGGGCATCGCGGCGGGGCTGGGGCTGCCCGGTTCGCTGCCCATCAACACCTATCTGTCGCTGCCCGGTGCTCAGCAGGAGGCGTACATCCAGGGGCTGATCAACGCGCAGATCACGCCCTTGGGCTACAACCCGCTGGGCCTGCAGGGCTCGCCCATCCAGGCGCAGCTCACGCAGGGGACGTGGACGGCGACGAACACGTTTGGCTGGACGGAGTTTGACATCGACCCGGTGACGCAGCAGCTGTGCGTGACGACGTACGGCGTGCCGTGGTATACGGAAGAGGCCCTGCTCGCGAACCCGACGCTGATTGCAAGCCTGCAGCCCACGATCATGCAGCAGTTCTGCGTGACGCCGATTCCGGCGCCGGGGGCGATGGGTCTGCTGGCGGCGTTTGGGGTGGCGGTGGTGCGGCGGCGGAGGGCGTGAGAGAAACTAGCAAATTTGCAAATGGTCAAATTTGCAAATAGGCAAATAGGCAAAGAGGTAAGTAGATAAGTAGGTGAGGCCTCTGCGATGAGCGGGGGCCTCTTTCATTTTTGGGGGTGGCGGTGCTGGGTCAGGCTGAGCGGGAGTCGCACTTCATCCCTTCTTCCGTTCTTCCCTTGTTCCGTTCGTCCCTTCCTGCGTCTGTCTCCGCTTCTTCTCCTCTTGCTCTGCGTCTCTGTGTCTCTGTGCTGAAATCGAACAACCCAACGCCCTGGCAGCGGGAGGGCTGAGCGTGGGAGCGCGTGGAGCATTTCGCGTGTCGAGTTGTGTGGTCGGTTACGCGATGCTCTGCACCGGGCGGTCTTCGAGGGCGACGGGGTTGTCGCTCTGCGTGCGGATGCGCTCGCCCACGACGGGGCTGAAGCGGGAGCCGTAGAGGGGGATGCGGCGGTTGGCCTCGCTCTTGGGGATGAAGGGGAGGACGGCGATGGTGAGGGCGGCGAGGGCGACGTTCACGAGGAGCATGGGGACCCAAGTCGTCTGGCCCAGGTAGACCATGACGCTGGTGGCGACGACGCAGGCGAGGCTGATGGGGATGACCATGTTCCAGGCGCTGGTCATCACCTGGTCGTAGCGCAGGCGGGGAATCGTCCAGCGGATGACCATCGTGAAGATGGCGATGGTGACGACCTTGCCAAAGAAGACGCCAAACTTCGCGAGCACGGCGAGGAAGGTGGTGTCGTCGGTGCCCAGGAGGGGTGCATCGACAAAGGGGAGCAGCTGGTAGCCACCCATGAACACCAGCACGAAGAACGCGCTGCTGGTGAAGAGGTGGGCATACTCAGCGAGGAAGTAGAGCGCGAAGCGCATGCTGCTGTACTCGGTGTGGTAGCCGCCCACCAGCTCCTGCTCGGCTTCGGCGTTGTCGAAGGGAGCGCGGTTGGCCTCGGTGAGGATGGCGATGAAGAAGATGAGTGCGGCGATGGGCTGGCTGAGGATGAGCCAGCCGTGGGCCTCTTGATATTGCAGGATGCCGTGGGCAGAGAAGGTGCCCGCGAGCATGATGGCGCAGAGCAGGGCGAGGCCCATGGGGATTTCGTAGGAGATCATCTGGGCGCTGGCACGCAGGCTGCCCAGGAAGGAGTACTTGTTGTTGCTCGCGAAGCCGCCCAGGGTGATGCCGTAGACGCCCAGAGCCGCGACGGCGAGGAGGTAGACGATGCCGACGTTGACGGAGGCGCCGGCGACGTGGACGGGGCCGCCCTGGATGGTCCAGTCGAGGACGGGAATCGTGAAGGTGGGCATGTTCCAGATGCCGCCCCAGGGGATGACGATGAAGCCCATGAGTGCGGGGACGACGCAGACGATGGGGGCGAGGGTGAAGAGGATTTTGTCGACGCGGTTGGGCGTGTAGTCCTCTTTCAGCATGAACTTGATGCCGTCGGCGAGGGGCTGGCCAAAGCCCAAACAGCCCTTCAGGAACTTGAGCATGGGCAGGCCGAAGTCAAAGCCCGTGCGGTTGGGGCCGATGCGGTCTTGGATGTAGGCACTGATCTTGCGCTCGGCCTGCACGAGGTAGGCGACGCTGATGAGGATGACGTGCACCATCAGGAAGATGGTGATGGCGCTGACGATGAGCTGGCCTGTGATCCAGGATGGTGCGGGGGGCATGTGGCGGGAGGATATGGGGCATGGCGGGGCGTGGTACAGCCCGGCCCTGTTGGCAGCGTTTGTCCGGATAACAAAGAATTCTTGGGGCTCTTGCCCGCGGGGATTGACAAGTCTCGGATTTGCGATAGATTGTCGGGAGAACGAGATGTTTGTTTGGGCATCTCTGGTGGCCTTTGCTCGCCTCGCGGTGAGCCTTTGTTGGAGAGAGAACATGAAGACTTTGGCTCTGGCGCTCTTGCTGAGCGCTGCGGCGGGCAGCACTGCGAACGCTGCACTCGTGTACGGTGGCGGGACTGAGGCGGGAAGTCGTTTCAATCCGGGTGTGGGCGCAATCACCTACATGAACTGCTTCACGCCCATCACGGGCGGTCTGAACCAGTTGCAGTTGGAGAGCGTTGCGGTCGGCATCCGTCGCCTGACGACTGCTGGTGCCTTGGTTGATGTTGGTCTCAACATCTATGCCGCAGAGATGACCTTTGATGGCACGACCTTCGGTCGCGGCACGAACACGTTGCTGTTCAGCACGAACTCGTTGGGTTCGGGCGCTGCTGCGGTCACGCAGATCGTGAGCACGGGCACGTTGACTGGGCCGACGCTGAACCTCGAAACGACCTCGAACCCTGGGCTCGGTGGTTGGTGGATTGGCGTTGAGTTTACTGGTGCCAACGCCGGAAACAACATCAATGGCTGGCGCGTGACCAACGCTCCGACCACGGGCGCGTCGGTGAACGGCTTCGGGATCTTCAACAATGCGGGCAGCGGGGTGTTTCAGGCCTTGTTTGCCTTTGGTTCGCCCCCGGGCAGCGTGGCGAGCCGCCTCCTGACGAACGTGAACGGCACGCTTGTGCCTGCCCCGGGCGCGGTTGCGCTGCTGGGTCTTGGTGGTGCGGTGGCGATTCGTCGCCGTCGCGCTCGCTGAGCAAGTGGAAGGTCAAGATTGCATGAAAGCCCGCGCCCTGGTGGCGCGGGCTTTGTCGTTGGGTGGGTGGGAAGCGCGGCGTGGGGAGCGGGGCATTTGGAGGATGGATGCGCGGGAGTGGTGCTACGGTGGCGAGTCACGGAGGACTTATGCGGTTGTCAACGCTTCTGGCGGGGTTGCCTGCGGATTGTGCGGGGGTGGTTGCGGAGGATGGTGCGCAAGGGTTGCGCGATTGCGAAGTCTCGTGCGTGGTGGAGGACAGTCGGGCGGTGGTGCCCGGGGCGCTGTTTGTGGCGCGGAGCGGCACAAAGACCGACGGGGCGAAGTTTGTGCGCGATGCGATTGCGGGGGGGGCGGCTGCGGTGCTCACGGCGGATGCGGGGCTTGCGCGGGAGGTGTCGGCGAGTGGGCGAGCGGCGGGGGTGCTGACGAGCAACGCGGCGCGGGCGGGCGCGCTGCTGGCGCACGCGATGCAGGGCAACCCGGGGCGCGAGTTGCGCGCGTTTGGTGTCACGGGCACGAACGGCAAGACGACGGTGAGCTATCTGGTGTATCAGTTGGTGCGGGCTCTGCGGGTGCAGGGCAACAGCCTGGGGTGCGGGCTGGTGGGCACGGTGGCGATTGATGATGGCGACGGGCTGCACGAGGCGAGCATGACGACGCCCCCGGCGGGCGAGCTTGCGACGCGGCTGGGGCGGATGCGGCGCGCCGGATACTCAGCGGTTGCGATGGAGGTGAGCAGCCACGCGCTGGACCAGCATCGCGCGGAGGGGCTCGCGTTCGCGGCTGCGGCGTTTACGAACCTGACGGGCGACCACCTGGATTATCACGGGACGATGGAGGCGTATGCGAGCGCGAAGGCGCGGCTGTTTGGGCTTGTGACGCCCGGGGGCGTGGCGATTGTGAATGTGCTGTCGGGCAATGCATGGCACGAGACGATGCTGCGGGCGTGCGCGGAGCGGGGCGTGCGGGTGATGCGGGTGGGCGCAACGGCGCACGAGCCCGAGGCGTGGGGGCTGGATGCGAGCGTGCTGGTGCATGGGCAGAGCCTGGCGGGGCTGGACGCGACGATCGCGGCGCCGTTTGGTGCGCCGATGCGGGTGCGCGTGCCGCTGGTGGGGACGTACAACGCGATCAACGTGCTGCAGGCTGCGCTGGGGGCGCACGCGATTGGCGTGGCGTGCGGGCTCGACAGCGGGCTCGTTTGGCAGAAGATTCTGGCAGAGGTGCCCACGCTGGAGGCTCCGCCCGGGCGGCTGGAGCGAGTGAGCGCGGCGCGGTCGCCCTTTGGGGTGTTTGTGGATTATGCGCATAGCGACGACAGCTTGCGGAACGTGCTGATTGCGGCTCGCGCCTGCATGGGTGGCGCGGGAAGGCTGTGGTGCGTGTTTGGGTGCGGGGGTGATCGCGATCGCACGAAGCGGCCGCGCATGGGGCTGGCGGCGGCGGAGCTTGCGGACGCGGTGGTGGTGACGAGCGACAACCCGCGGAGCGAAGACCCCGAAGCGATCGTGGATGAGGTGCTGGCGGGCGTGCCTGCTGCGCTGCGGGGCAAGGTGCATCGCGAGGTGCAGCGGGCGAGCGCGATCGAGCACGCCGTGCGCGAGGCGCGGGCGGGCGACGTGGTGCTCATCGCGGGCAAGGGGCACGAGACGTATCAGATATTGCCCGACGGCAAGGGGGGCACGGTGCGGACGGACTTTGACGACCGCAAGGTGGCAAGGGCGGCGCTGGGGCGGCGGGGCACGCACGAAGTTCTCAGCGCAGAGGGCCAAGCACAGAGAGGGCCAAGCGCAGAGGGCAAAGCACAGAGGCACAGGGAGCATGAGCAAGATGAGGTGCAAGTTGAGAAGTGAAGTCGGAAGCAACGTGAGAAGGAAGGTTTCGTGTTTGGTGGCTGATCGCTCGGCGTTGTCGCGAGGTGCTTGCGTCTGCTTTGACTGGCCGTCTCCGTCGACCGTGCGTGATTGAAGTTTGTTTGTTCGTCGCGTTCAGCGGCTTTGTCGTTCTTGTCTCGTGCTTCTCATCTTGCTCAGCTTTCTCTGCGTCTCTGTGCTGAGTGTTTTCTGTGCTGAGTGTTCTTGAGGTCTTCCCCATGTCACTGCCGCCCACGCCCAACTTCTGGATTCCTGAGAACGTGCGGTCCATCACGGGCGGCACGCTGCTGGCGCGATTTGGCGATGGGCTGCAGGAGCAGCGGCGGCAGCTGCCCGTGCAGGGCGTGGTGATCGACTCGCGCGTGGTGCAGCCCGGGAACGTGTTTGTCGCGCTCAAGGGGCCCAGGCATGATGCGCACGCGTTTGTGCGCGAGGTGCTGGCACGCGGCGCGGCGTTTGTGATCATCGAGCGCGCGGAGGCGTTTGATCGAGCGATGCTGGAGGGGCTGTCGCACCAGGTGAGCGTCGTGCTGGTGCGCAGCACGCACCAGGCGCTGCTGCAGCTCGCGGCGAGCTATCGCAAGCTGCTCACGCGCACGCGCGTGATCGCGGTGGGGGGCAGCAACGGCAAGACGACTACGGTGCGGCTCATCGAGGCGGCGCTGGGGGGCAGCGGGGCGCTCAAGGGCACGGCGAGCCAGAAGAGCTTTAACAACGCCATCGGCGTGCCGCTGACGATCCTTGGGGCGTCGCCTCTGGATCAGTACCTCGTGTGCGAGGTTGGGACGAACGCGCCGGGGGAGTTGCAGCCTTTGAGCCATGTCATCAGCCCGGACATCGCGGTGATCACGAGCCTGGGGCGCGAGCACCTGGAGGGGCTGGGCAGCCTCGAGGGCGTGGCGAACGAAGAGGCGAGCATCGTGAGCGGGCTCAACCCCAGCGGGTTTGTCGTGCTGCCCAGCGATGCGCCGCTGCTGGTGCAGGCGGTGCAGACGAGGCTGGCGCGCGGGCTGGGCATGCCCAGCAAAGCGCTGGTGAATGGCGCGCGCTCGCCCGACGGCGGGGCCCAGCTCATCACCTTTGGCACCGACAGCACCGCGCAGATTCGCCTCGAGCAAGTGGAAGAGAGCAGCGAGGGCGTGGCCTTCAGCCTCAGCGATCGCACCGCGTGCCGGGTGCCCTTGCTCGGGAGGCACAACGCGCTGAACGCGACGGCAGCGGCGATCGTGGCGAGGCGGTGCGGGCTGAGCCAGGCGCAGATCGCGGCGGGGCTGGCGACCGTGCGACCTGCGGAGATGCGGCTGGAGCTCTCGCGCACGCGGCTTGCGACGAGCGTGGATGGTGGCGAGCTGGTGGTGCTCAACGACGCGTACAACGCCAACCCCGAGAGCATGCACGCGGCGTTCTCGACGCTGCGCGCGGTCGTGCCGGGCATTGGTCCGGCGCGGGTTGTTGCGGTGCTGGGCGAGATGCTGGAGCTGGGCGAGGCGGGGCCCGCGGCGCACGATGAGGTGGCGCAGGCGGCGCTTGCCAGCGGCGTGCAGCACCTGGTGCTCGTGGGCGAGCTGTTTCGGCGGACGGCGCAGCGGCTGCGGGCGGGGGGCACGCAGGTGGATTGGTTCGTGGGCACGGCGGCGCACGCGAAGGACATCGCGCGGTTGCTGCGCGCGGGGGACTTGGTGCTCCTCAAGGGCAGCCGGGGGACGGCGGTGGAGCGGGTGGTGAGGTAGAGGCGAAGAGGTGTCAAGGTGTCGAGGTGTCAAGGTGTCAAGGGGCGGGGGGCCTGGGGGTGAGCGTGTTGCTATAGTGGGGTGTGGGGAGGGGGTGGGGTTTGGACGCGAATTGTGCTGTTTTCAAGGCTCTTTGGAGATTGTTTTCATGGGCATCGACATCAAGAACGTGCTGGGCGCCGACTATGACAAGCTGGTTTCGTACACCGCGAAGGTGAACAAGAACACGATCCACGCGCCGGGGCCCGACTTTGTCGACCGCGTGTTTGCCCAGACCGACCGCAACGTGCCCACGCTGCGGAACTTTCAGACGATTCTCAACACGGGCCGCCTTGCGGGCACGGGGTTTGTGAGCATTCTGCCCGTGGACCAGGGCATCGAGCACAGCGCGGGGGCGAGCTTTGCGCCAAACCCGGCATACTTCGACCCCGAGAACATTGTGAAGCTCGCGATCGAGGGTGGGTGCAACGCGGTGGCGAGCACGATTGGTGTGTGCGCCTCGGTGGCTCGCAAGTATGCCCACAAGATTCCGTTCCTCGTGAAGTTCAACCACAATGAGATGCTGACCTATCCCAACATCTTTAGGCAGAGCTACTTCGGCAGCGTGAAGCAGTGCTATGAGATGGGCGCGCTGGCGGTGGGAGCGACGATCTACTTCGGCAACGACTCGGCGCGTGAAGAGATCGCGTATGTGAGCGATATGTTTGAAGAGGCCCACAGCTACGGCATGGTGACGGTGCTGTGGTGCTACACCCGCAACGCGAAGTTCAAGACCTTCCCGCCCCACGCCGCGGGCTCGCCCCAGCCCGAGAAGACCGTGGACTATCACGCCAGCGCGGACCTGACGGGCCAGGCGAACCATCTTGGTGCGACGATCAAGGCCGACATCATCAAGCAGAAGCTGCCAGTGAACAACGGCGGCTACGCGGCCCTGAACAGCGGCGGCAGCAGCTATGGCAAGTGGGACAAGCGCGTCTATACGCAGCTTGCGGGGAGCGACGAGCAGGGCAACGGCGGGCACCCGATTGATCTGTGCCGGTATCAGGTGCTGAACAACTACATGGGTCGCGTGCCGCTCATCAACAGCGGCGGCGAGAGCAAGGGCGCGGGCGACCTGCAAGAGGCGGTGCTCACGGCGGTGATCAACAAGCGCGCGGGCGGCATGGGCCTCATCAGCGGTCGCAAGGCCTTCCAGAAGCCCATGAGCGAGGGCGCAGAGCTGCTGCACGCGGTGCAGGATGTGTATCTGGATCGGCAGATTACGGTGGCGTGATGGGGCAGAGCGAGAACGTGGTCGCGATCAACAAGTCGCAACGCGCGTCGAGCAAGAGCGAAGCGTGTGATCCGTTGCGCCTCGCGGCTCATCGCTGGGTGCTGATGGTTTGCGCGTGCGGCCCACGCGCCTGCCCGTTTCTTCGCCGCGCTGCCCTGCCCAGAAATCCCCCGGCTTTCCCCGCATAATCCCCTTGTGCTTGCACCAGTTCTTGGTACGATGATGCTGCGGAGCACGACGCTCTCGCCCTCCTGACGCACGCAACGTCGCGGGCGAATGCAAGGAAGGCGAGCGACGACGATGACGAGCCTGAGAGACGACAACGACGATCCCTCTCGCCCGGGCCCACGCCCGGAGCCTTTGGTGTCGCAGACGCCCGTCACAGCAAAGCGCCTGCAAGCCCTGCACCGCCGCCTTACGCGCGAGGGCAGCCTAGCCGTGAGCATGCTGGAGGGTGCGATCGACGCCCTCTGGCGGCTGGACGTTGATGTGGCGCGGCAGGTGCGATTTTCCGACGATCAGATCGACAACGAAGAGATCGCCATCGAGCAGGAGTGCAACGAGATTCTCGCGCTGCACAACCCCATCGCGCGCGACCTGCGGCTCGTGACCTTCGCGCTCCGCGTGAACAGCGACTTTGAGCGCGTGGGCGACCATGCCAGCAGCATCGCGAAAGCCACGCTGCGGTTGCAGCCCCTGGTGGGTGCGCCCGATCCTTCCGGGCCTTCGCACATCCCCACGTCGCTGCGCGACCTTGGGCTGCGCGTGCCCGCGATGTGCCACGAGCTGCTGCGGGCACTGGCGGACCTTGACGTGCACCGCGCGAGGAGGATCGTGCAGTATGACCCCACGATAGACGCGATCGAGAAGCGCGTGCTCGACGAGGTGATGGCGATGGTGCGGGCCCGCAACCGTGAGGACAACGCGATCCTGGCTGCGATGCACCTCGCGCGGGCGGGGCGCGAGCTGGAGCGCGTGGGCGACCTGATGAGCGCGTGCGCCGAGGACCTGATCTTCTTGCTCACGGGCGAGATTGTGCGGCACGCCAAGCGGCGCGGGCAGAGGCCCGCGTCGGCTCCATAGGAAGCCTTGGGTTTGTGATGGGGGCTTTATGAGGGGCTCTCTGCCCTGCTCCTGCAGGGGTCAAAGACGCGCTCCGCGCCTGAGCGACGCAGAACTGTGCAAGTTCTTGTCGACGCGCCGCAACTTTGTGGGATGTTTGTCGGTATTGTGACGTGCGGGCGTCACAAGCCGACAATCCGACATCACTACAAGGGGTGTGCCTCCATGAGTTTGTCGTTGTTGCACCATCGGCTTCGCCAGGCAATCGGAACACGCAGCTACCGCGAGGTGGGCGAGCTGACCAAGGTGCACGCCGAGACCGTGCGCCGGTATATGACCGGGCAAACCCCCAGCACCGAGTTTGTGATCGAGGTTGCTGAGGCAACAGGCGTGAACGTGGGGTGGCTGCTGACGGGCGAGGGCCCGGTGTATCGCAAGGACGTGAAGCTGCACGCGCTGCGCGACGCCAACCCGACGGAGCTGCTGCACGCGGTCGCCCAGACGCTGGAAGCTCTCATTGAGCGGGTGGATCGCCTGGAGCGATTCATCATGGATGTGGACGCGCGAGCGCGGGTCGCGAGCACGATCGAGCCCAGGCCCGAGGCGGTGCCCGGCCTACCTTCGGACAAGCATGGGCAGCCCGCCAACGGACAACCCTCGGGAGGAAGCCCCGCCCCTGTGGCAACCCCGCTCCGCCAGCGGGCGGTCTCGATCGTCGACGACATCTTCCCCAAGCGAGCGCCAAAGCCGGGCGAAGCGCAGCCCACTGAAGGCAGCCCGGCCGAGGACAAGCCCGGCGCCTGAGGCGGGCGAGCGACTCACCCCGGCTGACCACGTGCACATGCTGACCGAGCTGCTGCGCAGCGCAAGCCCCGACCTGGCAAGGCGTTGGCTGCACGCGCTGCTGCGCGTGCCTGTGGGCGAGCGCGAGGCGCTGGTGCAGGCGTTTGAAGCGCGGGTGCTTGCGGAGTTTGGGGGGCCAGCGCAGCCCTCGGCAGAGGCAGCGATGGATGCGGCGGGCGATGCGCTGCGGGTGCATTATCCGCCCGAGCAGCGCGAGGGGTATGTCGAGGAGCGGATCGTGGAGTATGCGCGCGTGCAAGCAGAGCCCGCGGTGCGGGCCGCTCGGAAGAAGGCGCCCGCAAAGCGCGCGAAGCGCGGGTGAGTGGACGTGATCCGCTTGCGTGATGGGCCTGGGCCGTTTGGCCTGATTTGTCTGGCGTGACTTGTCTAGCGTGACTTGTCTAGCGTGACTTGTCTGGCGTTACGTGTCGGGCGTGCAATGCAGCACGTGCTGCACGCTCATGACAGGTAGGCTGACTTCCAAGCGGTAACCCACGAAGTCGTTGGGGTTGAGCCCAGCGTTGGCAAACAGCCACTCGCAGACCTCGGTCTGGCGCGGGTGCCGCTCGCTGGCGGTGTTGCGCAGGCCTCTGCCCAGCATGCCCGGGGTGAGGCTGATGGGCAGACGGTCGAACCAGCGCTTGCTCAGGTCGCCTCGCAGCCTTCCGAGCGCGCCGTGCACGTATGCGCCAGCCTCGCAGCGCAGGGGTGTGCACCAGTCGCGTGGGACGAAGATGTCCTGCAAGATCCATCGGGTGGGGCTGTTCGCGATGATGTTGCTGCAGAGGTGCGGAGTTTCGTTCTCGCGTTCCACGGCATGGGTGGCGCGGAAGGGGCCCGCGAAGATGTCGACCGCGCTCGTGCGCTCGTGGGCCGCGTCGATAATCGCGAGCGTCGCCTGCTCGCGCGGGTCGAGCGTGACGGTGGGCAGAGGCTGCGTGCAGAACTGCGGGATGAGGCAGGCCTGGGCATCCTGGGCGGCGCTTTTGTCGCCCTCGATGGACAGGCTGAGCACCAGGGGCATGGCAGCGCTCTGGCGCTGAAAGCCCACGCGCCCGATGGCGGCGATGACGTCGAGGTCGCCCGCGAAGTGCGGCTGCGCGGAGGGGTAGTAGATGCGCACGCCCACAACGCCCTGCGTGCTGCAACCCAGCACGCTCGCGAGCTGGTCGAACGCGGCGAGGCGGGCCTGCTGAGAGAGGGGAAGCTCGCCCTGGTTTGCGGCTTCGCTCTGGGCGGCGCGCAATGCGTCGATGAGGCGGCGTTGGCTGCCGCCTGCGGAGGCGACCAGATCGTCGAGCTCTTGCACCGCGGTTTGGGCCTTCGCGAGCTGCTTGTCGGTGAGTCCGGCTTGCTTCAGGGCACCAAGCAGGATGTGCAGGCCCTCAACGCCAGGCAGGGCGGCGATGACCTCGGGAGGTGAGGATCGCATGCGCGAGCCCGCGATGAGGCGGTGGCAGAGCGGGACGCGGAGATCGAGCCAGCGGGCGAGCCCTGTGGCGGTTTGGGCTTTGGGGGGGCAGGTTTCCAGGGTTTCGCGGAGTGCGCCTTGCACGCGCTGGACAACGCGATCGGCCCATGCGGCGTCGAGGCGGCCGTTGTGGGCGGGTGCGTCGGTGTTCTTGGACGAAGAGGTGCGTAAAGGCTTCATGGATGTTCTAGAAAAATCTGGAAAACTGCATACGCGAGAGATGCTGGGCCGTATGAAGCGGTGGCGTTGTGTCGATCAGTGGCATTCGGTCATGGGCTTAACGGATAGAGGTGTGGTCATGCGATCCATCGAAATTTCGGCGTTGCAAACTCGTTTCGGATATGGACTTGTGGCCATCGCTGCCTGTGCTGGCGGCGTGCGAGCCCAGCCGGCCACGTTCGTTGACGCGGGCAGCTTTGCGGCTGCCGCGTCGCCTCCCAGCGTGCAAGAGTACGTGGGGGACACGTCGGCGGCGTTCGATCCATTTGACGGCGATGTCGTGACGGTGAAGTGGATTCGGTTCGAGCTGACGGCTCCGATCAGCGGCGATCTGTTTCTGGATATCGACTCGCGGATCACGAGCACGGAGCCCGACGCGAGCACGAAGGATCCGCTGCTGGCGTTGTATGACAACCAGGGGAATCTGGTTGCAAGCGACGATACGGACGGCAGCTTTCCGCCTGGGATCGCTGCGGGTCTGAGCTTTGGCAGCACGGCATTTCGGAGTCCGCCCGACACGCCCGCGCTGCAAGGGCAGGATGGTGCCACGCTCGCGGCCGGGACGTATTGGCTTGCGGTGGTGGCGGGACCTTCCGGGTTGACGAACATTGGGGCAGCCAACTGGGATGTGACGACGACGGGCAGCTTTCCGGTGAGCTTCGATCCGTTCAATTTGTTCGATCTGAGCTTCTCGGTGGGCAACACGACGCCCTTACCTGCACCCAGCAACGACCGCTGCGATGCGCCGCTGGTGCTGACCGAGAGCGTGGGCAACACGCCGGCATGGGAGGGGAGCAACGCGGGTGCGCTGAATGATGCGTTCACGCCTTGCTATCCCTTCAATGAGCCTGCGACTCGCCCCAAAGACATCTGGTTCAGCTTCACGCCCACGAGCACGGGAAAGGTGTACATCGAAGCGACGGGCGGGGCGGGTGGCGCGGCGACGCCCATCCTCACGCAATACAACGGGTGCGGCGGGAGCGTGGTGCGGTGCTCGGGTGGTGGCAGCATCGTGTTTGATGATCGCGTGTTCTTCATCCTCGATGGCGTGCAGGGCGAGCCCTTGCTGTTCTCGCTGGGCATTCGCGCGGGGTCAACGGGGGACATGGGGCTCATCGTGCGGACGATCCCTGCGCCTTGCCCGCTCACTGTGCCGGGCGGGGCGATCGCTGAGGCTGAGCTCTGCGGCGAGGACACCAACGGCGGGTGCAATAGCGCGTCGCCCGTGTTTGAAGGCCTGACGCTGGGGCAGACGCTGACGGGCACGTTCTCCAGCACGCGGCAGCGTCGCGATACGGACTGGTATGAGTTCACGATCGACGAGCGTCGCAATGTGGGGCTTGTGCTGCGGTCGCAGCTGCCAGCGTTGGCGGTGGTGGAGCGCCTGCCGGCCTCGGGCTGCTTCGGCACGACGGAGTTCTTTGCCGCGAACGGGTTCTACTTTGATGATCTGTGTGCGCCGGCTGCGGCGAACAAGGGGCTGGATGCGGGGACGTATCGCGTCGCGGTGTTGCCTGCGGGCTTTGATGGCTGGGCGTGCGACAGCGGACGGAATGCATGGGTGCTCGAGACCTTTGGCAGCGACTGCGCGGGCGCGACGTTTACGACGCAGCCGCGGAGCCAGACGCTGTGTGGCGGCACGACTGGGTTGACGTTTACGGCGAATGCGACGACCAGCGGGGCGCTGAGCTGGGCATGGGAGTTTGGTGAGAACGACGGCAACGGTGGCACCTCGTGGACGCGGCTCGAGGATGGCGAGCTGAGATCTCAGGTGGGTGGTGCGCAGGGCACGGTGCTCGGCACGAGCAGCAACACCGTCACGTTCAGCAACGTGCTGACTGGTGGTGGGTTCGCGCTGCGGGCTGTCGCCATCGCGTGCGGCGAATCCTTCAGCAACACGGCGCTGGTGACGCTGGGCCTTCCGGGTGACCCCAACTGCGGCAACACCCCAACGTGCAACAGCATCGACTTCAATGGCGATGGGCTCTTCCCCAGCGATGAGGACCTGGTGGACTACCTCGCGGTGTTGGCGGGCGGCGAGTGCCCGACGGGAAGGTGCGAGGGGATCGACTTCAACAACGACGGGCTCTTCCCGAGCGATGAGGACCTGATCGCGTTCTTGCGGGTGTTGGCGGGCGGGGCGTGCTGAGGCCCTCATAGTGGTGGATACAATCGGGTGAGAAGTGACAAAGCAGCGAAAGCAGCGATCTTGCGCCAAACTGAAAGGGGCAAGATCGCTTTTTCATTTTTTGCTTGAAAATGAAATGCCGACACGTACTCTTTCAGTCGAGAGAAGAGGTGTGCAATGCAGTCCGCAGACTTCCAGCCCAACGCCCCCGGGAATATTGTGAAGACAACTTTCGAGGACGTTTTTCCCTCGGGGACACGCGTCCAGATCGAGGGGACGGCATTTGTTCCGCATCCTCTGCCCCCACATGCGGAGATTCGCGAGTGGCGTGGCGAGCTCTTTGACATTCACGACGATCTGAAGACGAGTCTGCTGAGGCTGGATGCAGAGATCAACTTGCTTCCTGGCAAGACGCTGCTGTTGTCGGCGATGCAAACCAGAGAGGCTCAAGCATCTTCCCGCATCGAGAACACCTTTGCGTCGGTGCGTGAGATTGCCCTTGCTGCGTTGGGGACGCCTCACGTTCCGGAGCAGTCGCGCGAGGTGTTTCGAAATCGTCAAGCGATAATGGCCGCTTTGGAGTCGCCTCTGCCCGTCAGCGGCCGGCTGCTGAAGGAGATGCACAGCACTCTGATCGTTGATCCTCGGCATACCCCCGGGCAGTATCGAACAAAGCAAGTTTGCATCGGAGATGCGAGCCTTGGGTTTCGCGGTGCTCGATTTGTGCCACCGCCTGGAGTGAGTGTTCCGGCGTGCATGGGCGATTGGGAGATCAGGTGTCACGCGGGCGATGGCAAAGCGCCCGAGTGGGATCAATACCCGTACTTTGTTCGACTCGCGTTGCTGCACTATCAGTTTGAGGCGATCCACCCATTCAGCGATGGGAACGGGCGGCTGGGGAGGGCGTTGGTCACCGTTGCGCCGGTGAAAGATGGGCAGTTGCAGCATCCTGTCTGCAACTTGAGCGAGTGGGTGCAGGCGAATCGTCAGCAGTATTACGACCGCTTGCTGAGAGTCAGCACCCATGGAGAGTGGTTGCCCTGGGTTCGGTTCTTCTTTGTCGCGATCTCGTCACAAGCCAAGGCCGATCTCGCGCGAGCAAGACGCGTGTCGGGTCTGTATGAGCGGTACGTGACAACTGTTACAACGAAGCGAGTGAGTATTCTCGCGAGCAGGTTGATTGACTACATCTTTCGTCAGCAGGCGATCACGATCGTCCAAGCTGCGAGGGTGCTTGACCTTTCGTACAACGCTGCGAAAAAACACGTGGAGAATCTGGAAGACCTAGGGATGCTCCGGGGTCAAGACGACGTCGAGCGCGGCAAGCTGTACTTCGCAGAGGAAATCATGGACGCGATTCGGGGCGACGGTCCGGACGAGCCCAGTTCGAGGGAAGATCTTTGAGCCTCGACACGGCGGAAGCGACGACACACGCGTGTCGACATCGCCTGGGGTCTGACTCCAACCGCCTTCGCGATGCGTATTCTTGGGCTCCTATGCCCTTCCACCCACAAGGCCTCACGACCAGCAACCCTTCCGGCAAAGTCAATCCTCGCCTGTCTGCGCTCACGCAGAACAGTGGGGGGCCTGTGCTGACGCAGCGCATCCCATGCTGGCCCTATGCCGATCCGAAGGACCGGCATGTGGTGGGGTATGACGAGTACGTGCGCACGGGCGGGTATGAGGGGCTGCGCAAGGCTCTCTCGATGAAGCCCGATGGCGTGACCGAGGAAGTGAAGAAGAGCGTGCTGCGCGGGCGCGGCGGCGCGGGCTTTCCGACGGGGCTCAAGTGGACGTTCTTGCCCAAGCTGAAGGTGGACGAGGCTGGCAACGAGGAGGATCCGGGGCAGCGCTATCTCGCGATCAACGCGGACGAGAGCGAGCCGGGCACGTTCAAGGATCGCCTGCTGATGGACTTTGACCCGCACCTGATGCTCGAGGGCATCGCGATTGCGTGCTATGCCTGCCGCATCAAGACGGCGTTCGTGTTCATTCGCGGTGAGTATCACCACCAGGCGCACGTGGTCGAGAACGCGATCAAGGAGGCGTATGCCAAGGGCATCTTTGGCAAGCAGGGGCTGATGAACGGCACGCAGACGGGGCGGGGCGGCAGCTTCGCGGTGGATTGCTATCTGCACCGCGGCGCGGGGGCGTACATCTGCGGCGAGGAGACGGGCCTGCTGGAGGCGATTGAGGGCAAGCGCGGCTGGCCTCGCATCAAGCCTCCTTTCCCGGCGATCAAGGGGTTGTTTGGCAAGCCCACGATCATCAACAACGTCGAGACGGTGGCGCACCTGCCCAGCATCATCAGCTATGGGGCGGAGTGGTTTACGAAGCATGGCGCGCCGAGCACGATTCCGAATGCACCGGGCAGTTTCGGGACGAAGCTGATGGGCGTGAGCGGGCACGTGAACAGGCCTGGCGTGTTTGAGCTGGAGCTGGGCACGCCCTTGCGCGTGATCGTCGAAGAGCTCTGCGGCGGCATTCGCAACGGCAAGAAGTTCAAGGGCGCGATCGCGGGCGGCATCAGCATGGGCATTTTGGGGCCCGATCAGTATGACGCGGAGATGGACTTTGACATTGGTCGCAAGAACAACGTGCTGGGGCTTGGCACGGCGTGCCCGACGGTGTTTGACGAGGACACCGACATGGTGGCAGTGGCGCGGAACATCGCGCGGTTCTTCAAGCACGAGAGCTGCGGGCAGTGCACGCCTTGCCGCGAGGGAAGCGGGTGGTTGTATCAGCTCATGAGCCGGATTGAAGAGGGCGGGGCGAAGACGAAGGACCTGGACCTT
>JAIYDA010000014.1 GCA_027487735.1 Planctomycetaceae bacterium | reverse complement strand
GGGGTTGGTTGGCCTGCTGGTCTGAGCGTTTGCGGCAGCACCGGACTGCTTTGGGCTCGCGCGACCAGCCGCGACGACGGGCAGGCGCGAGGTGGGCGGCGCGTCGCCCGCATCCTCTACGCGCGCTGCAACGAGGGTCGAGCGCGTGCTGAGCCTTTCGCGCAGGCTGGCGACTTCATCGAGCAGGCGCTGGTAGCTCTTGGCGTCTTGCACCACCAAGGCCGCGGCTCCGTTTACGGTGAGCACCTGCGCCTTGCCCGTGCGGCGCAGGCGGGAGATGTGCTGCTTGGCAGCGCGCTGAAAGTCGGTGAGCGACAGGATGTCGGTCAGGTCGATCGCGGTGTGCAGGGGTGGGGGCCCTTGCGAAGGCCCTTCCTTGGGCGTAGTCATGCACCAGCGTAGACAACCCGCAGCGAATTCCCTGTGGATTGCCTGTGAGTTGATGCCCGGCTACTCCATGCCGTACATGAACTCTTCGCGCACGATTTTGCCGTTCTGCACGGTGTAGACACCCACTTCCTTGTGCACGCTGCGGGTGTTTTTGCTGCGGGTTTCGACGTCCATCTCGAGCTTGATGGCAAAGCCGCTGCTGCCGGCGTAGGGCCCCTCGGCGCGCATGCCGTGGATGATGTTGTCGGCCATCCACTCTTTGGCTTTGGCCTCGACCATCTTCTTGCCGTGCCAGGCCATGCCCACGCCGTGGCCTTCGACGCTGACGATGTTGTCGCTGTACATCTCGCGCTCGATCTTCTCGGCAAGGCCTTGGTTGAAGAGGGCGACAAACTGCCTGCCCAGCTCGAGGGGGCTTGGGCCTGTGCCGGTGGAGACGATGCTAGTGCCTTGGGGTGCGGCGCTGCTCGCGGCCTTGGCGGGCTTGGTTTGGGCGGGCTTGGTTGGTACGGGCTTGCTTGCGGGGCGCTTCGTTGGCGCGGGCTTCTTCGCGAGCGGTTTCGCGGCTTTTTTCGCTGGCTTCACAACCGGCTTTTTGGCCGGGGCCTTCTTCGCGGGGGCTTTTTTGGCGGTCTTCTTCGCGGTGCTCTTCTTGGCCATGGTCGGGAATCCTGGGGAGGTTTGGGATGGTGCGTGGGCGGTGTTGCGGGCGCAGTGTAGAGCCCCCCGGGGCTTCTATACTCGCCCCGTGACCATGACGACGCATCGCCCGATTGAGGTCCAAGTGCCTCCGCAAGCCGATCTTTCGCAGTGCATCGCACGCGAGCTGCCCATGCTCGTGGCCTTGCGACGCGAGCTGCACACCATCCCCGAGATCGCGTATGGCGAGCACAAGACCAGCAAGGCGCTGCAGCGCGAGCTCTCGCGGCTGGGCATCGCCCACAAGGCGGGCATGGGCAAGGGCACGGGCATCGTGGCCCACCTGCCCGCCACGACGCCCCACGCGAACACCGCTGGCAAGGCCGGCGCGATCGGGCTGCGTGCCGACATGGACGCGCTGCCCATCGACGAGCGCACGGGCGTGCCCTATGCCAGCACGCACCCGGGGTGCATGCATGCCTGCGGTCACGATGGGCACATGACGATGCTGCTGGGCGCAGCCGCCGTGCTCAGCAAGCTGAGCAGGCCAAACGCCGTGACGTTCGTGTTTCAGCCTGCGGAAGAGGGCGGGGGCGGGGCGGATGTGATGTGCAAGGAAGGGGCGCTTGCGGGGGATGGCAAGGGGGGCCTTGGCGTGCCGGTGCGCGCGATGTTTGGGCTGCACGGCTGGCCCACCATCGAGGTCGGGCGGGTGGCGACGAAGGCGGGCCCACTGCTGGCGGCGACCGATGATTTTCATGTCACGATCAAGGGTGTGCAGAGCCACGGGGCGTATCCGCACTATGGCAACGACCCGATCGTGGCGAGTGCGCAGATCATTACTGCGCTCCAGACGATCGCGAGCCGAAACGTGGGCCCGCTCGACAGCATTGTCGTGACGGTGGGGGCTATCCACGGCGGGACGGCGGACAACATCATTCCTGAGTCCATCGAGTTCATTGGCACGGTGCGCACGCTGAAGGACAGCACGCGGGCGTTGGCAAAGCAGCGGTTCTTCGCGATCGTGGAGCAAACCGCGAAGGCGATGGGGTGCGAGGCGACGATCAAGTGGATGCCGGGCTATCCGGTGACGCACAACCACCCGGAGGCGACGGCGACCTTCGTGCGGCTTGCGCGCGAGGCCCTGGGCCCCGCCCAAGTGGAGGAAGTGGAGACGCCCACGATGGGCGGCGAGGACTTCAGCTACTACGGGCATCACGTGCCCGCATGTTTTTTCATGCTTGGGCTTCGTCCGAAGGGACGAGCGACCTTTCCGACGCTGCACCAGCCCGACTTTGACTTTAATGACGATGCGATCGAGACGGGCGTGCGGGCGTTTTGTGAGGTAGCGCTGCGGGGGTGATGCGTGCAGAATCCGCGTGGCGGCTTCGCAACCGGGGGTGGTGCTTCTGCGGATAGTGCAGGCTTGGAGTGTGGTGTTTGGGCTTTGTCAGGAACACTGGGTCGCGAGTGAGCGCAGGTCTTGCTGGCGGCTGGGCTTGATTCTGGCGGTTTGCCTCCCCACACTGTCGGTTCCCACTGTCTGTTTCCGTCGACTGTGAGTTTCTGCTGTTTGGTCGCCTACGGGCCCGGCAGGCGTGTTTCTCGCGAGGCGTGTCCGAAAGCAAACGGGCATGCGTCGTGCAACGCTGAGGAGTTTTTCGCATGGCAGGTCGTACCAGCGCATCCACGGGCATCATCGTCACGATCGTGATTTTGACGCTCCTCACCCTTGGGTTCTTTGTCGGGTTTGCCGTCACGCTGGGCA
This sequence comes from Planctomycetaceae bacterium, assembly GCA_027487735.1. Classification (GTDB taxonomy): domain Bacteria; phylum Planctomycetota; class Phycisphaerae; order Phycisphaerales; family UBA1924; genus BJHL01. The sequence goes on along the minus strand of JAIYDA010000014.1, from coordinate 46,649 downwards.
AGAACAGCGATCTGAAGCGCGAGGTTGCGAACGCGACTTCGAGCCAGAGCGAGATCGTGGGGGAGGAGCGCAAGCGCGACGACGTGCGGACGCTGATTGCCGAGGCAACCAAGAGCGAGCAGCGCACGCTGGTGGGCTATCTCGTGGCGCAGCGCGACGGGCTGGTGCAGCGCATCAGCGGCGACAAGCGCGACACGCTGGCGAGCATCGAGGCGAAGCTCAAGGGCGTGGAGGGGAGCGAGGGGTCGCTGCTGGCGATGCTCAGCTCGCGCGACACGCAGCTGCAGGGCCTGACGCAGCAGCTCGCGACCGCGGAGGCTGCCCGCACGCAAGCGCTGGAGGACCTGAAGAACGAGAGCAACCGCATCACGACCATCACGAGCCAGCACGCGGCGACGCTGAAGCAGCTGAACGAGCAGATCGGGACGATGAGCAGCGACAACGAGGCGTATCGCAAGGCGATCGAGGAGTATCGCGCCGCGATGTCGGCCCAGAACGAGGGCGTGCGGACGGCTTCGGATGAGTCGACCAAGCGCTTGCAGGATCAGATCAACAAGCTGACGGAAGAGAAGCTGGTGCTGGAGGCCAACCTCGCGAAGCTGCGTGGCGAGCGCAGCAAGACCGCCTTCCGGGGCGATGCGGAGAGCGCGCTGGTGGATGGCACGGTCATCGGGCTGAACGAGGCCGATGGCAGCGTGACGATCAACCTTGGGCGGCAGCAGAAGATGGTGCTGGGCATGACCTTCTCGGTGTATGGCAGCCCGGCGGCGATGAAGCCCGATGCCGAGGGGAACATCCCTGCGGGCAAGGCGACGCTGGAAGTCATCAGCGTGGGCGACCTGACGAGCGTTGCCCGCGTGACGCGTGAGCTGCGTGGCAACCCCGTGGTGCGGGGCGATGTCATCGCGAATGCCGCGTATGACCCCAACAAGGTGTACAAGTTCGTTGTCTTCGGCAACTTTGACACCGATCGCGACGGCTTGCCCACGGTGGCGGAGCGCGGCGAGATCGAGTCGATGATCCGCAGCTGGGGCGGCGAAGTGACGGAGGACCTGCAGGGCGATGCGGACTTTGTGGTGCTGGGCAGTCGCCCCGTGCTGCCGCCCCGCCCGGGCAACGACGCGCCCTTCGAGGTCGTGCAGGAGTTCACGCGGCGCTTCCGCGATGTTGAGCGGTATGACGCGCTCTTCACGCAGGCGGGCAACGTGGGCGTGGAAGTGCTGAACGAGAACCGCCTGTACACGCTCATTGGCAAGCCTCCGGCTCCGATGCGTCGGCGGGCGGGCACGCCCTGATGTTGTTGTCGGGATGGTGCGGAATGATGTGGTGATGGTGCGGGGCGAGGCTCGGAACGTCACGCGAGTGCGGGTTTGCAATACGCACGATGCGAGGGCGACTGACGAAGTCGCCCTTGTTTGTTTTTGGGGTTGCGAGTGGGTCGCGAGTGGTTTCGTGTGTAGCGTGCGGCGTGCGCTTTGTCTGGTGGCGGCACCCTATTGTCCGATGTTGCACCTTTCCTCGCACGGGCTGATGTCGAGCCCGGCGTGTGCACACACAAGCCGTGACGCGAAAATCCAAACTTCCAACCTGGACGCACGAGCCCCTCGCGTATGCCCTGCGCAGCGCGATGACGCCCGTGCATCTGCTGGGGTTTGATTGTGCCAGCCGGGTGGCGCAGCAGGCTGCACGCTTGGTGTGCGCGGTGGACAAAAAGCACCTGAGGCGAGCGCAGGACAACCTGCGGTTTGCGTTTCCGGCGTGGAGCGAAGATGAGGTGCGGGCGTGTGCTGCGGGCACGTTTGAGCACCTGTGCCAGCTGGGCGTGGAGTTCATGTATGTGCCCAGGCTCATCACGCGTGATGGGTGCAGCATGCATCTGCGGTTTGGGAACATCGCGCCAGCGGTGCGAGCGTTGTGCAGCGACAAGCCCGTGATCCTCATCAGCGGGCACATCGGCAACTGGGAGCTGATCGGGTATGCCATCAGCATGCTGGGCTTTGGGATGCACGCGGTGTATCGACCGCTCGACCTGCGCCCGCTGGACCGCTGGATGCGCACGACGCGCGAGAGCAAGGGCCTCACGCTGGTGAGCAAGTTTGGGGCGGCGCGGGACATTCCTGCGGCGCTCAAGCCGGGGACGCCCGTGGGGCTGGTGGCAGACCAGAGCGGCGGCGACCGGGGCGTGTTTGTGCCATTCTTTGGCAGGCTGACGAGCACGTACAAGATGGTCGCGCTGCTGGCGATGCAGAAGCAGGCGACGATCGTGTGCGGCGTGGCGCGGCGGCTGCCCATGACGAGTGCGGGCGCGAGCCAGCAAGCGCGCACGCCCTCGCACGGCGCGTGGGACTCGTCGCTGGCGCGGGGTGATGTGCTGGCAGAGATATCCAGCCCGCATCTTGCGAGCGAGCATGGGCCCGGGCTGCGATACAGCGTCGACGTGACCGACGTCTTTGGTCCCGACGACTGGACGACCCAGCCCGACCCGGTGTATTACATCAGCGCGCGATATCGGCGTGCGATGGAGACGATGATCCGCGCGGCGCCGGAGCAGTACTTCTGGATGCACCGGGTTTGGCGCAGCCGCCCGGCCCACGAGCGGACGGGCAAGCCCTTTCCGCCCCAGCTTCGCGAGAAGCTGCGGAGCCTGCCCTGGCTGAGCGAGGAGGAGGTGGGGGCGCTCGTGCGGCAGAGCGAGCGCGACACGCGCGAGCTGGCGAGCAACACGCTGCAAGCCGCGACGTAGCAGGCTTTGCGGACGCTGGGGGGATGGCTGGCATGCGTGCTTTGCGGGCAGGGGCTTTGCGGCAACCGCGCGGGGTGGGCGTGCGAACCGGAGAGCACGCGTCGTGATTGCTGGAAGCCCACAGAAGGGGATGAACTCATGCGTCAGCCACAGCAGTTGCATCAGCCGGTTGCCCAGCACGAATCGGCGGGCGAGGGAGCCGGACAGGGGTCTGGCGAGCAACCGAGCCACGATGCAGACCAGAACGCCGACCAGCACGCGGACGATGCGGGCAGGTTGGAGGATGTCCGCGTGCTGATCGTGGACGATGATCGCGACGTGCTGCAAAGCTTCGAGGCGGCGTTTGCGAGCGAGGGGGCGAGCACGATGCTGGCGCAGGATGGCAACGAGGCCGTGCTGCTCTGCCAGCAGCACGAGCCCGACCTGGTGATTCTCGACATGATGCTGCCCAAGCGCTCGGGCTTTTTGGTGCTCGAGAAGATCAAAGGGACCGAGCAGAGCCCGCTGGTGATCATGGTGACGGCGAACGAGGGCAAGCGCCACATGGCGTATGCCCAGAGTCTGGGCGTGGATGCGTATGTGCAAAAGCCCGTGCCGCTGGCGAAGCTGCTGGACACGGCGGCGGAGCTTTTGGGGCGGTAAGCATCGACTTTCTCGGCCCGCGATCCCCACGCATCCCGAACAACCCGGTCAGGCAGGCTTGCTTTGCGCGATTGGTCGCCCTTGTTTGGCAAGGGGGTATTGCAGCATTGTGCCCCGTGCTGTATAGTGTCGGCGGAGGGTGCACTCATGGGTCGCTTCGCAAGGCACGCTGTTGCGTTGGTGCTTGGGGTTTGCGCGGGCGGCACCTGCTCGGCGCAGGTCGCGCCGTTCACGCCGCTGGTCGCGGCGAACGACCAGCTGCCCAACGGTGAGTTCTTCGGCGACCTGCTGCAACTCGTGCACACCAACAGTGCGGGGGCGGCGCTGGTGTCGGGGCAGCGACGGGCCTCATCGGGCGGGCCTTTGCTCGCGGGCCGGGTGCTGGTGCGGATTGATCCTGCCGACACGAGCGGCGCGCGGCAGAAGGCAATCGTCGTGGCGTCGCTCACGCCCATGCCCTCGGTGAGCACTGTGGCGACCATCGAGCCCTTGCTCGATCCGCCCGGCAACCTCGCGATGCTGGAGGATGCCGGGCAGGGTGAGGCGGCTGCGGTGCGGTTTCGCGGGCGCCTCGTGAATGTGCCTGTGGGCACGACCGATGCGCTGGCGCGGGCACGCACGAGCGGGCTGGAGCCCACGCTGCAGCTTCGTGGCGGCAGCCTGATGCCTGCGCCGCTGGACACATTTCCGGCGGCGGGATCGACGATGCGGCACGCGCTGGGCGCGATTGCGCTCGATGGCCAGGGGATGGGCGATGGCTCGAGCAATCGCGGGTGGCTCATGCTCGCGCAAGTCGCGCCGCCTGCGGGCACGAGCTCGAACGACCTGACGTTGTTTGCGTTTGAGGGTGCCGACCGTGCTGGGAGCAGGCTGGTAGCGCAGGAGTTCTCGTCGATCACCAACGAGCCTGTGGTGGAGACGATCTGGTCGAGCAATGGGCTTGGCGATGGCGTGCACTATCGCGATGGGTGGGGCAGGGTCGTGGTGTGCGGGCGGGGCCTGACGTACCCGGCGCTCTCGAATGCCGACCTCATCACGCGCTGGACGCGCGGCGCAACCCCCGCGCAAGACCGCAGCGACATCTTGCTGCGCACGGGCACGGGCACGGTGCCTGCGGGCACGGCGGTGAGCGCGCTGGGCTGGCGGGGCCTGAGCGTGAATCGCGCGGGGCAGATCGCCTTCGTGGGGCGCGATCCTTCCGACGCGGTGTATGTGCTCACCGACGATGCGCCCCTGGGGCAGCCGCCAACGCCGCAGACCCCGGTGCGGCTGACGCGCGTGCTGGGCCTCGCCAGCAGCATCGAGAACTTGCCGATGCCCATCACGTCGGCGGTGCTGGCGGGGCCGCCCGCGATCTCGAACGCACCGACGCAAGCTCGCGGCGACTTTCCGCAGTCGTTCGAGGCTGGGTACATCGCGTCGCGGGTGTTCTTGAGCAATGTGAACGACAACAGCTTCGACACCGCCATCACCATCAGCTATCGCGCGAGCGACGGGTCGTGGCGAAGCCGCGCGGTGATCCGCGAGGGGCAGATGGTGCCGGGGTTGCCTGCGTCGGTGGTCGTCGATGATCTGCGAGGCGTCTTTTCCAACTCGCAGAGCCGGGGGTTGGTGGTGAACGTGCTGGGGCAAGTGCTGGTGATCGTGCCGCTGCGTGGCCTAGGCGTCGTGAACGACAACAACTCGGCACTGCTCGCCTTCGACCCCGAGGCGGGCGTGCAACTGCTGCACCGCGAGGGCACGCGTGTGGCGCTGGGCCCCGGCGCCGACCTTGCAACGAGCGTTGCGGCGTTTTCAAGTGGCGGCGTGAACGTTGCCGGGCACGATGGCAACCTGACCGACACGGGCGAGTGCATCTTCACGCTGTCGCAGCCCGGCGTGCGATCGGCGATCGTGTCGATGCAGCTGCCCGTTGTGCCCGTGTGCGACAGCATCGACTTTGATAACGACGGGCTCTTCCCTGAGGACGAGGACCTTCTTGATCTTCTCGCGGTGCTCGCGGGGGGCCAGTGCGAGCGCGAGCGCTGGGGCCTTGGCCTGTGCAACGACATCGACATCAACAACGACGGGCTGTTTCCCTCGGATGAGGACCTGGTGGGCTATCTGCGGCTGCTCGCGGGGGGCAACTGCCGCTGAGCGGCGGGGCGATGCGTCCGTCGGTTGGCGAAGAGCTCTGGATCGGTTTGTCGTCACTGGTCTTCGGCATTCTCTGCGGCAAGCACGCCATCCCACGCGGCCTCGAGCGATGCCGCGCCGAGCATGCCCGCGCGGAGCAGCGTGATCTCGGCGATGCCCGCGCCCGCGACGAAGCTGGGCACGCGCGAGCCGACGATGTCGCCCGCCCTTCCCGTGGTGCCCACCAGTGTCGCGAAGCGATCCGCGTCGATGCGCGTGATCGCGAGCAACGCCAGGTCGTTTCCCTCGAACGTGCGCAGCTCGCCCGCGTTGCGGATGCGCACGAAGTTGCGACCCGCGTTGACGGCGACGTTGTCTCCCGGAGCCCCAACCAGCCCGCGCCACACGCGATTCGTGTCGGCGTTGCCATAGAGCACGACGTACTTTGAGTCGGGCAGACGCTCGGTGTCGGGCTGCACGCGGGCACGACCGTTGCCCCGCACCCACCACTGCTCGGCATCGAAGCGAGCCCGCGCAAGGCTCGCGGCGTTCTCTTCGGGCGTGCCGATCGTGCCATACACGAGCGTGAAGCCTTCGTAGCCGGCCTTGAAGGAGCCGGGAAGATATGTCGACGGTCGGATGTCTCTCGCAGAGTCAGCATCGGACAATGCGATCCAACGCCCATCCTTGTTGCGTATGAGGAGAACGCTGCCATCAATCACGGGCGCATCGAGCTCCGTGCCATCAACGATGCAGCTGACTTGCGTCATAGCAGCTCCGACGCGCAGCTCAAGCATTTGCACGTTCGTCGTGCGGAAGATAGCTATGCGCAGCTCACGAAACAAGTTCAGCTTCACCGTCGAGGGCACGAGCCGCTCCTGCTGTGCCAGAATCTTCACGATGCGCGTGCCGTTGCTGATGGCGGGGTTCACCGTCGTGAACTGCACCTTGCTGATGCTCGACTCGCGTGGCAGCGAACGCTCCTGAAACAGCCGGAAGATGCTGGGAAAATCGACGCACGCTGCGCCATCGAAGGCTCCGAACTCGCCGCTGTCCCACCAGTGCCCCGCGCCGGGCTCCTCATAGAAGTGAAAGTCCGGGTGCGTGGGCGCCAGCAGCTCGCGCATGCGACGGGCCTGCTCGACGGGCACGTTGTCGTCCGCATCGCCGTGCAGCACAAACAGCGGCGTCGCGTGCAGGTTGTCGAGCATCGCGAGCGTGTCGCTGCTGCCCGCGGCTCGCTGGCTCGCGATGGCCATCGGGTGCTGCGAGGGCTCGTTTGCTTGCGGATAGGTGAAAAAGCTGATCCACCCCGCGCTCGGCGCGGCGGCGGCAAACCTGTCGGGAAACAAGCTCGCGAGCTGCCACGTGCCATGCCCGCCCATGCTGTGACCGGTGAGGAAGATGCGGCGCGGGTCAATCGCCCGCGCCCCGAGCATTGCCGCGATGTCCGCCTGCGCGAGCTCCAGCACTTCGAACGCGTCGCGACGCCCCCAATCTTCCCAGTCAAACCCGAAGGGGCGGCGGTTCGTGGGGCAGACGATCCACAGGTCGTGCTTGGGTGAGTATGAGCGAGCCTGGTCGATCGCCTCGACGCTCGCGCCGTGCAGGCTCAGCACGAGCCCTGGCGCTGCTTCGAGAGAAGTTCGCTGCCTCGGCGCGAGCACCGCGTAGTACTGCGCGCTCTCGTCGATCGCGCTCACGAACGTGACGCGATGGGCCTTGGTCTCCTCGATGACTGGTAGATCGAGCCGGGCCTGCGCGAGCGGGCGAAGCTCACTCGCTGGGCGATGCGAGCCCTGCAGCGAGGCACCCCAAGGCCCCTCGCGCTGCACGGCGATGTCGATGCCGACACTCGTGGTGGCACTGCGCGATTCGTTGCCCAGTGAGAGCACGCCCGGAAGCTTGATGACGGAGAGTGGCGGCAGCGTTTCGGTCGCGACGACGGCCCAGCTCGCATCATCGAGCCGCGTGAGCAGCTCGACGCGCAGCGGGGCCGCAGTGCAGTTGCGCACGGGCACGCCAAACACGAGGTTGCGCGAGGGCTGCACGATCGCTCCGCCCGCATTGCGCACGATATCGGGGAGCGTCAGATCGCGCGTTTCGAGCTCCACCTCTGCGGTTGGGGCTCGCAGCGAGGCGCGAAACGCCCCGCGCCCCGCGGGCGCAAACAGCAGCTCGTTCTCGCCCTCGCGCAGCTCGATGGGCAGCGCGACATAGCCATGCCCATACGGGTCGCCCATGCGGGGTTCGCCATTCACATACACCATCGCGTGCCCGCTTGCCTCGAGCACCATCACGACGGGTCCGCCCGTGTCGTTGCGACGCACGATGCGCAGGTATCCGCCCCGCCCTACATCGGGCGCGAACGCGCCGGCCTCATCGGCCTTCGCTACTTGCCAGCGCGGGGCGTCTGGGCTTTGGGAGATTGGGCCATCGGGCGCAGGGGCCATGGCGAGGTCCGCGGCGCGGGCGGCCATCAACGCATCGGTGCGCACCAGCACGCGGCCGCTCCGCGTCACGCCGCCCACCGCGAGCCCATCCACCAGCGGCCCGGCGAGCTGCTTCGCCGCATCGCTGGCTATCGCCGGAGAGGCTGCCTGGGCCGCGGGTGGTGCATCTTGCTGCGCAAACGCAGCAGAACCGAACGCGCTGAGCAACGTGAGCCCTGCGAAAGCCGAAAGCCAAGCCCGACGTGCCCGATGAGAGTGCGGTGCGTGCATGCGAAACTATTGGCGCGCTGGCTGCGGGCCGCGTGCCTATCACTCTCGCCATGGCCGCACCCGACCTGCCTCCACCGCCGTCGTTTGAATCCGCACCGCGTGCAAAGCCCTTGTTGCTGAGCATGCACAGCGCCCACACCACGCCCGACGCGCTCGCGGGCTGCGAGGTGCTCGTCATCGATGCGATCCGTGCCAGCGTGACGATCGCTGTCGCACTGCGCAACGGCGCTCGCGCGATCGTGCCAGCGTTCTCCGCGGCGGAGGCGCGCGAGAAGGCGGCGCAGCTGCGAGCGGCAAGGCCCCACGATCGCATTCTGCTGGGGGGCGAGCGGGGCGGCGTGATGATCGAGGGCTTTGACCTCGACAACAGCCCTGCGCGCTACACGCAAGAAGCAGTGCAGGGCGCGACCATCGTGTTTACGACGAGCAACGGCACGGCGGGCCTGCTGCTTGCGAGCAAGGCTGCCCGCATCATCGTCGCGAGCTTTGTGAACCTCTCTGCGGTGGTGCACGCTGTGGCAAGCACGCCGAGGCCCGTGCACATCCTGTGCTGCGGCACGCGCAGCGACATCAGCCTCGACGATTGCCTGGTGGGCGGCGCGCTGGTGCAGCGGCTGCGCGCACTGGGGCGCGAGCCCACCAGCGACGATGCGCCGATTGCCGCTCGGCGCATCTATGAGCATGCCTGCGCTCTAGGCCCCGATGGTCTGCACGCCGCGATGCGCGAGAGCCGGGGCGGGCGCAACCTTGTCTTGCTTGGGCTCGCGCACGATGTTGCGTTGTGCAGCACGATCGATGCTGCGCCGTGCGTGCCCGTGTTCGATGCTGCATCGGGTGAGATCACGCTCGCGATGTGATGTCGGAGTAGAGAGGCACCATGTCGCGAACGCGCCCCAACCTGCCAACTCTCGCCGTCGACGGCTGCCCCGGGGGCTGGGTTGGGTTTATGGTGGGTGGCGCTGCGGCAGCGCCTGTGCTGCTTGCGAGCCCAACCCTCGCGCAGCTTGTGGACGACGCAACCCGCGCCTGCCAATCGCCACTTGCAACGTTCGCCATCGACATGCCTCTCGTGGACGAGCACGATGGTGCGTCCAGCGAGGCCTACGCGCGGTTCGCGCGGGGCATGCTGCCTGGGTGCGCGGCACGGGTCTTCTCGCCTCCATCGCCCGAGGCACTTGCGTGCGACACGTTTCCGCAAGCCAACGCCGCGAACCGGCGCTCCACGGGCAAGGGGCTGTCGAAGCAGGCATGGAACCTGGTGCCCAAGGTGCGTGAGGCCCGCACACTGCGGGGCAGGTTGCCCGCAAGCACTCGCATGATCGAGGTGCATCCGGAGGTGTGCTTCGCGCAACTCGCGGGCAAGCCCATCGCGCTGAGCAAGAAGGCCGAAGAGGGCGCGTGTGCCCGCGTGGATGTGTTGTGCAAGGCTTGCCCAGTTTGGGCGCGGGCGCTTCGCAGTGCATGCACGAGCGGAGCTTCCCTGCGGCTGGGCTCATGGACCACTGCGCGTCCGCAGGCGCACGACATCATCGATGCGGCCGCAATCCTGGTCGTTGCCACATCAGCCTTGCTTGCGGAGCATGTTACAGCCCAGGCGCTGTCGTGGGGCGAGCAGTCGCCTCAGGCGTGACATCCGGAGTTGCCGCCGCGCTGGCAATCTCGCCCGTCGTTGCGCTCGCTTCACCGTTTGCCGCGACGTCCGAGAGATCCCGCTCATCCGCACACCGCTGAGCAATGCGTTCAAAGAACCAGTCGAGCAGTGCCTTGTCGTGCGAGACGCCGGCCCCCTGGAACATGATTTCGCGTGCCTGCTCGATGGGCATGCCCGCGCGATATGGGCGATTGGTGCGCAGCGCGTCGTACATATCCGCCACCTGCACGATCTGGCTCGCAAGGTGCGGGAAGTGGTCTTGGCGCGGCAGGGGGTAGCCCGTGCGGTTGAGGTGCATGTGGTGCTCATAGGCGATGACGATCGCCATGTCGGGCGCGTTGCCCGCGTCGATGAGCATGCGTGCGCCATCCAGCGGGTGCCGGCGCATCACCGCGAGCTCGGTCCCCTCCAGCTTGCCGCGCTTGTTGAGAATGTGCTCGGGCACCAGGCCCTTGCCCACATCGTGCAGCATCGCGCCCACAGCGATGTCGTGGACCATCGCGTCGCTCAGGCCGCATGCCTGCGCCAGGCTCGCGCTGAGCACCGACACATTCACGGTGTGCACAAAGGTGTATTGGTCATGGTGCTTGAGGGCAGAGAGATGCAGCAGAGCGGAGGCATCGCCCCGCAGCATCGCGTGCATCTGCTCCGCCAGGCTGTCCACCGCGTGCATGGGTATGTGCGACCCGCTCCGCACGCTCTCCCACGCGCTGTGCAGCGTCTGCCCCGCGCGCTGCGGGTCGACGGGTGCGGCGCTCGTCGCGGTGCCCGTCTGCGCAAGCTGCGACACCACCTGGCACGCCCGCACGGGGTGCGTCGCGTGGATCAGCGTACCGTCCCGTGCCAGCACCGCTCGTGCAAGCAGCGCAACATCGCCCGCCTCGACCTTGCTCGCGATGCTGAGCGCAGGCCCGCCCACGCACGACAGATTCGCAAACAGCGTCGAAGCGAGCCCAGCGGCCGCGGGCAGGGGCACGCCCCCGCACGCCACGCGCCCATCAAAGCTCACCACGTGCAGCAGCCCAGCAGCGTTGCGACGCGAGCGCAGCCCCTCGCTCGCGCGAGTCAGCAGCGTCGCGGCCGCGAGGCACTTCGCCTCGACCGCAGGGTGCTCATGCCCCAACACGCGCATGCCCTCGATGGATGCATGCACCGCTCGCAGCCCATCCACCAGCGTTGTGTACGCAAGCTCGTTCATGCACCCTCCTCGCTCGACATCAACCAGCTCACGAGTCGCCCGCTCGAGCGCGACCACGACCGCACGATCGCCCGCACCGCATCGTCATACTGCGCCGCGGGCATGAGGGCCTCCGCAATCAGCGCGCACGCTCGGGGCCTCATCCCCGTCAGCGACCAGCGCCAGGCATCAAGCAAGCTCGCCAGCGCGTGCGGACCGTGCGGCAGCATGCCCGCGCCCGCGCGGCTGAGCAGGTCCACGCGCGTGGCGGACAGCCGCTTTGCACCATCCAGGTGTACCAATGCGGCATGCACGGCAAACGCCCCGGCCCGCGCGTCGAGCTTCTTGAGCTGCTCGATGCCCGTCGCGACGATCGCCGCGTCGTCGTCCACCAATGCGGTTGCCAGCAGCCCGGGCGGCAAGGGCGAACCGGTGCGCACCAGCGCCGCGAGCACGCCCCGTCGATCGCTCGCGGGGGAGCGTGCCAGAAGGTCGCACATCGTCGCGTGCGCGCGCGTGGGGTCCAGCCCTTCTAGGAGGGCAAGCAAGTGGGGCGTCACGCCCGCCTGCGCCACCATCGCGTGCGTCAGCTCCACCACATGCTCCACGGGCATTGCCCGCAGGCGCACGTCGAGCGTTCTTCGCAGGCCTGCTGCGCCGTTCATCGCAAACTGCTGCGCGAGCGGCGCGAGCGGCACATCGGGCAGCGCGGCGAGGATGGCGAGGGCGTGCTCGCACGCCGCGCCGCGCCCGCCCTCTCGCCCAGCCTCTCGCTCGCCCTCGCCTCCGCCCGCCCTTCGCACCAGCGGCATGAGGCACGACGTCTCGCTCAGCGCAGCACGCAGTTCGCGCGCTGCGATGCGAATGCCCTGCTGCGCATCGCCACCCTGGGCCTGCTCACCCTGCGGCAATGCCGCAAGCGTGTGCGCCAGGGCCGCGAGCGGCGCGTCGTTGTCGCACGCCACGATCGCGCCGACGCGCTTGGCAAGAAAGCGCACGCTCCCCGTCGCGTCCAACCCAAGCTCGTCCGCCTGTTGCACGATGCTCGCCGCGATGCACGCCGCCTGCACGCGCGGGTCGAATGTTCTGCCAGCGAACACGGGCACCTTCTCCGCACGCGGCGCGCGCCGCGCCAGCACACCAAGCCGCTTGCGATAGTCTTCGGGCGTGTATCCGTGCACGGCAGGGTCGCGCAGCACGCGCTCGACGCTTGCGTGCAACGCGTGCAGCGCTCGGTCGCTGCGCTCTGCCTGCGTGTGGTCGCTGCGGGCGAGCGTGCACAGCTTCGCGCACAGCATCACCGCCTCGGGGCTCAGCACGCCCTCCCTGGTGGCGCGCTCGATCGTCGCGAGTAACTCGGGCGTCTGCACGCTGCCTTGCTCGTGCGACACCTGCAACAGCCGCAGAGCCCGCGCCTGCTCCGCCTCGTGTGCTCGCCTCGCTTCGGCATCGCGCGATGCTCCCGCTCCGAGCGCCGGTGGCGACGTCAGCAGCCCACGCACCTGCGGCTCCAGCGCAGAGATCGCAGCGGCAATCCGCGAGCGGCCTTCGCGAGACAGCGTCTCGTCGGACGCATCCAGCAGGTCCAGAGCCGTCGACAGGCGCGATCGCCACGCTCTTACCTGGTCGGGGTTCTGCGTTGCGAGCGAGGCGTTGATCGTGCTCGCGAGCGCATCGGGCGAGAGCGCGCCGGCGTCGCTTGCGAGCAGGGCCTGAATCAGCAGCTTGCCCTCGTGGTCGTCGGCGTTGCTCGCATTGCCGGAACCGTTGCCGGGCGTCACCCCATCCCGGGCGCGCAGTGCGCCCAGGCTTGCCGCTTGCAGCCGCAAGGCGCCGCGCGTGCGCTCTGCGAGCGATGCCGCGAAGGCTGCGCTGTTCTCGTTCCACGGAGCCGTCAGACATTCAACGCCAGCAAGGAGCGACGCGACGTCACCTTGTGCGCTGAGCTCCAGCGTGCCAAACTGCTGCGTGTGGAGCCTGCGCGAGAGTTCGCTCGCGTCGTCTTCCAGAGGCGTGCCATCGACTTCGCACAATCCGCCCGACATGATGCCAAGCACCACGCGCCCGCCATGCTCGCGCAGCAGCGACGCGAGCTTCGCGACCGCCTCGCCCACCGCAGGATGCGAGATGGGCAGCAGCGACGCGGCGTTCGTCGCGCGCAGCAATGCCAGGGCGACGTCGCGCGTCGCGCGCGTGCTTGCGACGCGCTCTGCCTGGGTTGTCGGAGTGGTCGACATGCTGTGCGCTGCCTTCGCGCATCATCATCATCGGGCGTCAGCACCACCATCCCCTGCCCAAGGGTCTTCCGCAGCGCAATGCACCGCGCAACATGCCTAAGGAAAGACGCGTGTCGTGTGGTGTGCCCGTGCGATCTGTGCGGCTACAGACTACCGATTCGCGAGCGCCATCAACTCACGAAAGCGCTGCCTGTGGTAGTGCTTGCGATTCGCGTCCTCGCGATCATCGAGGTAACGACTAATGCTTCGGTAGAGCGATAACGCCGTCTTCGTGTCGCCCATCTTGTCGTAGCATTGCGCGATCTGCGCCACAATGAACTGGTCGTGCGGATTCTGCTGGCGCATCGTGTTCAGGTGCGTCAGCGCACTGTCCCAGTCCTCGCGCCACATCGCAAACTCCGCCATCTGCGACGGCGGCAATCCCTGCTGCCACTGGCGATACCCCTGGAAGCACACCCAAAGGCCAGCCGTGCACAGCGCGAGCTTGAAGAGCGGCTTGATCATGTGAGGCACTCCCCTCCGCGACGCAGCGCGCGACGATTCGCGCGCAAGCCTCGCACCACCACTATGCGATGCTCCCGCATCGCGTGCCACTCCAAGCGCGCAATCTGCGGCGACAATCAGGGCGTCTCTTCGGGCTGTGACGCCAGTGCCGACGGTGCGGCCTGCGACGATTGCCCGAAGACCTCCGTGCGCCACGCCGCTGCCTGCGGGCCGGGCAACGGGTTCGCGGGCTCGCTCTGGCTCGTTGTCTCGCGAATCGCGGGCGCAAGGCTTCGTCGCACTGCCTCGCGGGCGGCGCGCCATTGGTCTTCATCCAGGCACAAGTCCGCAAGCATTGCGTGCGACACGCCGGGCTTGCCCAGCAGCCACGCTGCGGGTGGGCGGTCGCGCATCGCTTCTTCCAGGTCGAGCGCAAACTCGACCGCGCTGCGTCGCAGCGGCGCATTCTGTCGCAGGTTGTCCTGCACCGCTCCGAAGAGCTCGGTCACGCGCAGCGTCGCATCCTGCTCTGGCGCTTGCTTGAAGCGCCGCGTGTCGATGATCCGCACGATGTTCGCGGTGAGAAACCAGCGAGCCGCGTCGTTGTGCTCGCCCGCGCGCTCGTGCAGACGCGCCAGCAGAAACAACGCTGGAATCCGCCCATCTGCCGCCAGCGAGCGCAGCTTGTCCGCAATCGCCGTTCGCTCGCTCGCGCTCAGCAGCGCGGCTTGCTCGACGAGATCGAGCTGCCCATCGAGCGACATCGGGTCATCGCCTGCTGCGCTCGCGCGATCGAACGCAACAAGCAGTTGCACCAGCCGCTCGTTGCTCGCGGGCGCACTGCCGCTGTTGTCCAGCGGCTTGCTGAGTGTGGTCGTTGCCACGCCCTCCGGGGTTGCGGCGCTCGCGAGCACATCGCCCGATCCGCCCGTCGTGCTGGGTTCCGCGGACTGCGCTGCCCGGGCCCGGCTGCGAGCCGCGATCGCGCTCGCCCGCATCGTCTCGCGATGCAGCAGGCTCACGCCGTTGCCCTCGATGAACACGAGCTCTGCCTCGCGCGGCTCGTTGCTCCGCTGGGCAGCCTGCAAGCTCTGCTCCAGCGTGTTTGCGCGCCGAGCGACAAGAAGGAGCACCGTCGCCATCGCGAGGTTTGAGCCCACCAACGCCGCGATGACCATCTGTCTGCGCATACACCAAGCATCGACCGGATGGCACCCCCGTCCGAGCATCGCCCGAGAGGGGTGATTGGTCTGCGCCGTGTGTGACGACTAGCGCGGGCTGCTCGTCGCGCTGGGGTCAATCAGCGTCTGCCCCTGCGTCGGAAACAGCAGGCGAAACGTCGCCCCCTTGCCCGGTGCGCTCTCGATCTTCAGTTGCCCGCCATGCTGCTGCGCCACGCGCCGCGCCACCGCCAGCCCAAGCCCCGTTCCCTTCGTGCCCTTGGTGGTGTTGAAGGGCTCGGTGATCCATCGCTGCTTGCTCACGGGGATGCCGGGCCCGTTATCGATGATCGCGATCTCCACGTGCGCGGGCATCGCGTTCGCGTCGCTCTCTTCCCCCGCGCGGGCCTCGCGCGCGGGGTGATAGATCGCCCGGGCCGTGACCGCGCCCGTCCCCGCCGGTGCAGCGTCCACGGCGTTGGTCAGCAGGTTGACTACAGCCTGATGCACCAGCGCCGCATCCAGCGGCACGGGGGGCACGTCGGTCTCCACGTCCACCAGCAGCGCAACCTGCTTTATCTGTGCCTGATTCTCAATCAGTTGCGCGCAGTCCGCCAGCAGGCTGCGCACGCTCGCGAGCTCCACCTCGAGCTGTCTGGGCCTGCTGAAGGCCAGCATGTTCATCGTGAGGCTGATGATGCGATCGAGGTTGCGCCGCAGGATGGGCCAGCCCCCGCGCGCCACCTTCACGTCCCCCTTCGCCAGCCCCATCTCGACGACATCCGCCCCGCCCCGCAGCCCTTGCAGGATGTTCTTGATGCTGTGGCTCAGGCTCGCCACCGTCTGTCCCATCGCCGCCAGCCGCTCCGCCTGCAGGTTCTCGCTATACAACTGCGCGTTGCTCAGCGCCATCCCCGCGTGCTGCCCGATGGCAACCAGCAGAGCGAGCTGCTCGTGCGTGAAGGTGTAGTTGCTCATGCTGCTGTCGACGTAGATCGCGCCGAACGTCCGCTCACGAAACCGGATGGGCACGCAGATCGCGCTGCGGATGTGCATCCGCTGCACGCTGTCGCCCTTCGCAAACCGCGGGTCCGTCATCGCGTTGCTGCTCAGCACGCCCTCGCTCTTGCGAAGCACGTGCTGCAGGATCGTCCGGCTTACGCGGATCTTCGCCTCCTCCGGGTCGAGCGGCGGCTCGCGATGCCGCACCACCACAGGCAAGTATCGCTCGCCCCCGTCGCTCCCCTCCAGCGTCGTCGCCTCGCCCACGGCGGGGCTTGCCTGCCCATCGCCCGACACGCTCTCGGCTATCACCATGCACCCGCGCTGGGGGCGCAGCTCGCGAAACACCAGGTCCATCACGCCCTCGAGCAGCTCCTGCCGCGCCAGCACGCGCTCGCTCAGCATCGCCGTCAGCTCGTAGATGACGCGCAGGTGGTCGATCGCCGCGAGCCTGGGCTCGGGCTCTGCCAGAATCATCGAGTCGTCGTTCGCGCTGCGCGTCAGGCTCAGGCCCGCGCTGGGGAGCGTGCGCTCGATGCTCGCGTCCACCCTGCTCTTGCCCACGATGCGCACGAGGTCGGCACTGCCCGCCCCGCGCTGCCCAAACACAAACACCGTCTGCCCCGTGCGAATCTGATCGCCCACGCGCAGCCGCGTGCGCTCGAGAATCCGCGTCCCGTTCACATACGTCCCGTTCTGGCTCTGCAAGTCGCGGATGTACCACGCCCCGTCGTCGGGCGTCAGCTCCGCGTGCCGCCTGCTGATGGCGTGATCGTCGATGGGCAGGGCCTCGCTGCTGCGCCCGATGAGCTGAGGCTCGTGCGCAGGCAGCTCGAAGGCCTTGCCCTTGCTTGGTCCTTGGATGATGGTGAGCACAAGCACGCTGCATGCAGGATACGTGCGGTGTTGGTGCCCGGTTCTGCACGCCCCGGTTCTGCACGCCCCAGTTCTGCAAGGCGCGAGTTCTGCACCCTTTACGCAGCTTGCCGCTCGCCCGTGCTTTCTGCGCGCGGGGGCAGCACTGCCGGCGCTGCATCCCTCGCGTGCTTCTCCGCGAGCGCGTCGTACGCACGCAGATCGATCTTGAGAATCAGCGGCGCGAGCGCGGGGTCCAGCTGCGTCCCGCCGCTGCGCACGATCTCCGCCAGCACGTGCGCTCGGTCGAGCTTCTTGCGATAGCTGCGATCGCTGCTCATCGCGTCGAAGGTGTCGGCCACCGCGATGACCCGCGCCAGCATCGGAATCTGCTCGCTCCTCAGCCCGTACGGATATCCCTTGCCGTCCCAGCGTTCGTGGTGGTGCAGCACGCCGGGCAGCACGCTCGTGAGCAGCTTCACGCCCCGCAGGATGCGATGCCCGATCTCCGGGTGCTTCTTGATGTGCCCAAACTCTTCGTCGCTCAGCTTGCCGGGCTTGCACAGCACGCCCTCGGGCACGCCGATCTTGCCCACATCGTGCACCAATCCGCCGATCCGTGCGTCGTTGCACGCCTCCGGGCTCAGCCCCGCAGCCCGCGCCACCATGAAGCTCAATAGCGCCACGCGCTCGCTATGACCGCAGGTGTAGCTGTCCTTCGCGTCAATCGCCGCCGTCATCGCCTGCACGGTGCCCACAAACAGATCGTCCTGATCGTCGTACAGCGCGACGTTGTCGATGAAGCTGCCTAAAAACCCGGCAGTCGCTTCGAGCAGCTGCGTGTCGTAGCTGCTCACGTCCGGGTCGTCACCAAACTTCCCGCCCACGATGAGCACGCCCACGTTCTTTCCCTTGTGCGTCAGCGTCTGCATCGCCACCTGCCCGCAGGCAAGCTCGCCCAGCGATGTCGCGGGCCCGCTCTCGATCGTCTCGTTCGTCAGCAGGTCGCGCAGATACGCCTCGACCACGGGCTGGGCCTCGGGCAGCTGCCCATGCCAGAACGTCCGCCCCCGCAGCGTCTTGGGCGTCTCCGTCGTGCCGCCAAAGTGCGCCACCATCCACCCAAAGTTCAGCGTCGTGCGCACCCGCGCGCACATGCTGCCCAAAAACTGCTCGGGCAGGCTGGGCTGCTTCATCGACCGCCCAAGCTGATACATCAGCTCGATCGTGTCGAACGCGTGCGTCAGTTGCTGCGTGAACGTCTGCGAGTCCACCTCGCTGTGCGCCAGCTTCGAGAGATCGTCCGACCAGCGCAGCACCGCCTCGCTCGTGCTCCGCGCGCTCGCCTCGCTCCAGCTCGAGATCGCCTCCAGCCCGCGTCCCTGCAGCCAGCTCGCAAACAGGCTCCCCGCCTCCAGTGCTGCGCTTTGCGGATAGAGCGTCATCACCACGCCGTGCACGCCGCTCTCGTCGCGCAGCAGCAGCCGCCCCGCCCACAGCCCGGGCCCGATCGTCGTCAGCTCGCTCGAATCTTCGCACAGGCTGTTGGCGCACAGCATCTCGCACAGCCCGCGCACGTGCGCATTCCCCGCGAGTGCCTCGCCCGCCCCCTTCGTGCCACACCACGCCGCGCCCTCGCCCTTGCCCGCGCTGCCCTGCCGAGCCACCGCGATCACCCCCAGGTGCTCGCACCGCGCGAGCAACGCCCGCACATGTCCGTCGCGCTGCATCTGGGTCGTGTCGATCATGGGTCGTGCCTCGTCGTGCGCCCTTCGCTGGGCAAGCGGCTTATGCCGCCATCCTGCCCGTCTGCGTCAGCATCTGCCGGACCTTTTCCAGCAAGTCCGCCGAGGAGAAGGGCTTTGCCATCATCGCGCGGATGTTCGTCCGCTCGCGATCGCTTTCTTCGACGATGTATCCGCGAGCCGTGAGCATGATCACCGGCACGTGCGCCGTAGGCCCATACGACCGGAATTTCTGCGCCATCTCCAACCCCGACACCAGGGGCATCTGCAAGTCCGTCACAATCACATCGGGCACCAGCGGCACCGCAACGCGGGGCTTGGCCCCCTCGGGCAGGCTGCTGAAATCGGCGTATCCAAACCCCTCGATGCCGTTGCGTGCCTCGTGCACGTCATACCCCGCGCTGCGCAGCTTCATCGCCACCACCTGGCGAATCGCCGCTTCATCATCGCACACGAGGATCGTGGGTTTGCCCGAAACTTGCATGCAGGCATGCATCGACCCAGCCACCCTCCAACTTCTGCGCAGAACAGCCAAATGGGCAAATTCCCTAGCTTCCTCGCGTGCAAAGCCTTGCATGATCGGACCTCGCACCGCCGTCACCCGCGCTAAACTCGCGCGTGCCGACCTCTTCTCTGCGTGCCGACGACCCAGCCCCCGCCATCGCCCGCGAGGGGCAGCCCATCGTGGTCCTGTTTGCGGTGGTGTTTGCCGGGCTGGTCCTTGCCCTCGTGCTGCTGGGTGCCCCTTCCTGGGCGGTCATCGTCGCGTCGGTTGTCGCCCTCGCCCTCACAGGCTGGTGCGTCTGGTTCTTCCGCGATCCGCAGCGCGCCCTCCCGGCCGACCCCTCGCTCGTGCTCTGCGCCGCCGATGGTGTCATCATGCGCATCGACGAAGCCCACCTTCCGGGTGAAGTTGCGGAGGCGATGGTGCAAGCCGGGCACACGCCCCCGCAGCGCTGCGTCCGCGTGGTCACGTTTTTGAACGTCTTCGACGTCCACGTGAATCGCTCCCCCGTGCAGGGGCAGGTCGTGGCGATCGCGCGGGGCGAGGGGGGCTTCGCTCACGCTGGCAAGCCCGAGGCCGACCACAACCAGCGCCTCACCCTCGCCCTCCGCATGCCCGACGGGCGCTACGCCGCGAGCACGCAGCTCACGGGCCTCATCGCACGCCGCATCATCTGCCGGGCGAAGGCGGGCGAGCACTATCGCGCGGGGCAGCGCTACGGCCTCATCCGCTTTGGCTCGCGCACCGATGTGTATCTGCCCCTCGGCACGCAGGTGCTGGTGCAGGTGGGCCAGCGCGTGCAAGGCGGGAGCGACGCCCTCGCCCGCCTGAAATAGCCCAACCCCGCGAGCCCAGTTGCGCAAGCAACGGGCCAGGTCCCCCGTACTGAGCTTGCACTCCCCCTCCCCATACCCTTTCCCGACATGTTCCTTCGCCTCGATGAATCCTCTCGCCCACGCTGGCGCACCAAGCCGCGCCCCCAAAGCGCCCTCCCCGAGCGCGAGACCACCCAAGCACCTGGCACGCCCACCCCGCCCAACCAGCCCCCCTCCGCCAGCATCACGATCGCGCAGGTCATTCCCAACGCCGTCACCACGCTCGCGCTCTGCTCGGGCCTTGCCAGCATCCACTTCTCGCTGAATGAGCAGTGGCACAAGGCCATCCTGGCGATCGTCGCCTCCGCGATCTTCGACGTGCTTGATGGCGGCGCTGCCCGCCTGCTGCGAACCTCCAGCCGCTTCGGAGCGGTGCTCGATTCGCTGTCGGACTTTGTCTCCTTTGGCGTCGCCCCTGCCATCATCCTGCACCAGTGGCTGCTGCGCGGCACGACCACCAAGCTCATCGATAGCTACGGGCTGATGGCGGTCATGTGCTTTGCCGTGTGCGCGGGGCTGCGACTCGCTCGCTTCACCGCCAACGCTCTCTCGGCAGAGGCCGACCCGCAGCCTCGCAAGACGCGCACTGGTGTGACGCTGTTTGTGGGCATGCCCACGCCCGCGGCGGCTGGGTGCGTGCTTATTCCTGCGATGCTCGCGGTGTCTGAGCGCGTGCGGGGCGTGCTGCCCACGTGGCCCGAGTGGGTGATTGCCACGTACACGATCGTGATTGGCCTGCTCATGGTGAGCCGGGTGCCCACGTTCTCGCTCAAAGGTCTGCGCATCCCCCGAAGGATGCTCGCGCCCGCGCTCGTGCTGCTGGTGCTGCTGTTCGCGCAGTTCATCAGCGAGCCTTGGCTCACGGTCGCGGGGCTCGCAGCGGTCTATCTGCTGAGCGTGGTCTGGTCGATGGTGCTGGGCACGTTTGGGTTTCGAGCCCGGCGTTCGGCGTAGGCGGGAGTGATGAGGCAGCGAGACGACGTCGCTCCGAACCTTCGCTCACTACGCTTTCTCGGCGCCCCCAACGCGTCACCAGCGCAGAACTCTCTTGTCGCTCGCCAGCGCCACCATCTCCGACACGATCGTGGCCCAAAGCTCCGCTCCGGGCGCTGGGGTGCGTGCGCTGCTGCGCATCGCGGGCCCCGCGTCGCGCGAGGTTGCCGAGGCTCTTGGCGCATCCGTGCCCACCGCGCGCGGGCTCTGCCCCTGCCTGCTCCGCCTGCCCACCACCAGCGTGCCCGCCCTGCTGCTGTGGATGCCCGCCCCGCACAGCTTCACGGGGCAAGACGTCGCCGAGCTGCTGCTCCCCGCGCACGCGCCGCTCGTGCAGCGCGTGCTGCAAGCCGCGTGCGACGCGGGTGCGCGGCTCGCGCACGCGGGGGAGTTCAGCGCGCGGGCCTTCCTCGCGGGCAGGCTGAGCCTGCAACAAGCCGAGGGGCTGGCTGCGAGCATCGCGGCCCAAACCACGCAGCAGCTCGCGGCGGCGCGCTCCCTCCGCGCGGGGCTCGTGCCGTATGCACGGTGGTACGACGAGGCCCTCACGCTGCTCGCGCTCGTCGAGGCGGGCATCGACTTTACCGATCAGGAAGATGTTGTTGCCATCACGCCCAGCGCGCTCGCGGCGCGCCTCGGCGCGCTGATCGCTGACGCTCGTGCCGTGCTCGGCGCGGCTCATGGTGCTGCGTTGCCCCGGGGCCTACCCGTCGTCACGCTTGTGGGCGAGCCCAACGCGGGCAAGAGCACGCTTTTCAACGCGCTGCTCCGTCGCCCGCGCGCGGTGATGAGTCCCCACGCCCACACCACGCGTGACGTGCTGCGCGAGGAGCTTGATCTCTCGGCCTGGTGCCCCGGCACAGGGGTGGTGGCCCTGCAAGATTGCCCTGGGTTGGAGGCGGGTTCCACGCACGAGGGGTCGAGCGCGGGTGCCCAAGCCAGAGTCGAGTCTCAGACTCAAGCCCAGCAGGCCTTGCGAGACAGCGACTGCGTGCTCTGGTGCGATCCGCAGGGGCGGTTTGATGAACCTCGCCTCGCGCACCTGCTGGGCGACGCTGCGCTGGCGCGCGAGCTCGCGGCCCGCGCGCTGCGGGTGCGAACGTGTGCCGACCGTGCGGGCGCGGTGCACGCGGGCGAGCACGCGTCGGGCTTGCGTGTGGAAGTGAGCGTGCTCGCGGGCACGGGGCTGCGCGAGCTGGCGGCACGCGTGGGCCAGAGCCTGCATGCGGGGGTGCAGGCGGGGCTGGGGGCAGTGCTGCCCAGGCATCGCGTGGCCCTCTCGCTCGCGATTGAGCACTTCGAGCGCGCCCGCGGTGCGACGGAGCCCGAGCTGGTCGCAGCGGACTTGCGAGCCGGAGCCGGAGCCCTGGGCACCCTGGTGGGGGGTGCCGGCACGATCTCCCCCGATGAGGTTCTCGGGAAGATCTTCGCCACGTTTTGCGTTGGGAAGTGACGCGCGAGGACATATCCTCGGCCATGACCAATGTTGTTCTCGAAACGTCTCTGGGCACCATGACTCTTGCCATCGACGAAGCCAAGGCGCCCATCAGTGCCGCCAACTTCCTCGCGTACGTCGACAAGGGGCATTACGACGGCACGATCTTCCATCGCGTGATCGACGGGTTCATGATTCAGGGGGGTGGCTTCCTGCCCGACATGAAACAAAAACCCACCGACAAGCCCATCAAGAACGAGTGGCAAAACGGGCTGAAGAACAAGAAGTACACGCTCGCGATGGCCCGCCTGGGGGATGGTCGCCCCAACCCCAGCACGGTGGACAGCGCCACCGCCCAGTTTTTCATCAATGTGAAAGACAACGACTTCCTCGATCGTCCGCAGCCAGATGGTGGCGCATACGCGGTATTTGGAACGGTGGTCGAGGGCACTGAAGTAGTGGACAAGATCCGCACTGTAAAAACGGGCACACGCGGGTTCCACAGCGACGTGCCGGTGACTCCGGTGACCATCGTGAAGGCGAAGCGGGCGTAAGGACCCCTGCTCGGGCAGCGAAATCTGCTCGTCAAGAATACGTGAAGACAAGTTCCATACGGATAGCATCTGGGCCATCACAATGGCGTACAACTTACTTTTATCGAATCAAACACGCAATAAAGGTAGTTGAAAGTTGGGTGTCACCCCGAAAGAATGGTTCGGACAGATACTGTTTCGTCTCCGTTCGAATCTTCACCAATCTTGCAGCAACACCGATGACATCCGACACGCCATCTTCGTCTCCAACCCTCGGCGTGCGGCTTGCCCGGTCTCGGCCGGACCTCAGCGCGAAGGTCAGCCCTGCTCAGCTTCGGGTGCTGGAACTGCTGCTGGATGGGCACACCGAGCCGCAGATCGGTGAAATCCTTGGGCGCTCGCGGCACACGGTGCACGACCACACCAAGGCGATTTACGCTGCTCTGAGTGTGACGAGCCGGGTGCAACTGGTGCTGTTGTTTTCTGCGCCTCGCTGAGGTCTGGCGGGGCATGTGGGCCGAGAAGGCCTTGTGAGAACTCGGATAATCGGATATGCTAGAGCTTCTTCGTGTTTTCGAGCGCGAGCGAGCCTGGCCCGGTCTTTGGTCGGGTTGCAACTCGCGGCGTGAGCACCCCCAAGCGGAGCCAGCATGAGCGGACCAGAGGCGAGCGGCGCATCCACCACCAGCACGAGCGACGCGGGGTTTGGCATCCCCGGGGTTCCGCCCATCTCTCCCAACGCGAGCAACGAGGAAAAGGACGCGCACTGGTATAAGTATGCCTATCAGGGCGACAAGATGCCCCAGCTCACGCTGCGGGCGGTGATGACGGGCGGCATTCTCGGCATGCTGCTCGCGGCGAGCAACCTCTACACCACGCTGAACATCGGCTGGGCCTTCGGCGTCGCGATCACGGCGAGCGTGATTAGTTACGTCATCTGGTCGATCATCACGCCCATCCTCAACTGCCGGAAGATGACGATCCTCGAGACCAACTGCATGGCGAGCACGGCGAGTGCCGCGGGCTACAGCACGGGGAGCACGATCGCGACGATGTTTGGGGCGCTGGTGCTGCTGACGGTGAGACCTCCTGACTTGCACAAGCAGCAGTTTGCGTTTGAGAAAGCCGCGACGACAGGGACGTTTCGGCTGGTGTACGGCGCGACGGAGCCCATGACGACGGAGGCGCTCGCGTTTGATGCGAAGCCTGAGCAGGTGGCTTCGGCGCTGGTTGCGCTGGGGGACATTGAGCCGAACGAGGTGACGGTTGGGGCGATTGAGGGCGGCGGGTATGTGCTGACGTTTGCCAAGGAGAAGGCGAGCCTCGCAGTGGTGAAGGTGGCTGAGGACACGACGGATACCAAGCTGCAGCCTCGGTACAACACGTGGGACATTCACCCGGTGTGGCTCGTCGCGAGCTTCACGTTTGTGACGGGGCTGATGGGCGTGTTTCTGGCGATTCCGATGAAGCGCCAGATGATCAACCATGAGCAGCTGCCCTTCCCGAGCGGGATTGCGGCGGCGGAGACGCTGCGGAGTTTGTATAGCGCGAGCAAGGATGCGGTGCGGAAGGCGTATGTGCTGATCGGTGGGCTTGCGATCGGAGCGGTGGTGGCGGTGTTGCGTGCGGGTGAAGGGACGTTCGGATTTTTGGATCGCTTCTATAAGGCGACGCACCTTGGGATTCCTAGCGAGTTGCACTTGCCCGTGCCTGGGTATTGGAACATTCCGGCGGACAAGAAGGTGCTGGGGTATGGCGTGGATACGAGTGTGCTGCTGATTGCAGCGGGAATGATCGTGGGGCTGCGGGTGAGCTTGTCGATGCTTTTGGGGAGCGTGCTGCTGTATTTCTGGCTTGGGCCCATGTTGATTGCGCAGGACGTTGCGAACACTGGGGTGGCTGGCGCGATTCAGAACATCGAGACGGTTGGCGGCGGCACGATGTATCACTTTCCGCGGTGGGGCCTGTGGGGCGGCACGTCGCTGATGGTGGTGGCGAGCTTGGTGAGCCTTGCATTCCAGTGGAAGACGATCGTGCGGGCGTTCATGAGCAAGAAGGCGGGGGCGAACGCGGACTCGCTGGCGGCGATGGAGAAGATTGAAGTGCCGTTTGTGTGGATGGTGATTGGCATGGTGCCCATCACGATTGCGATGGTCATTATTCAGATGGTGGCGTTTGAGATCAGTTGGTGGGCGGGGCTGATCGCGGTGGCGATGAGCTTTGTGCTGAGCTTGGTGGCAAGCCGAGCGACGGGCGAGACGGACACGACGCCCATCGGCGCGATGGGCAAGGTGATGCAGCTTTTGTTCGCGGTGCTGAAGCCTGGGATGGTGCAGCCCAACTTGGCGAGCGCGGGGATTGCGGCGAACAGCGCGAGCAGCTGCGCGGACTTGCTGACGGATTTGAAGATTGGGTATTTGCTGGGCGCGAATCCGCGGCGGCAGTTTTTGGCGCAGTTCTGGGGTGTGTTCTTTGGGACGGTGGCGATCGTGCCCATTTGGTATTTGATGGTGCCTGACAAGGCGACGCTGGAGAAGCTGCCCGCGCCGGCGACGCAGACGTGGGCGAAGGTGGCGGAGGTTTTGACGAAGGGGATTGATCAGCTGCCCGAGTCGGCGAAGCTGGCGATTTTGATCGGCGCGGCGATTGGTGTGCTGCTGCCTTGCATCGAGCGGTTTGTGGTGCCCGCGAAGTATCGCAAGTACATGCCCAGCGCGACGGGGCTGGGCCTGAGCATGATGCTGCCCTTCTACAACAGCCTGGCGTTCACGCTCGGCGCGGTGATCGCGCTCATCTGGAGCAAGGTGCACAAGCGCACGGCGGAGCTCTACACCGTCGCGCTCGCGAGCGGGCTGGTCGCGGGCGAGAGCCTGATCGCGGCCTTCATCGCGATGCTCGCAACCGCGAGCGGGCTGATGGGGTGGAGCCTGTAAGCGGGCGTTGTGACAAGCGGCTTCGGAAGGGCGCGGCGTGATCAAGTACATCGGGTCCAAGCGGGTGCTCGTGCCGGTGATCGTGGGCGCGGTGCGCGAGCTTGCGGGCAGCGGCACGGTGCTCGACGTTTTCTCGGGGACGTCGCGCGTGGGGCATGCGCTGAAGGGCGCGGGGTATCGCGTGCTGGCGAATGACCACAACGCCTACGCCGCGACGCTGGCGCGGTGCTATGTGCAGGCCGATGCTGAGGACGTGCTGGCGGATGCGGAGCGGCTGGTGCGCGAGTTGAACGCCCTGCGCGGCGAGGCGGGGTATTTCACGGAGACGTTCTGCGAGAAGTCGCGCTACTTGCGGCCCAAGAACGGAGCGCGGGTGGATGCGATTCGCGAGGCGATTGCCCGCAAGGGTCTTGGGCCAGAGCTGGAGGCCGTGATGCTCGTGTCGCTCATGGAAGCGGCAGACCGCGTGGACTCCACGACGGGCTTGCAGATGGCGTACCTCAAGGCGTGGGCCCCGCGCGCGGACAACGACCTGGAGCTGCGCGTGCCCGCGGTGCTGCCCCGCGCTGGTGCGGGCAAGGGGCTGGCGATGTGCATGGATGCGATGGAGGCCGCCCGCACGCATGAGGCGGACGTGGCGTATATCGATCCGCCTTACAACCAGCACTCGTACCTGGGCAACTACCACGTGTGGGAGAGCTTGGTGCGGTGGGACAAGCCCGCGGTGTATGGAGTGGCGTGCAAGCGGGTGGACGTGCGCGAGCGGCGCAGCGCCTTCAACAGCAAGCGAGCGTGCGCGGGGGCGATGCGTGCGCTGCTGGGTGCGGTGCGGGCTCGTGCGCTGGTCGTGTCGTTCAGCAACGAGGGCTTTTTGGCGCGCGAGGAGCTGGAGGCGATGCTGGGCGAGCTGTGGGATGGGCGGGGGAGAGTGCGCACCATCGAGAACGATTTTCGGCGATACATCGGGGCGCAGATTGGGATCTATAGCCCGCAGGGCGAGAAAGTGGGGCGGGTGAGCCACGTGCGGAACACGGAGTTTGTGTATGTGGTGACGAGGGGGGGTGAGGGTGCGCGAGGGGAGGTTCGGTGTTCAGCACAGAGACACAGAGACGCAGAGACACATAGACACCGAGACGCAGAGGAAGAGGAGAAGGGCGAGGCGGGGGAGGGGAGACAAGCGACAAGCGACAAGAGACAAGGTACATGAAGCGGGAGTGCGATGCGAGTGCGCGAGCATCCCTTCCTGCTTCTTGTCGCCTGTCTCCTGTCACCTTTCTATCCCTTCCCCGTCGCTTCTCACGCGAGGAGCTCACCGCCCGAAGTGCTCAACCTCCGGCTCGCGTTACTGCGGCCCGTCGGTGGTGTATGTCACGCGTGCGCCGATGATGGCCATGCCGTTTGACCAGGGGCTGAGCACTGCCATGCCCACCTCGAGGTTGAGCATGTTGTTGAGGTTGTCGACGATGTAGGGGGTCGCGGGCGTCATGTTGATGGCTTGGTAGCCGAGCTGTGCACCACTTGTGATGTGTTCGCGGAGGTTGGTGAAGGTGCCGGTGAAGGACGTCTGCGAGAGCAGGATTGCCATGTTGCCGCTGGCGTCGTTGTCGAAGACGTAGATCGTGATGTTGGTGATGCGTGCACCCTGGGGCAGGTCGAGGCTTGTGCCAAGGCTGGAGAAGCCGCTGCCCGTGAGGCGTTCGCCCGAGAGGCCCGTGAGCGCTCCACCGCCGCCCACGCTATTGAACGCGCGGATGCCAAGTGACCTGTGGTGCACCTTGGGCGTGGAGTACGTCAAGTTTGGGGTGGAAAGGGTGCCGACATTCAGGGTGCCGGGCACGGTGACGGTGCCTGCGTTATCGATGAACATGCGGGTTTGGTTGCCGCCCGTGCGAAGCTGCAGGCCGCCGCGCGTGCCGACGTTGTTGTAGACGACGCCCGCATCGGCCTGACCGCCAGCGGGGCGACCGAAGAGGATGCCCGATTCTTCGTTGTCTCTGATGAGCGAGGAGATGTAGTGCGTGCCTGCGGTGTCGATGAGGAGCTGGGTGCTGAGGTTGGGGGAGACGCCGCTGTTGCCCGAGGCGATGTGGACGCGCGCCTGGGGCGCGAGGGTGCCGACGCCCAGGCGGGCCTGGCCGTCGATGGCGACACCTGGGAGGAGCCCGACGCGGAACTGGAGGGAGTCTTGCCAGACGCTGGGGCCTTTGACGTAGCCGATCTGGCCTGGCGTGGAGCCTGGCGTGCTGAAGTTGATGGCTCCGACGTAGTTGCCTGTCGCGAGGCCGAAGGTTTGATTTTCCAGGGTGAGGACGGAGCCGTTGGTGGAGAAGTCGCTCACGAGCGTCGCGCGGCTTTGCTCAGCGCGGACGCGGAGCATTTCGGAGCCTGGGATGGTGCCGAGGCCAAGGGGCTGCAAGAAGACGTTGGTGCCGGTGAAGAGATTGGTGTTGTCGGAGCGGGCGAGGTTTTGGGGAAGTTTTTCGAAGGGGATGGTGCCGACGAGGTTGGCGGGGTCGGTGAAGTGTGAGGGAGGCAAGCCTTGGAGGCTGAGGGCTGTGTTCGCGGTGTTGGCTGTGTTGGCGATGTTGGCGATGTTGGCAGTGTCGGCGGCGGCACTGATCCGCGCACGCGTGGCGAGCGGCGTGGGGCGGATGCGCTGGGCTGGGGAGAGCTCGACGAAGCCTTCGGGGTCGGAGCAGTCCTGGTTGGTGGCGGGGCGGACGGAGAGGATGAGGTTTTGCTTTTCGAGCAGGGTTTGGGGGTAGTCCTCGCCTGGGTCGAGCACGACGGAGAAGAGGCCGTCGACGACCTCGACGTTGGAGACGCAGAGGGAGGTGATGGGCCTGAGGGAGTCGTCGGCGAGGTCGAAGCGCATGTCGTAGAGGCCGTTGGCGGGCTGGCCTGCGTCGGTGAGCGAGCCTTGGTAGGTGAAGGCGGAGGGGGAAGTCTCTGCGGGCTGCGCGAGGGCGGCGGGGGCGAGGAAGGCGCAGGCGAGGAGGGCGGTGATGGGCGAGTTGCGAGGCATGCTGAGGGTCCTTTTTCGGGGCGCGAGAATCGCATGAGGAGAAGCGAGGAACAGGGCGCGGGACGGACAGGGCGAGGCGTGAATGCCGCTTGCGGGCGGAAGATGGG
The DNA here is from genome assembly GCA_027487735.1 of Planctomycetaceae bacterium. GTDB lineage: Bacteria > Planctomycetota > Phycisphaerae > Phycisphaerales > UBA1924 > BJHL01. The sequence goes on along the minus strand of JAIYDA010000014.1, from coordinate 17,710 downwards.
ACGTTGGGCTCCGAGCAAAGACCGAATCGGGAACGTCTGGGGGGATCGTGCGTTGCGGTCGCGCGCTATCCTCGCCTCCACTGCACGGGCCGACTGGCGCATCCAAGGGAGATGGGCCGGGCGCGTGCGGCAACAGCGCGGCATGGTTTGCAGGGCCCACCAAGGAAACGGGCCTCGCGAGCAGCCGCAACACGACGGGAAACTTGCCATGTCGAAGACGATGATCGCGCTCGCGCCCGGAGATGGGATTGGTCCGGAGATCATGCAGGCAACGCTGGAGTTGTTTAAGGCTGCGGGGGTGATGCAGCACCTGGACTTTGCGCCGATTGAGATGGGCAAGGCCTGCTTCGACAAAGGCGAGACGCGCGGCATGACCGACGCCGCGGTGCGGGTGGTGGAGGATTGCGGCATTCTGTTCAAGGGGCCCATGGAAACGCCCAAGGGCGGCGGCGGCAAGAGCATCAACGTGACGGCCCGCAAGCTGTGGAACGCGTATGCGAACCTGCGGGTGTTCAAGACGCTGCCGGGCGTCGAGACGGTGTATAGCAAGGCGGGCGTGCCGATCAATCTCGTCATCGTGCGCGAGAACATCGAGGACACGTACGGGGGCGTCGAGCACCGCCTGAGCAACGACATGATCCAGTGCAAGCGGCTCATCAGCGCACCGGGGTGCGACGAGGTGCACCGCTTTGCCTTCCGCACCGCGCGGGCGCTGGGCATCAGCAAGGTGCACTGCGGGCACAAAGCCAACATCATGAAGATGACCGACGGCTTGTTCCTCGAGCGCTTCAAGCAGACCGCGAAGGACTTTCCGGAGATCGAGACCGGGGACGTGATCGTCGATGCGCTGTGCATGAACCTGGTGGTGAAGCCCCAGCAATATCAGATGATCGTGCTGCCCAACCTGCAGGGCGACATCGTGAGCGACCTCGCCGCGGGCCTGGTGGGCGGGCTGGGCTTTGCGCCGAGCGCAAACATCGGCAACCACATCAGCATCTTTGAGGCGGTGCACGGCACTGCGCCCGACATCGCGGGCAGAGGCATCGCGAACCCCACGAGCCTGATTCTGAGCGGCCTGATGATGCTGCGGCACCTGGGCCTGGTGCGCGAGGCAGCAACGATCGAGAACGCGCTGGTGGCGACGCTGGAGAGCGGCACGCACACGGGCGACTTTGGCGACAAGAGCAAGCCCAGCGTGAACACGCAGACGTTCGTGCAGGCAATCGTCGATCGCCTGGGCCAAAAGCCCAAGATTGGTAGCGTGGATGTGCCCGCGACGGAGGCCCAGCCCTTCCAGCGTCCGCCCCGCCCTACGCAGATGCAGGTCATCCGCACCTACACCAACGTCGTGAGCCACGTGTGCGGGTGCGATATCTATCTCGACACGCCGCTGAGCCCCGTGGCAGTGGCAGACGAGATGGCCCGCGCGTGCAAGGACACGCCCTTTGAGCTCAAGCTCATCAGCAACCGCGGCACGCAGGTGTGGCCCACGGGCAGCGTGTATACCGAGTGCGTGGACTATTACCGCGTGCGCTTTGAGCTGAAGAAGGAGCAGCCTTTGGGCACCATCGGGCAGGCTCGTGCGGTGGCCCTGATGGACAAGGTTGCGGAGAAGTTCACGGTGTGCAGCTTTGAGCTCTTGCGGCAGTTTGATGGGGTGCGGGGGTATAGCATGGCGCAGGGGCAGTAGGGAGAGCTCAGAGCTCAAAGCAACAAAGCAGCAAAGCGATGAAGCGATAAAGCAGGATGGTGTGGGGCTCGAAGCTTGGGATGCTGGGCGGGGGCGTGCGCGGGTGTGGCTGTGGGCGCGGTGTGATACCCTTGCGTTATGGCAACGCACCGCAAGTTCTTGCTCGGGATTGGGATGGTGCTGCTCGCGCTGCTCGCCTTCGCGGGCGTGCGAGTGGTGCAGCGCTGGACGGCGAAGCCCAACGTCGCGATCGACTACAGCGCGAAGGTGCGCGAGCACATCGAGGCGAGCGCGCGGGCGCGGGGGCTGACGCCCGACAAGGCGGTGGACGCGAGCTTCGAGCGGCTCATCCTCGACCATGCGGCGCACGTGGCGGGGTTTGTGAAAGACCTCGCGGCCCGCGACGCGCGGTTTGTCGAGCTGCTCGACGACTTTGCACCGGTGGACTACTCCCTCGTGCGTGCCACGCAGGCCGAGCGCGAGAAGCTGCCGGCTGTGAAGGTCGAGCTTGCCGAGCTTGCGTACGCCGACGCCTTGCAGAGCGGGCAGTTCGAGACGCTGCTCGCACTCCGCACCATGGGCGGGGCACTGCGAGAGAGGACCGCGGGCGAGCCCCTCGCGCTGCAACCGATTCCGCTTGCAGCCCCGACGCGCCTCGTGGCCCGCCTCTTTGCCACGCGCCTGCGAGAGCAGCTTGCCGCGGGCGACGCGCCGGGCGCGACGCAGAGTGCCGAGGTGCTGTTTGCCATTGGGGGAGCGATGTCCGGGCATGGGTCGATGATGGAGAACCTGGTGGGCATGGCCTGCCAAGCAACAGCGGTGGAGGCGATTCGCGAGGCAGCATCAAAGCCTGGGATGGACGCGGGGCTCGCGCGGGCGATGGCAGGCGTGCTCGCCACGCGCGCGAAGCTCGCGGACATGAGCGTGTCGATCGAGTCTGAGCGACTGCTTGTGCTCGACGCTGTGCAGCGGACGTACACCGACGATGGCTCAGGGGACGGCTGGTTTGTGCCCGCCGCCGCGACGGGCATCCTGAGCAGCACGACGGGCCTCGCACGCGTGCAAGACACGTTGCTCCAGCGCTATGCCTCCCGCAAGGAAACGGTCGCGCTCGCAGAGCGGTACTTTGCTGCGGCGTCGCAGGCGTCGAAGCTGCCCCGGCAAGCTCGCGATGCTGGCGTGCTGCGGAGCGTCGTTTCGGAGCTTGGGCCGGCGCATCCGGTGCTCGAAGCCATGTTGCCCTCGGTGGCGCGCCAGCAGCAGACGTTTGACCGCTTCGCGACCACCATCGCCGCGGTCCAAACGTTGCTCGCTCTCGAGCTCCACCGTGCGGAGCATGGCTCGCCCCCCGCATCCCTGGACGCGCTCGTGCCCAGCATTCTGCCCGCCTTGCCCATCGACGTCTTTGCTTCCGATGGTCGCTTTCGCTACAGGCTTCGCACCCCAACGCCCGACGACCCGCGCGACTTCATGCTCTACAGCGTGGGCGGCGATGGCGTGGACGACGGCGGCAAGTTCATGCCAAGCGAAAAGCGCGAGCTGCCGCTCTCGGATAACGAAGAGGGCAAGGGCTATGACTGGTCTGCGCAGCTGCCGTAGCGCGGGGGTACGCTTTGCCATGCGGCCGCCCCTCCAGCAGATCAACGTCTATCGCGCCACGCGCGTGCCATTGCAGCGCGATCTGTCGCTGGGCGGCGTGATCGACGCTGCGCTGGTGCCGGCCCGCGATGCGATCAAGGCCGCGGGCGTGATCGACGGGTTGTTGCCCCCGGACATCGCGAGGCACGTCGCGACGAGCACGCTCGCGCGGGGGACGCTGACGCTGGTCGCGAGCAGCGCGGCTTCGGCGCATGTGCTGAGTGGTTGGCTTCGAGGCGGGGGCGAGATGTTCATTCGAACAAAAATGTCCCGAGTGAAGAAAGTGAGAACCCAGATTCACTGATCTGCTTAAGTGTTGTGTGCACTGGGAGATAAGTCGAGCTTCCCACTCGCGCCCCGCTTTTTCCCTGGTTTGGGGCTTGCACATTCAGGGCAACTTTGGTAGTTTCTGGCGTGAACCCGTTCGCACAGGAGACTTCCGATGATCACTGCCCTGACTAGCGTCGCTTCTCGCTCGCGTTTTTCCTTCGTTCGTGCTGCCCGCATGGGCGCCCTCTCGCTCGCGCTGCTTGCTGGCACGCAGCACGCCCTCGCCGCCCCGCAGACGGGCGTGTTTACCTATCAGGGCGAGCTCGCGACGGGCGGCTCGCCCGCCAACGGCTCATTCGACATGCAGTTCCGCCTGCTGGATGCCAACGTGGGTGGCGTGCAGATCGGCGCAACGCTGACAAACCTGGGCCTTTCGGTCACGAACGGACGATTCATCACGCAGCTGGATTTTCCCGGCGCATTCGCTGGTGAGGAACGCTGGCTCGAGATCTCCGTCCGTCCTGCCGGGGGCGGTGCCTACACCGTGCTCACGCCCCGCCAGCGTCTGACGAGCGCCCCCTACGGCACCTTCGCGCTGAACGCTGGCAACGCGAGCAACGCCGCAACCGCTGCGAACGCGCTCGCGCTCAACGGCCAGCCCGCGGGCTTCTACCTCAACGCAAACAACCTCGCCGCGGGCACCGTGCCCAGCGCGCGCGTGAGCGGCGGCTACACCAACGCCGTGAGCTTCTCGAACGCGGGCAACGCCTTCACGGGCAACGGCGGGGGCCTGACGGGTCTCAACGCCAGCAACCTCGCGGTCGGCACCGTTCCCGATCTCCGCATCAGCGGTGGCTACACCAGCGCCGTGAACTTCTCGAACGCGGGCAACGCCTTCACGGGCAACGGGGCGGGCCTCACGGGCCTCAACGCGACGAACATCTCGGGCGGCACAATCGCCGACGCCCGGCTGAGCGCGAACGTCGCGCTGCGCAATCTCTCCAACACCTTCGCGAGCACGAACACCTTCAGTGGCAGCGCCACCTTTAACGGCACGACGCCCATCACCGTGAACGACACGAACCTGAGCGGCACAGCCTTCGACATGAACAGCGACGGCGGCACGATCTTTGATATCGACGTCGTGGGCGCATCGATCATCACGCGCGGTTTCAACGTCGACATCGACAGCACCACCACCGCCTACGGGCTGGACGTGAACATCACTGGCGCGTCCGGCACGGGCTACGGCGTCTATGCCCTCAACAGCCGTGCTTCGGGCTACGGCGGCTACTTCAACAACACCAGCCTCACGGGCACGACCTACGGCGTGTTTGCTGAGAACAACAGCCCGGACGGGTACGGCGTGTTTGCGCGGCACGACGCCGAGACCGGCACGGGCCCTGCGGTGTATGGCGAAACCGACAGCAACTCGGCGTTCGCGTACGCGATCCATGGCGTGCTCGACGATGTGTCGGCGGGTGCTTCGAGCGCGGGCATCCGCGGCGAGAACCGCAGCACAACCAGCAGCGGCTACGGCGTCTGGGGTTCGCAGGCCGGCACGGGCTACGGCGTCTATGGCTCAGCCGCCACGGGCGGGCGCGGCGTGTATGGCGATGCGGGCGGCGAGGGCTACGGCGTCTATGGCTCGACCGATGACGGCTACGGCGTCTACGGCGTCGCCTCGCCCACCAACACGACCGAGTTCTGCTACGGCGTGCGCGGCGCGGGCGGCAACAGCGACAACTCCTACGGCGTGTACGGCAGCGTGAGCGGCGGGGGCATCGGCGTCTATGGGTTCAGCACGAGCGGCTACGGCGGCTACTTCGACACGGGCGTCGCAAACGGGCCGGCGCTCTACGTCGTGGGCACCGCGAGCGTGGGCGTCATCACGATCCGCGGCGGAGCAGACCTTGCCGAGAAGTTTGCGTTCAACGACGAGGCGACAGAGATCGTGCCGGGCATGGTGGTGATGATCGACGACGAGCACGCGGGCGGCATGGAGCTTGCCGTGGGCAGCTACAACAAGCGCGTCGCGGGCGTTGTCAGCGGCGCGAACGAGCTGGGCGCGGGCATGGTGCTGGGCGACTTTGAGGGCACAACCAACCCGCACCCGGTCGCCCTCACCGGGCGCGTCTGGACGTTCGTCGATGCGAGCGAGCAGGCGGTGCAGCCGGGCGACCTGCTGACCACCAGCGACACGCCGGGCTACGCGATGCCCGTCGTGGACGCGAGCAAGGCCCACGGCGCGACGATCGGCAAGGCGATGAGCAGCCTGAAGCAAGGTGAAAAGGGCATGGTGCTGGTGCTGGTGAACCTGCAGTAGTAGCCGAGAGGTGCTACGAGGAACGCAAGCCTTCGAATCCATCCACACCCATTTCACAACTTGTCACGACAGGAGTGCAACATGCATTGCAACGACCAACAGACTTTGAATCGCGACGCCAATCGTCGCTGGGCGAGCGGACGCGTGGGCGTGCTCGCGCTCGCGCTGGCTGCGGGCGCCGCGCTCGCGCAGCAGCAGGAGATCAGGCCCGAGGATCGCCGCCCAGGCAGCGATCCTGAAGAGGTGCTTGCCCAGCAGCAGGTGCCCGGCCAAGCCCAAGACAGAGCCCTCGCGCAGGCACCGCAAGGCGAGATTGATGCGCTCGCGGTGCCCAGCCTCTTCATCCCCGTGCCGCAGCCCGCGGGCGCCAGGCCCCTCCGCCAAAGCCGGGCGCACATCAGCGCGATTCCTGACCTTGCCCTGCTGGGCAGCGCGGAGGTGGGCACGCAGATGCTGCTGAACGTGGGGCCCGGCGCCGACCTGCGCATGACCGTCACGCAGGTCGATCGCAGGCCCGATGGCACGTTCAGCATCCGCGGGACGCTCGATCGCCTCACGGGCACATCCGTCATGATGGCGGTGCAGGAGGATGCCCTTGCCTGCGACATCAGCGCCCCGCCCCTCGGGCTGCACTACAAGACACGCTACGTCGCCAACGGCGTGCACCTCGTGTGCGACATCGACGACGGGCAGTATGCCAACTGTGGCGGCAAGCCCTTCGACGATGGCAGCGTGCCGGAAGCGGAGGAGGACGTGCCCGAGCGCTGGGAGCCCGACTTGCAGGGCCAGCCGTTCGATCGGCACAACCCGCCCTTCTCCACGCGCGGCAGCTGTGCACCCACGGTGGTCTTTGATGCGATGATCGTCTATAGCAGCAACGCCCGCATCGATGCGGGCAGCACCTCCGCGATGCAGGCGGAGATTCAGCTCGCGATCGATCGCACCAACGAGAGCTACGAGAACAGCCCCATCAGCGCACGCATGCGGCTCGTCAGCCGGTATGAGGTGAGCTACGACGACGTGGGCACCTTTGATAACCATCTGGATCGACTCACGGGCACCAATGGGCAAGGTGGCAGCGGCATCTGGCCCGGCATCCGCACGAACCGCGACACGCTGAACGCGGACTTCTGCACGCTGTTTGTGAGTGACACCGAGTTCTGCGGGCTGGCGTGGTGCACATCGACCACGACCCGCGCGTACTCCGTGGTTGATTGGAGCTGCGCCGCGGGCAACCTCAGCCACCCGCACGAGATTGGACACAACCAGGGGTGCGACCACGACCCGGACAACAGCGGCGGAGGCTGCGCAGCAGAAACCTACAGCTTCGGGCACCGATTCTTCGGCACCGATGGCGTGCAGTATCGCACTGTCATGTCCTACGCCCCTGGCACGCGCATCCCATACTTCTCCAACCCCAACCAGACCTATCAGGGCACCGCCACGGGCACCACCACACGCCGCAACGAGGACACCATCGAGGGCCGCAAGGACACCTGCGAGGCCTTCGAGCTCACGCGCTGGGACATCTTCGCGGATGTCAGCTACAACAACTTCCCGATCCCGGGCATCGGCACCAACGACTTCCCGTACTCGTCGCTTGCTACTGCGATCACTGCGATCGATGACTACGTCTCGGGCGCGAGCGAGTACCCAAACCTCTATCTCAAGAGCAGCTTCGTCGCGTACACGGGCACCATCAGCAAAGAGATGACGATCCTTCCTTGCGGCGGCAGCAAGACCATTGGGCAGTGAACCGGTGCATCGCGCGAGCGGGAACCAGTCAGATCCCGTAGGCAATGCATGACAGCAACCGGCAAGGGCACGCAGCGATGCGTGCCCTTTTTCTTGCGCTGTCTCAAGTCTCTCTGCCGGGTGTTTGCAGGAGAGCGATTCAGCCCCGCGCTGCCGACGCCTTGCCCAGCAGGCTTCGCGCCACCTCGCGTGCCTCCGCGTCGGCGGCGTGCACCTGCGCCAGCGTCTCGGCTGGGCGCACCGCAAGCGCGTGCAGCACGTGCTCCACGACGCGGGCAATCTCACCAAAGGGCATGCCCCCGCGCAAAAAGGCCTCGACCGCGACCTCATTCGCTGCGTTCAGCACCGCCCCGCTCGTGCCGCCCGCTCGCATCACGTGGTCGGCGAATGCCAGGGCCGGAAAGCGGTGCAGGTCGGGTGCTTCAAACTGCAAGGTGCGCAGCGTGGTCCAGTCCAGCCGTGCCGCTGGGCTTGCAGTACACTGGGGCCACAGGAGCGCACGCTGGATGGGGATGCGCATGTCGGCCGGCGCGAGCTGCGCCACGCTGCTTCCGTCGCGCATCTCTGCAATCGCGTGCACGATGCTCTGCGGGTGGATGAGCGCCGAGAGCTGGTCGGCACGGAGCCCAAACAGCCAGTGGGCCTCGATGAGCTCGAGGGCCTTGTTCATCAGCCCCGCACTGTCGATCGTCACCTTGCTGCCCATGCTCCATGTGGGGTGTCGCAGCGCCTGCTCGGGCGTCGCGGCCTCGATCGCGTCCTTGCCCCACGTGCGAAAGGGCCCGCCCGATGCCGTGAGGATCGCGCGCGACACGCCCGCAAGCGGCACGTGCGGTGGTGCCGCGTTGCTGCTGCCTCCCTCGCCCCCACTCCCCACGAGGCACTGCCAAAGCGCCGCGTGCTCGCTATCCACGGGCCGCAGCGAGCTTCCACTCTCTCGCGCCGCCCGCAGCATGACCGAGCCCGCCGCCACGAGCGTCTCCTTGTTTGCCAGCGCCACGATGCGACCCTGCCGCAGCGCGAGCAGCGTCGCGGGCAGCCCCGCGCTGCCCACCATCGCGGCGAGCACGAGGTCGCAGGGTGTTGTTGCGATCAGCTCCTCGGCACTGCGCGGGCCCCGCAGCGTGGTGGCGTTTGCGGGCGCATCGATCTCTGCTTGCTCGTCGCGCAGCGCGAGGTGTCGCACGCCGCACGCTCGGGCCTGCTCGCCCAGCAGCTTCGCGTTGCTGCCCGCAGCGAGCCCCACGATGCGCAAGGGCGCAGGCTCACCCCGCAGCTCCGCCTCGCGCGCAGCATGCCGCACCACGTCGATGGCTTGCGTGCCGATCGAGCCCGTGCTGCCGAGGATGATGAGCGTGCGCGGAGTCAAGCGATCCTCACACCAAGCTGCGAACGCGAACTGTTACCGATCTTCATTGCGGCGCGGGCCCTTGCCGGGCGGTGCCTTCCCACGCCGACCAGCATACAGCGTGCGCGGCGGCTGTGCGGCTGCCGGTGTTTGCGGGGCTGGTGTTTGCGGCGCAGGTCCAACGCCCCGCGCCAGCGGCGAGATCGCTTGCTTGGGCTCTGCCGCCTTCGCCTCCACTGGCTTTGCCTCGGGCAGCTTGGCTTCGGTGATATTGACGACCGGCACCGTGGGCTCGATGAGCTTGGGCTCGCGCGCTGCGGGCGCGGTGTCGCCCGGCTCAGCACGCACGTCCTCGCCTCGACCGCCACGCCGCCCGCGCCTGCCGCGCCGCCGACCGGGCTTCCCGTCGTCGTCGCCCTGCGACGGAGCGTCCGCTTCTTCCACGCCGTCGGGCTCCGCGCCAGCCTCTAGGTTGGTCTCTACGTTGGTCTCGGCATGTGGCTCGCTCGCCCCATCGCGTGTGCTCGCCGCCGGTGCGGGCTTCATGGGCGCGCTGCGTGCAGCACCACTCGGCGTTGCTGCCTCGCCCCACTCATCGCTGTCGTCACGCAAGGCTGGGGCGCGATGGTCGGGCCGCTGCCCAGCAAAGCGTGAAGCGTTGCCTGCGGGCCCTCCCGTGCGAGCTTCGGGCGCAGCGCCCGGCACTCCGTCCGGACGCGCATCCATCGGCGCGCGATCGTCAAACCCGCCCTCCGGGCGATCGCCCCCGCGGCCGCGCCGGCGCCGCCGCCGACGGCGCTTCCCGCCCTCGCCCGGGCCTTCATCGCCGAAGCCATCCTGAGCGCGAGGCTCATTCGCACCACGCTCATCGCCCTCATCGATGCCCTGATCCGGGCCATCGCCATCGCTCTGCGACACACCCACCGGCGCACTCGCCTGTGCCACGGGCGGCACGGCGCGAGGCGGAGCCGTCTGCCCCGACTGCGCATGCGCGGGCAGTGGCGGCTCGCCCCACTCGTCATCGTCGTTGTAACGCCGCGGCTGATCATCTCGACCCGCGTTGCCAAAATCGCTGCGACCATCCCCCCGCCCATCACGGCGTCCATCCCCGCGCCCATCGCGACGACCCTCGCGATTGCCATCGCGCCAACCACCGGAACGATCATCGCGCCCGCCGCGTCGCCCATCGGGCGAGCGCTCTTGCATCCCAGGCTCGCGCACATCACGCTGCTCAGGCTGCGCGCTGGGCGCGACGAGGTCATTCTGCGGCGCACGCGTGGGCGGTTCGCCCCACTCGTCGTCGTCGTTCATGGCGGGCCTGCTTCCGCGAGCATCGTCGCGGCGCATGTCGCGTGGTCCATCGCGACGATCACGATCGTCGCGCCGTCCGCCGCGCCAGCCATCACGCGGGCCATCGGTCCGTTCTTCACGCCGCGCTTCCGGTCGCACTTCGCCACGCCCTTCCACGCGCGCTTCGGCACGTGGAGGCCTTGGCCCAAACCGGCGCTCCGGGTCGTCGCTCTGCGCCCGCCCGCTGCGCACGGCTGCGGGCTCGTCGCTGCTGCGCAGGGACCTGCCGCCACGCCGTCCGCCGCGACTGCGCGTGGGCACGGGCGGTGCGCCCCAACCATCGCGATCGGGCTCGACATCACTCGGCAAATCCAGCTCGATCGGATGCACGGCATCATCCAGCGACTCAGGCTCGTCCGCCAGATCGTCCATGGGCACGTCCGCGGGCTCGCGCGGTGCAAGCTCTTCGAGGTCTTGCAGCTCGGGCAGCTCGGGCAGGTCGGTGCTGTCCTCGTCGTCGTCGTCGCCCGCTCCGCGAGAAAGGTCCGGGTCCACCCATTCCACCAGCGTCGCGTTGCGCTTGGGGCGCTGCAGGTTGGAGAGGTCAATATCGCTGCCGTTGCCATCAAAGGCGTAGAACATCACGCGGTCGGGCGCCACGCTCTCGCTCACGCGCACGTCCACGCGCTTGCCCGCGCTCCGCTCCACGCGGCTGAGCATCTGCCGCTTGCCGCTCAGCAGCTCGCCCGCGATCTTGCCCGAGACCACAAGCTCCACCCGCTGCACGTTGCTCACGTTCAGCAGGGCCGAGAGGTCGCGCAGCGCATCGGCGCACACGCTGCCTGGCTTCTGCAGCAGGCCCCGCCCGCGGCAGTGGGGGCACTCGGCAAAGTGCACGCTCTCGTGGCTGGGGCGCATGCGCTGCCGCGTCATCTGCAGAATGCCAAACTCGCTGATGGGCAGCACCGTGCTCTTCGCGCGGTCGCGGTGCATGCGGTCCTTGAATCGCTGCTCGATGTCGCGCCGGTGGCGCGGGTCGCGCATATCGATCAGGTCGTTGATCACGATCCCGCCCATGTCGCGCAGGCGAAGCTGGCGGCAGATCTCATCCACCGCCTCGATGTTCGTCTGGAAGGCGTTGGTCTCGCTGTCCCGGCTGTCGCGGCTCTTGCCGCTGTTCACGTCGATCGCCACGAGCGCCTCGGTCTGGTCGATCACGAGCCGCCCGCCGCTGGGCAGGGGCACCTCGCGCGCGTGCATGAGGCTGATCTGGCTCTCGACGTCGAACATGTGGAACATGGGCGTGGCGTCGGTGTAGTGCAGCAGCTTGGGCGCGTTGCGCGGCGCGACAATCTTGAGGAAGCGTGCCGCCCGCTGCAGAGCCTGGTCGTTGTCGATGATGATCTCGTCGATGTCGCTCGTCAGCAGGTCGCGCAGCGCCCGCACCAGCAGGTCGCTCTCGCTATACAGCAGGCGGGGCTTGCCGCCCGCCTTGAGGCGCCGGTCCATGTCCTTCCACAGGCGCTGCAAATACGCAAGGTCGCGCTTCAGCTCCGCCTTCGTGCGCTCCATGCCCGCCGTGCGCAGGATGAACCCAAAGCCCTCGGGCAGCTCGAGCTGATCGAGAATGTCGCGCATCTGCCGGCGCTGGTCCTCGTCCTCCACCTTGCGCGATACGCCCACCTTGTCCATGTAGGGCATCATCACCAGGAAGCGACCGGGAATGCTGAGATAGCCCGTGAGCGACGGGCCCTTCGTGCCCACACCCTCCTTGAGCACCTGCACGATGATCTCATCGCCCCGCCGCAGCGCAGCCTGGATGGGCGGGCGATCGCGCCGGGGCGTCTTGATGCCCACGCGCTCGGTGTTGCGCTCCTCGCCCGGGAAGTATCGCGGGTGCAGGTCGGTCACGTGCAAGAAGCCATTCTCGCCCATGCCATAGTCGATGAACGCCGCCTGGATCGCGGGCTCCACGTTCATCACCTTGCCCACATAGATGTTCCCCACGTTGCCCACCGCGCTCGCACGCTCCACGTGCAGCTCTTCCAACTTGCCGTTCTCGAGGATCGCCACCCGGCACTCCTCGCCAGGCACGTAGTTGATCAGCATCTTGCTGCTGCCCGTGAAGGCACTCTTCTTTGCCTCCTCGCGCGGCGGTGTCCTCGGCTCGCTGCGCGCCAGGCCCCTCGCCTCCGCTCGGGGTTCGGCACGTGCCTCGACGCGCGGCTCGCTGCGCAACTCGCCCTCGCTCGCCCGCCCGCGCCGACCGCGACCGCCCCGCCGCCCGCGCCGACCATCGCCCGTCGCGGGCTCGCCCGCGCGGTCGTCATTCAGTTCTGCCGGCCCATCTGCGTCAACCGCGCCCTCGCCCGCAGCGACATCATCGCCCGCAGGCACGCGCGCCGCGTCATCACGCCGGGGACCGCGCCGCCCACGCGGGGCCTCACGGGGGGCCTCACGAGTTGCTGGCTCTTGCACTTCGCCTGCATCATCATCGCTCGCACGAGCCACAGCACCCGGCAGCGGAGCCTCGCCCCACTCGTCATCGTCGTTCAAGATTGGTCGCACCGCCGGCCCGCGAGGAGCGGGTCCGCGCCCGTTCGGCGTGCGATTGCTTGGTCCGCGGCCGCTAGGCCCGCGATCGTTTGCCCCGCGACCGCCAGCGCCCGGCGCAGCAGTTCCGGGCGTGCCGAGTCCCCGCGCCAAAGGTGAGCTCGGCGAGCTTGCCGTCGGACTTGCCTGCGGGCTCTCGCTCCCATCGGCTTCTACACGATCCCCGCGCTTGCGACCGCGCCCACCACGCCGGCGGCGCTTGCGCGGCCCGCCCGCTTCGCTCCCGTCGCGATCTTCGCCCGCTCCGTCGCCCGCGCCCTCGGGCCCTGCGTCTGGCGCTGCGCCGCTCGCGCCCGCATCGGCATCCGCCAACGGCGCGATCAACGGCGCACTTGGCTCGACTGGAGCGGCATCACTGCCTTCGTCGGTGCCTTCTGCCGCTGTGTCGTCACCCTCGCTGCCCTCGCCAGCCTCGCCGCCCGCGGCTTCGTCGCCAGCGCCGCGCTTGCCGCGCCGACGGCGACCGCCCCGGCGGCTGCGCTTCTTCTTCTGTGGCCCGCCGCTCTCGCTGCCTTCGCCATCGGGCTTCGCGCTGTCGTCGCTGCCACTGTCTTGCGGCCCACTCTCTTGCGGACCAGTCCCTTCGGGCGCGGCATCGCCGCCGCCGTCGTTGTGCTGGGCCCCGTCCATGCTCTCGTGCGGGGTGCTGTCAAAGTTGCTCATGCTGTCGAACGTGTTGCTATCCATACCAGAATCCTCAATCCTGCCTTGCCCATGCAAGGCGCTTCCATTTCCCGCCTGCCCCAGAGTGCGAGCACTCAGCGCGTGACTGGCACGCAAGGCAGCTGCGCCGGGCAAGGGCCTTGCGTGCGCGAACGTGCGCCGCAAGGCATGCCCAGCCTTCGATTCGTGCAAGCCTTGGGTTGTGCGAGTGATTGAGTGTCCGCGCTGATGGATGCTCACGCTCGTGGTGCGCCGCACGCCCAATGCTGGGCCTGCCTCACACCCGTCGCGAATCCACCCAGAACGTACCGAGCACGCATCGCGCACGCACCGCGCACCTTCGCAGGTGCGCCATGCGCTCGCGCCAACAGGCACAGGCCTCACGCGTGCGCCGCCAGCGCTCTCGCGCTTGCCCGCACACGGGTTGCCCTTGCCCACAGCGCCGGCGCACGAGCGGTCAGAAGTGTGCCCACAGAAGCGGCAAAGACACGCCGCCATCCGCAGGAACCTGCCGCGTACGCCGCCGCAAAAGCTGGGGCTTGGTCTGCGAGCGGGACGCACCATGCGCCCACACACCCGCACGCCCCAACACTCTCGCGGCACGCAGCGAAGGAAGAAGCCGCTCCTCACCAAGGCCCGGGGAAGCGTGCAAACGCCTCGAAACGACCCGCGCGATGAAAGAAAACGACCACCCCTCCGCAGAGCTCGCTGTGCACACCCTTGGCGTCCTGTCCTGCCCCGCACTTCGCGGATGGCAAATCTGCCCGCCAAAGGCCTTGCACGTCAATCACTGGTCCCAAAGACTTGCTACCAAGGCTTATTCTGCGGAACGACCGCTGAACGCCTCGGGAACGATTTTCCGCGCCCGATCACGAAGTAACGTCGTGATCGCCGCGTCCGAATCCAGCGACAACGCCTGTCGGGCGATGCGCTCGCATTGCTCGATCGTCACGCTGCGGATGAACCGCTTGAGCGACGGAATCGAAGAAGAACTCACACTGAGTGTACGCAGCCCCAGCCCCAGCAGCAGCATGGCATATTCGGGCTCCGCCGCCGCCTCGCCGCAGCAGCTGATGGGGGTGTTCCGCCGCCTTGCCGCCCGCGTGACGTCACGAATCAGCTTGATGACCGCCGGGTGGGCGGGCTGATAGAGGTGCGCCACACGCTCGTTGATGCGGTCCACCGCCAGTGTGTACTGCGTCAGGTCGTTGGTGCCAATGGAGAAGAAGTCCACCTCGCGCGCGAACGTGTCGGCAAGCAGCGCAACGCTGGGCACCTCCACCATCATGCCGAGCTTGATCGAAGCGTCGAACTTCACCCGGTCCTCGCTCAGCTCCTCCATCACGTCATTCAGGATGAACTTCGTCTGCCGAATCTCGCCCACGCTGCTCACGAGCGGGAGCATGATCTTGATGGGTCCCAGCGCGCTCGCACGCAGGATCGCGCGGAGCTGCCGCTTGAACATCGCCGGGTTCTTGAGGCAGTAGCGAATGCTGCGATTGCCCAGGAAGGGGTTGCGCTCGGGCGTCTCTTCCATCGCCTGCGTCAGCTTGTCCGCCCCCAGGTCAAACGTGCGGATGACAAGCTCCCTGCCCGCGGACAGCTTCACGCACCGCTTGTACGCCGCGAAGTGCTCCTCCTCGGTCGGCTCGTGGTCGCTCGTGAGATAGAGATACTCCGTGCGATAGAGCCCCACGCCCTCGCCCCCGGCCTTGAGCACCTTCTCCACCTCGTCGGGCAGCTCGATGTTGCCCACCACGCTCACCTTCGTGCCATCGAGCGTGATGCTGGGCAGGTTCGCCACCTCGCCCACCGAGATGCGATAGAGCTTGCGCTGCTCAATCGCCCGCTTCGCGTCCGCGATCGCCTCGGGCGTTGGGTGCAGCGTCACGCTCCCCGTGTCTCCGTCCACGATGATCGCCGCCCCGTCGGTCACGCGTTGCAGCAGCGTCTGCACGCCCACGACAGCCGGAATCTCCAGGGCCTTCGCGATGATCGCGGTGTGGCTGGTCATGCCGCCCAGGTCCGTCACGAAGCCGATGATCTTGCTGCGATCAAACCCCGCGGTCTGGCTTGGAGTCAGGTCTTTCGCCACCACGATGGTGTTGGGCCCCGCCTGCGTGATGCGCGCCTTCTGCTGCCCCACCAAAAACCGATGCAGACGGTGCGACAGGTCGTCGATGTCGTTCACCTTGCTCGAAAAGCTCGCGTTCTTCATCGCGCGAAACTGGTTCGCCAGCGCGGTCAGCGTCGCATAGCTCGCATACTCCGCCGTCACCAGCTCCGCGCGAATCGTCTTCTTGATCTGCCCCGCAAGCCACGGGTCCTTCAGCATCGTCTGGTGGCTGCGAAAAATCTCCGCGGCTTCCTTCCCCATCTCCTTCTGGGCCTTCTCGTGCAGCTTGCCCACCTCGTCCATCGCATCGGCAAAGGCCTTGTCCAGCCGCTGCTCCTCCTGAGCGACCTGCCCCGCCTCCACGCCCCGCCTGGGCACGCGCACGTCGTCCCCATCCACCAGCATCACCTTGCCGATGACGATGCCCCCGCTGACGGGCAGGCCCTTGACCACCACCATCCCCGGCGTGCTACTTTCCACCACTTTTGGTGGAGTTTGGGCACTTGGAGGAGTTGGGCCTGGTTTCTTGCTCGGCACGGCAGTGCAGGATACGGCTACGATGCAACGTTCGACGGGCGGGCACCGCGCAGCCTTTGCGGCATCACACGATGCACATCCCGCATCCTCAGCATCGGCCTCTTGACACGCTCGAATGATGCCGATGATGGGGAAAGGCCGAAAAGATCGCAGTCTCGCGGCAGTATGCCGCGTTCGTCCACAGCTCGCCCAAGCGAGCCGTGACACGCCGGGAAAAAAGGAAGACCGCTCGGTGAAGGTCGCTGCAGAGGCAGCGAGTCGCATGGCAGCGTCCGAGCATGTCATGCCAACCTCCTGCTAGCCAAGGGCTTGCAGTCGGAGAGTGCTATGAGTCGATCGCGACGTTTCTCCCGCTCGCCCCAGCGGGGGCATGGGTCCAACCAAGGCAGGCAAGGTTCGGGCGGGTTTGGCCCGGGTGGCTCTGCGGGCACGGTCAATCGTCCCCAGCCCGCTCCGCCGCAACCGCGCGAGTGCCTCGATGTCGATGGCAAGCCCCTGGCACTGCCAGAGAACGCGCCGCGATACGAAGACCTCACGAGCATCGACCCCTCTCCAAGGCTCACGCTGGAATACCCCGGGTGCCCCGCTTCGTGCCGGCTAATTGACCTGTTCTGCCCGATCGGTCGAGGCCAGCGAGCACTCATCGTCTCGCCCCCCAAGGCGGGCAAGACAACGCTGCTCAAGGACATCGCCACGGGCCTGCTGCACAACCACCACGACATCGAGGTTGTGGTGCTGCTGGTGGACGAGCGCCCGGAAGAAGTGACCGATTTCCGCCGCACGTTTGCTCGCCCTCAGCGCGACGCGCTCGCGCGCGAGCTGATCGAGCGCGTGGATGGTGCCCCGCCCACCCCGCCCGCCCCGCCCAGCAACGTCCGCGTCGTCGCGAGCAGCAACGACCACGGCATCGAGAAGCACATCGACGTCGCCATGACGACCATCGCGCGCTGCAAGGACATGGTCCGCGCAGGCAAGCACGTCGTCGTCCTGCTCGATTCACTCACCCGCGTCGGGCGAGCCTTCAACAACAGCCGCAAGCACGCCAACAGCGGGCGCACGCTCAGTGGCGGGCTGGATAGCAAAGCCCTCGAGATACCACGCCAGCTCTTTGGCGCCGCCCGCAACACGGAGGAGGCAGGCAGCCTCACCATCATCGCCAGCTGCCTCGTCGACACGGGCAGCCAGGCAGATCAAGTGATCTTCGAAGAGTTTAAAGGCAGCGGCAACATGGAGCTGATCCTGGACCGCAAGGTCGCCGAGCGCCGCCTCTTCCCCGCGATGAACCTCGCCGAGAGCGGCACCCGCAAAGAACACCTGCTGCTGGGCGAAGCCGAGGTGAAGACGATGACCGCGCTGCGCAAGCGGCTGCTTGCGATGCCCCCGCACCAACAAGTAGAGCAGTTGCTGGGCGCGATGAAGCGATTTGCGACCAATAGCGTGCTGACGGGGAGTGTGCAGTAGGGG
>JAIYDA010000104.1 GCA_027487735.1 Planctomycetaceae bacterium | reverse complement strand
TCGGGCGTCAGCAGGTCGTGCACGTGCGCAAACCCCAGCTTGGCGAGCGCACACAAGCTCGCCCGCAGTTGCCCCCGCAGCTCGCGCTCGCTGGGCAAGGGCACGCTCTCGCGCACCATCATGCACGCCCGCTCCAGCAGCACGCCCGTCGCCGCGCCAGCGCTATCTCTCCCAATCACGCCCCCGGCTATCTCCCGCCGCGTCTCGCTGGGCCCGTCCCACACCCCCGCCCGCCGCATCGCCGCCTCGTTCGCCAGGCAAGCATGATGATCAAAGCTCAGCAGCATCGCGGGCACATCGTGGCACGCCTCGTGCAACTCGCCCAGTGTGGGCCAGCGCCGCTCGCGCAGCGCTTCGGTGCGCACGCTCTTCACGATCACCCAAGGCCGCCCCTCGCGCACCGCCTCCGCCCGCGCCGCCCGCACCACCGCCAGCACATCCTCCACGCACCCGCACTCGCCCGCGCTGGGCGTGCGCAGGCTCTCGCCGTGCATGCCAAGGTGTGCGTGCGCTTCTCGCAGGTTCGTTCGCGTCGCGTGCGTCATGCCGCCAGCAGCATAAGCCCCTCGCATCCACCCGCCGCCGCGCCGTCGAAGGGTGCAGCATGCCCAGCGCGTTGCGAATGGTCGGCGGCGTCTTCCAAGAGCGTTTGCTCGTGCGCGAGCTCTGGGTGCCGAGGCAAGCGCGCGACGTCTTCCCCTTCTTTGCCGACGCGGCAAACCTCAACACCCTCACGCCCCCCTGGCTGGACTTTCGCATCCTGACGCCCTTGCCCATCGACATGAAGCAAGGCGCACTCATCGACTATCGCATAGGCCTCAAGGGTTTTCCCCTCCGCTGGCGCACGCTCATCAGCACGTGGGAGCCGCCATTCCGCTTCGTCGATGAGCAACTCAGCGGCCCCTACATCCTCTGGCACCACACCCACGAGTTTGTGGAGCAGCGCCAAGGCGGCATCGTGGGCACGCTCTGCATCGACCGCGTGCGCTACAAGCACGCCGGCGGTCCAATCGCAGAGAAGCTGCTGGTGGGGCCCGACCTCACACGAATCTTCGACTATCGCCAAGCGAAAATGCGCGAGCTCTTCGCCGCGCCCGCCGTTGCCGCAAAGGCAGGCTGAGCCGTCGCTCGCCGCGCACCACTTGTGCGCGATGCCGCGCGTGGGCGTTCTCGGGCCTTCCCGGCCCGATGCCTCACGCCGCTACCCCGTTACCGGTCCCGCCCCCGCACAAACACCGCCATCATCCACCAACGGAGCAGGGGAGATTCGAACTCCCGAGGACCGTGAGGCCCTGCTCGATTTCAAGTCGAGTGCTTTTAGCCGCTCAGCCACCGCTCCAAGCCCTCCACAGTAGGGCTTTGCACGCCCACTTCGCCGCCGGGCTGAACTCACCCGGTTCTCGGGTCGATAGACCCGGTCGAGCTCCCCGCATGTCCGAACCACAACGCCTCAAAGTCATCGATGCTGGCCGACCCAACACCCTGGGTTTGACGCAGGCTGCGCTGAAGCTCATCGTCGAGAAGCTCGACGCTGCCGAGAAGGGCAAGGCCAGCACGAAGCGCAACTTCTCGCGCTGGCCCTTCGTGCACGCCTCCATCAAGGTCGCCATCGTCCAGCCCAGCGGGTCAGAAGTCACGCTCAAGCTCGCCGCCCGCAACATCTCGCGCGGGGGCGTCTCGCTGCTGCACAACTGCTTCGTGCACCCGGGCTCGCAGGTCATCGTCAGCCTGCCGCGCCTCGCGGGCGGTGCAAAGGACATCGTGGGAAGCGTGAAGCGCTGCCTGCACCGCCGCGGCGTGCTGCACGAGCTGGGCGTGAGCTTTGAGGAAGAGATCGAGCTGCGCGACTTCGTGGGCGTGGCCCGCGGCACCGACCTCTTCAGTCTCGAGAGGATCGAGCCCGACAAGCTCATCGGCACCGTGCTGCACGTCGAGGACAACGACGTCGACGCCCGCATGTTCGCCCACTTCCTGAGGGAGACCCAGCTCCGCGTCAAGCGTGCGAAGTCGGGCCTCGAGGGCGTGGACATGGCGGTGCAGGAGTTCAACCTCATCGTCAGCGACTGGCGCATGCCCGACATCACGGGCACCGAGATGATCCGCCGCATCCGCGAGCTGGGCGTCGAGACTCCCGTCATCCTCAGCACCAGCGACCCGCTGGGCCTGATGAAAGAGGGCCTGTGGGACGAGACCAACACGGGCATGGTGAGCAAGCCTCTCGTGCAGCAGAACCTGCTCCGCGCAATCGCCGAGCACCTGCTCGTCGTGGGGCACGCTGCCCAGCCCGAGGGCCAGCGTCCATCGCCCCTCAACGTCAGCAGCGCGGTCTCCGAATACAGCGCAAAGCTCGCCGCCCTCGCCGACAGCACCGACCTCGCCAACATCCGCGAGACCTGCGCTGGCGTGCGAAGTGCGGGCGCGGCCGCGGGCGACACCAACCTCATGCGCGTCGCCGAAAACGCCATCAACATCCTCGACAGCAAGGGCGTCGAGACAGCAAGGCCGCTCCTCAAAGAGCTCACGCGCCTCACCAAGAGCAACAAGGCCGCCTGACCAATCGCGCGAACAAGCCCGCGCCGCCTCCTACCCAAACAGCATGCCCTGCCTGCTCGGCATGCTGATCACGACCTCAGGCGCAGCCCCCCCGGCATAGCTCGATGCCGCGAGCCACCCGGTGCCATGGTGTCGCCCGCAGACGTGCACAGGCACGCCGTGCGCATGGTGTTGCAGCGCAAGCGCGGGCGTGTTGCACTGCTCGCTCAGGTGCAGCAGCACCACGCAGTCGCGAGGCGAGACCGCCCGCACCAGCCTCGCGCTCTGCTCGTTGCTCAGGTGCCCAAAGCCCCCCATCACGCGATCCTTGAGAAACTGTGGGCGATCGCTCTCTACTTGCATCCGCGGGCAGTAGTTGCTCTCGATCGCCAGCACGCCCACGCCCGCCAGCAGCTTCGCGTGCTCGGGCGTGGTGCGCCCCGCGTCGGTGAGGTATCCCACGCTCGCGCCGCACGCATGCTCGATGCGATACGCCACGCTGCCATGGTCGTCGTGATCCCCCAGCACCCAGCGCACGCGCACGCCCGCCATCAGCTCAAACTCCCCCCGGGCGTGCCCACAGGCGTGCCCACATGCTTGCCCCGCGCCTGTGCCAGCCTCGCCCGCAAGCAGGCTCGTGGGCAAGTACGTCGCGCCCACGCGCTCCGCCCGCCCGAGGTGCCGCGCATGCAAGTGCAGCCGCGCGCTCCGCGGCATCGCGCCCAGCCACCCGCTGTGCCAGTGGTCGCCGTCCAGGTGCGTGAGCAGCACGCCCTCCAGCTGGTCCTGCGGCACGCCCAGCTCGGCATACGCCGCGAACGTGCGCCGGGGCGAAAGCCCCGCGTCGATCGCCACATAGCGTGCCCGCCCCTCCGCATCGCGCACGCGCAGCACGCTGGCGTTGCCCGCGCTGCTGCTGGCAATCACCGCGAGCGAGAGGTTTGCGCCGTCGTCGTGCATCACTCCGTGTCGTCTTCCATTTGCAGCGAGCCTTTGATGATCGTCCGCTTGCTCACGTGCGCAATGAAGTGCTGCATCTCGCGCACCAGCGTGCTCTGCTGCGCCAGGGGCTCGAGCGTCTCGAGCATCTGCGGGCGCGTGAGGGGCCTGGAGAAAATCTCGCGAAACGCCTTGCGCACCAGCGAGATGTCGTCCCGCGGCACCCCATTGCGGCGAAGACCAACGACATTCACGCCCGTCACGGTGTTCCGCCCCGCCGCGATGCAGAAGGGGGGGATGTCGGTCGTGATCACCGTCACGCCACTCACCATACAAAAGCGACCGATGTTCACGAACTGGTGGATCGCCGCATTCCCGCTGATCGTGACGTTGTCGCCCAGCGTGGTGTGCCCCGCCAGCAGCGCGCCGTTCACGAGGATCACCTTGTTGCCGATCACCGCGTCGTGCCCCAGGTGGCTGTTCACCATGAGCATGCACTCATCGCCCACGGTGGTGGGGTGCGCCAGCTTGCTTGCCTGGTGCACCGTGACGTGCTCGCGGATGATGCACCGCGCGCCGATGCGAATGCCCGCCGTGGGCGACCCCGGCACAAACTTGTAGTCCTGGGGCTCAAACCCAAGGCACGCAGACGGATAGACCACGGTGCCAGGCCCGATGGTCGCTGGGCCTTGCACGTGCACGCTGCTCATGAGCCGCACGTCATCGCCCAGCGTGACGTTGCCGCGCACCACGCACCAAGGCCCGATCTGCACGTTGTTGCCCAGTTGCACGGTGGAATCGACCTGCGCCGTCGGATGGATATTGGTGGGCATATTCGTGGGCAGTTTAGGGTGCGTTTGGTGGCTCCGCCGCGTCGTGCGCTGTCGCTTGCGTGGCTCAACCGCTGCCAACCACACCAGCCAGCGCAACCCCCAGCGCCGCCCGCATGCTGCCCGCGTGCGCGATGCCCCGCCCCGCGATGTCGAGCGCTGTGCCATGGTCCGGGCTGGTGCGCACGATCGCTCGTCCTTGCCAGCGCAGCCCCACCGTGAGGTTCACCGCGCGGTCCCACGCGATCATCTTGAGCGGCGCGAGCCCCTGGTCGTGATACATCGCAACCACAAGGTCAAACTGCGCCGGGCCTGTCGTGCCGGGCCAGTGCAATGCTCTGGCAAACAGCGTGTCCGCAGGCAGTGGGCCCTCGCAGTGCAGCCCCAGCTCGCGCAGCGCAGCCGCTGCGGGCGCGATGATGCTCGCATCCTCGCTGCCCAAAAGTCCCCCCTCGCCCGCGTGCGGATTCAGGCCCGCGAGGGCAATCCGGGGCGTGCGCACGCCCAGCCGCTGCATCTGCTCCGCCCCCAGGCGCGCCACCTGCACGATGCGCTGCGTGCTGAGCGCACCGGGCACGCGCGCCAGGGGCAGGTGCACCGTCGCGAGAATGACGTGCAGCCCCGCGCCGCAGCCGGAATGCACATCCGCATCGGGCGGCGCATGGAACATCATCGCGGCCTCGGGGCTCGCGAAGCGCTCCGCCAAAAGCTCGGTGTGCCCGGGCCAGCGCGTGTGCCCCGCAGCCGCCCACGCGGCTTTGCTGATCGGCGCAGTGACGAGCGCATCGCACGAGCCCGCCTGCACGAGCGCGATGGCGCGGTCGACGGCGCGAAAGCTGACGTCCCCCGCCAGGGCGAGCTCGCTCGCGTCGCGGAGCGGGCTCTCGACGGGCTCGATCGAGCAGTGCGCGCACAAACGCGGATGTTCCACGAGGAGCATCTCCGCGTTTGTGCGCGCGCCCACGAGCACCCAGTGGGCCCGGGGCAGAAAACTCGCCTGCGCGAGGGCCTTGCCCACCACCTCGGGCCCGATGCCGCGAGGGTCGCCAAGCGAGATGGCGATGCGCGGGGGGGTGCTCATGCGGTGCGAATCTCAAAGGCGATGCGCTCGCGCAGCGCGCCCAGCAGCTGCTGCACAGGGGCGTCGATCTCGGTGTGCGTCAGGGTGCGCAGGTCGTCGCGATAGCTCAGCCGCACCGTGATGCTCTTCTTCCCCTCGCCCACCTGCGGGCCACGGAAGGTGGTGACAAAGCGTGCGCTCTCCAGCGGGCGGCTTGCGAGCTGCTGGAGCTCGCTCTCGATGGTGCCCCACGCCACGCGCTCGTCGACGATGAGCGACACGTCGCGCTCGATGGCAGGAAAGGCCGGGGGCAGCACCACCCGGCTGCGCACGGGCCCGGCGTGCACCAGCGCCTGCATGTGCAGCTGCGCCATGAGCACCGGCGCGTCGAGCGCGAACATTTGCAGCGCGGCTTTGCTCGCAAGCCCCGCGTGCCCGGCGTGCAGCAGGTTGCCCTTCGCGTCGCGCACGTGCAGGGTCGCAAAGCCGCTGGCTTCAAAGATCGCGGCTGGCGGCTGCTCTCCGGTTGCCAGGGCCTGCACGATGAGGTCGCTCGCGCTGCCCGTGGCAGCACGCACCACGCTCTCGATGCACCCGCGCAGCTGGCGCACGCCCTCGCGCAGCGCGTCAATCTTCGTACCCGGTGCGTCCATCAGCAGGCAGAGCGTGGGCTGCTCGAGGCTGCGCTCGCTGTGGTCGGTCAGCGTCTCGCCTGGGCGCAGCGGGCGCTGCACGAACGCGCTGGCAAGCTCGAACATCCGCACGCCGCCGGGCTGGGTGGCGCCGGCGTTCTGGTTGCGGGCGCGGGCGGCAAGCAGGCCCGTGAGGGGGCTGCTGCGCAGGGCGGGCTCGTCGCCACGGCGGGCGTCGTCCATCACGATGGGCTCGAGGCCAGCCGGGCATGCGAGCGCGGCGGCTTTGGGCGTGGCAAAGCTGAAGGTGACGGTCTCAAAGAAGCCCAGGCCCGCGAGCGCGTTCGCGACGTTGCGGCGCGTCAGCTCATCGTGCTGGGCGGGCTGCACGGGCACGCGCACGCGGTCGTGCGCGGGCACCTTGTCGAAGCCCACGAGTCGCGCGACCTCTTCGATGAGGTCCACCTCGCGTGTGAGGTCGGGGCGATGCACGGGGATGGTGCATTGCAGCGTCTCGCCGCCCCGGCCCAGGGGCTGCACCTCGATGGCGAGGCGCTGCAGGCAGCGCACGATGGTGTCGGTCTCCAGCGAGACGCCCAGCACGCTGCCCACGCGGCTGGGGCGCAGGGTGACGACGGTGTGCGGGCTTGGCGCGGGACCAACATCCAGCGAGCCCTCGCACAGCGTGCCCCCCGCGACTTGCAGGATGAGCTCGCACGCCCGCAGGCTTGCGGCTTCGAGCGTGCGGCTATCGACGATGCGCTCGTAGCGGCTGCTCGCGCTGGTGCGAAGCTGGTGGGCCCGCGCGCTCGTGCGCACCTGCACGGGGTCCCAGGTTGCCATCTCGAGCACGACGTCGGTCGTGGCGTGCGTCACGCTGCTGGGGAGGCCACCCATGATGCCCGCGAGGCTGGTGGGCCCGGCTGCGTCGCAGATCACGATCTCGCCTCCTCGAAGCGTGCGTGGCACGCCATCGAGGGTCGTGAGCTTTTCTTTCGCGGCTGCGCGGCGGACGTGCAGGAGGTTGCCTTGCAGGGTGCGGTGGTCGAAGGCGTGGCAGGGGTTGCCAAGCTCAAAGAGCACGTAGTTCGTGATGTCGACGATGTTGTTGATGGGGCGCTGGCCGATCGCTTCGAGGCGAGCGGCAAGCCACGCGGGAGAGGGGCCCACCCGCACGCCTCGCAGCACGCGGGCGATGAAGCGCGGGCAATCGGCGTGGCTGTCGACGCGCAGCTGCAAAGAGTCGGCGATCGGGCCTGCGACAGGGAGGGCTGGTGCTGCGAGGGGCTTGGCGAACGCGCCCTGGGTAGCGGGCTGGTCGGCAAGGCGGGCGGCAAGCTCGCGCGCGAGGCCCCGGTGGCTCATGCAGTCGCCCCGGTTGCTGGTGATCTCGACCTCGAGCCAGGTGTCTGGTCCATCGGCGGTGGCGACGGAATCCTGGGCGTCGATCGGGAAACCCACATCGGTCAGGATGTCGTCGATCGCCTGGGGCGAGAGGGGGGCGAGGCCCTGTGGGAGGGCGAGGAGGTCGTTGAGCCAGCGGACGGAAGCCTTCATAGGGGCAGAGGATAGAGAGAGCGAGGGGGCTGGGCAGCAGATGGCGAGGAGGGAGCCATGGAGATTACCGGGCGGGCGGCGCGGGCGGGCGTGTCCGGCATCTGTGCGGATTCTCGACGAGAATGTCTTGACAAGATCGCAAAAATGGCGCACACTGCAAGGGCTCAGCCTGCGAGGCGTTCGCTTTCGCGGGCGGAGCATGTCCGTAAGTTTTTTCTGTGCCCTTGATGTTCGCGTGTGTCGGCCTGGGTTGCGAGCGCTCGCAGCATGGGCTGGCGTGGGCAAAGTGCCTGCGCGGCGAATGGCAAGGGCGTGTGTCCGGTGTTCAAACTCGAGAAGAAGGGGTATGCACGTGCGTCAATCCACCAAGTATCTGTCGTTGGCGGCTCTGCTGGCCTGTGCGGCCGGCACGGCGAACGCCCAAGTGTTCAGTGTGTCGCCTGCGCTGCCGATTCCGGCTGGCGCTCCTGGCGTCACGACCGGCAACATGGACCCTTCCGTGCTCACCGTGAGCGGTGCGCCCGCGAGCATCGGGCTCATGAAGGTCACGTTCGACGTGACGCACACCTGGAACGCTGACCTGGACGTCGTGCTCGTCAACCCGGCGGGTGACAAGTTTCTCAAGCTGACGAGCGACAACGGCGGCGGCGGGGACAACTTCGCCAACACGATCTTCGTCGACACCGCTGCGGCGTCGATCACGACGGCTCCCGCGACGGGCAACGTCTCGGGCGAGTGGCGGGCTGAGGGTGGCGCGTTCGTCGTGGGCAGCACCGACGCCTGGGCTGGCTCGGCGGCACTGCCTGCCACGGCGGCGACGAGCTTTGCCGACTTTGTGGGCGGCAACGCAAACGGCGACTGGACGCTGTACATCTATGACGACGCGGGCGGCGACGTTGGCACGCTCAACTCGTGGAGCATCGAGTTCATCAACCCCACCAGCCTGAACGGCAACGGCACGGCGACGAACGCGAACGTCTGCCCCACCAGCGGCAGCACGCTCATCACGGTGCAGGCGATTCCGGCGGTCGGGCCCAACAGCACGGGGATCACGGGCAGCGTGAACCTGAGCAGCGTGGGCGGCAGCAGCACGCAGGCCCTGTTTGACAACGGCACGAACGGCGACGTGACGGCTGGCGACAACATCTTCAGCTATCGCCACACCATGCCCAACAGCACGACGCCCGGCCCGCAGAGCGTGGCGTGGACGCTGCGTGATGCGCAGAGCCGCACCGCGAACGGCAATGTCAACTTCAACGTGACCTGCCTTGCGTTTGAGGACCTGTGCACGAACGCCACGACGATCTATGGCCCTGGCAGCTACGAGTTCAACCTGGCAGGCGCAGGCAACGAAGCTGGCGCAGCAAGCTGCGGCGGCTTCAACGGCCCTCAGCCCGATCAGTACCTCCGCTATCGCGCGACGCGCAACGGCGAGGCTCGCGTCACGACGTGCGGCCTCGCGACGTTTGACACCGTGCTCGAAGTGCGAAGCGATTGCGACACCGTCATCGCGTGCGACGACGACTCGGATACGGGCTGCGGTGGTGGCTTCTCGCTCCAGAGCGAGGTCTTCTTCCCGGTCGTCGCGAACCAGGAATACCTGGTCCGCATCACCTCGTACAGCGCAGCGGGCGCGACGGGCAGCGGCCAGGTGCTGATTGAGGAGGCGGGTGGCCGCCTCACGATCCTTGAGGCCTTGGCCGATCCTGATCCGGTGACCGAAGGCCAGCCTGTGCTGCTCACGGTTTCGGTGCAGCCCGGGACCGACCCCGCCAGCACCAACCTGCAGGTGACGGGCGACCTGACCGAGCTGGGCGGAACGACCGGCCAGCAGTTCTTTGACAACGGTACGAACGGTGACGTGACGGCTGGTGACAACATCTTCAGCTACTCGTACACGACCACCCAGCCCGACGCGTTCGCGGCGGTGGATGTCGTGGTGACCGACGGCGAAGGCCGCACGGCGGAAGACACGATCTTCCTCGAAGTGACTGCGAGCCCGAGCGGCTCGTGCTGCATCGGCACCGGCTGCGTGATCACTCGCCAGGTGCTCTGCGTCGCGCAGGGCGGGACCTTTGGTGGGGCTGGCACCGACTGCGGCGGCTTCACGTATGAGCAGGCCAGCAGCAGCAGCGTGTTTGAACCCATCGGCGGCACGGGCACCAGCCTGGCCCTGACGGGCGACGACGTGGGCGCGACCATCACCCTGCCCTTCACCTTCCGCTACAGCGGCACGAACTACACCGAGGTCTATGCCAACAGCAACGGTCTGCTGGTGTTCGGCGGCGTGAGCAACGCCTTCACCAACGCGGCGTTCCCGACGGCTGGCGCGCCCAACAACATCGTGAGCGCTCTGTGGGACGACTTTGAGATCGACCCCGCTGTGAACCCCTCGACCAACGTCTACTTCCAGGAGTTCGGCACGGCTCCCAACCGCACCTTCGTCATCTCGTGGGAGAAGCTGCCCCAGCTGAACCTCGTCCCCGCCGACGACAACAACTTCCAGATCGTCTTCACCGAGGGCTCGAACAACCTGACCTTCCGTTACGGCCTGATCACCTCGGGCATCGACGCGAACGCCGGGCTTGAGAACCCCCTGGGCACCACCGGTCTGAACATCGACGTGCTGGCACTGGGTGCTGGCGACACGGCGGTGCAGATCAACGCTGTCACCGAGACGCCCGCGCAGTGCAGCGGCGGCGGCGGTGGCTGCAACAGCATCGACTTCAACGGCGACACCCTCTTCCCGTCGGACGAGGACCTGATCGACTTCCTCAGCGTGCTGGCGGGCGGCCCCTGCTCGACGAACAACTGCGGCACGATCGACTTCAACAACGACGGTCTCTTCCCCGCGGATGACGACCTCATCGCCTTCCTCCGCGTGCTCGCTGGCGGCAGCTGCTGATCGTGTTCGCCTGGTGCGAACGCGGTGCGAGCGAGGAATGCCGTCTGACTTTGGATTGTGATGCTTCCGTTCAGCCCCGCATGCTTTGGCATGCGGGGCTTTTCTTTTGGGGCTTTTCCGTGTTGTGCAGGGCTTCACTTCGCTCGGCGTTGGCGAGTTGGTCCGGGGCGGACTTTGCTCCTGCGTTTCCCTATGCTGCGCACCTATGCAACAGGATGCGTCGATGCGGGGCGGGCTGAGAGCGCTGGTGTGCGGCGTGGCGTGCGTGGTCGCGTGCGCTGCGGGGCAGGCCCGCGCGTGGGATGGCGCGGGGCACCGCATGATCACGCGGGTCGCGCTCGCGAACCTGCGCGAGGAGATGCCCGCGTGGCTGAAGGACGACACGTCCGAGTTTGCGTGCAGCGACATGAGCCAGGTGCCCGATCGCTGGCGCAGCGTTCGCGTGCCCCAGCTCACGCACCTGAACAACCCGGACCACTACCTCGACGTGGACGACCTCGAGCCCCTGGGCATGACGCTGCGCACGATGCCGCAGTTGCGGCATGAGTTCGTCAAGGCGATCTCGCTCGCGCGGGCGAAGCCCGACTTTGCCGGCGAGCCCGTGAACGAGGCGAAGGACCTGGCAAAGACCGACGAGTATCCGGGGTTTTTGCCCATCGCAACGCTGGAGACCTATGGCAAGCTGGTCGGTGCCTTCAAGACGGCGCGCACACTGGAAGAGCTTGCCAAGCAGCCCGGCACGAGCGCGGAGCTGAAGGCAAAGCGCGAGAAGCAGATCGAGGCGGCAAGGTGGAACGCCCGCGTGCACCTGGGGCAGCTCTCGCACTTTGTGGGAGACACCAGCCAGCCCCTGCACACCACGCGGCACCATCACGGCTGGGTGGGCGAGAACCCGAAGAAGTACACCACCGATCGCGGCATTCACAGCTACATCGATGGCGACATCATCCGCCTGCACAAGATCGAGGATGCCGACCTGGCGAAGGTCGCCGACTTCGCGCGCGAGCTCAATCGCGAGGACTTGTGGGGCGAGACGCTGAGCGCAATCGAGCGGAGCTTTGCACAGGTGGAGCCCCTCTATGCGATGCACCAGAGCGGCGAGCTGCAGCAGGACAAGGGCAAGGTGTTCATCATCGAGCGACTCGCCGACTCGGCGGCGCAGCTGAACGCGATCGTGGAAGCGGCATGGATGGACGCGGCCCCAACGCCCAAGGAAGTGGGCGACCTCTCACGCTATGAGGAGAGCGAGAAGCAAGGGAAGACGCCCGCGGCGAGTGCGCCGTGATGGTGCGGAGCGTTTCTCCTGTCTCTTGCTCCCCGTTCCCCGTTCCCCGTTCCCTGTTCCCTGTTCCCCATCGCTCACGCGCTCTGCGCGAGTCCGCAGCCAGTGCAGGTCGGCTCAGCTCGCGCCCTTCTCCAGCTCCAGCGCCCAATCTTCCAGCGGCACGTGGTGATACAGGTCGAGCGTCACCGACTGGCCCGAGAGGGTGGCGTGCCCATCGCGCACCTTGAAGGTGATGTAGAACTTGTCCCACTTGCTCTTGTCGACGTCGACGATGTCGGCTGGCACGAGCGTGTGCCCGGTGGGCAGCGTGAGGCGCTTGGCGGCTGCGTCCCACGTGTAGACCTTGGACTTGGCTCGCAGAACGCTCAGCAGCATGAGCGGGCCCACGATGCCGCCCACCACGACGAAGACCCACTGCACGGGCATGTCGTACCAGTCCAGAGGTTGGCTCTTGCGTTCCTTGCCGTCGGCGCTCGCGCTCCACGCGGTTTTCAGGGCCTCGTAGCGTTCGGGCGCGCTTGCGACGCGGACGGGCGAGCCGTCGTCGTTCTTACGAAAGTCGTCGCGCGGAAAGCTGGTGTAGGCCGGGGTGAGGCGCCCGATGTGGCGGAGCTGCGTGAGCCAGTCGAGGCGTGCTTTGTCGGTCGGGGGCATGCCGCTGCCGCTGCCGCTCAGCTCGCGCTGCTTGGTGCGCAGGCGGTCGAGGGTTGCAACGGGGTCGGCGATGGTGGCGGTGTCGTTCGTGAGGGTGCCCGAGGCCTGGAGCTGGCCCAGGTATTGATGCTCGAAGCTTTCGGCGGCGACGGCGCCGCGCTTGGGATAGATGATGATCGCATCGACAAAGCCCCACACGCCCAGCGCGAGGAAGCCCATCGCAACGATGAGGGTTTTGTAGAGCCAGCGTGGGGCGAGGCGGGTGCGCTGCAGCGCGCCGGTGCTGGCTGGTTGGCTCACGGGGTTCTCGCTGGTGGGGCTCTCGCTGGTGGGGCTGTCGCCGGCGGTGCTCTCACTTGGTGGGCTGGCGTGCATGGTGCGTTCCCGGCGTGAGCGACGCGCCGCATCGCGAGCAACCCCTGGTGCCCGCGAGTGTGCATGCCCACGCTCTACAGGTTAGGCGTTCATGCGGTGGGCGGGCGAAAGGCTGCGACGCATGAAACCGCGTGGCGCGATTGCGGAAAGACCAGCGAGGTTGCACTCCGCTGCGCACTACGATCGGCACCGCAACTATCTCCACAACGAATCGGGAGCACACATGAGCATCTGGGAACGCCTGAAGAAAGAGTTGATTGACATCGTCCAGCACTTGGACGACACGAACAACACGCTGGTCTTCCGCTTCGAGCGGTTTCAGAACGAGATCAAGAACGGCGCGAAGTGCATTGTGCGCGAGGGGCAGGCGGCGGTGTTTGTGCGCGAGGGGCAAGTGGCGGACGTGCTGGGCCCGGGCACGCACACGCTGGACACGAAGAACCTGCCCATTCTCAGCACGCTGCTGGGGTGGAAATATGGCTTTGAGAGCCCGTTCAAGGCGGAGGTGTACTTCGTCAGCACGCGCATCTTTACCGATCAGCGCTGGGGCACGATGAACCCGGTGATCGTGCGCGATCCGGAGTTTGGGCCCGTGCGGCTGCGTGCGTTTGGCACGTACACCTTCCGCGTGAAGGACCCGGCGGCGTTCATCAAGCAGGTGGTGGGGACGGATGGTCGCTTCACGATCGAAGAGATCAATCAGCAGATGCGCAACATGCTCGTGACGCACCTGAGCGATGCGCTGGGTGAGAGCAAGCTCGCGCTGCTCGACCTCAGCGGCAAGTATCGCGAGCTGGGCAACGCCCTGCGCGACGAGAGCGCGGAGGAGTTTGGCAAGCTGGGCGTCGAGACGCCCAACGTGCTGGTGGAGAATGTCAGCCTGCCCCCCGAGGTGGAAGCCGCGCTGGACAAGCGCAGCAGCATGGGCATCGTGGGCGATCTGAATCAGTACGCGAAGTTTCAGACTGCCGAGGCGATTCGCGATGCCGCGAAGAACCCGGGCACCGCGGGCGCGGTGGTGGGGCTGGGCATGGGGCAGGTGTTTGGCGGCATGATGGGGCAGAGTGCAACAGGACCGGCGGCTGGGCCCGCGAGTGCGCCGCCTCCGCTGCCCGCGAGCTATCCCTTCTTTGTCGCGATCAACGGGCAGCAGCAGGGGCCCTTCGAGCAGACGCTCATGGCCA
Organism: Planctomycetaceae bacterium; assembly: GCA_027487735.1. Classification (GTDB taxonomy): domain Bacteria; phylum Planctomycetota; class Phycisphaerae; order Phycisphaerales; family UBA1924; genus BJHL01. The sequence continues at coordinate 10,878 of JAIYDA010000104.1, read as the reverse complement.
GCAAGGCCCGCGGCGGCGAGCTGTCGCGCGACACGCTGGTGTGGCAGCATGGCATGGCAGGGTGGACCCGCGCGGGTGATGTGCCGGCACTCGCGGGCCTGTTTGCGAGCAGCCCACCGCCATTGCCGAAGGGGTAGCTTGGGTACCTCGGGTCTCCGACCCGAGAATCGGGGCGGAGCCCCGAGGGGCACGCGAGCGCTGATCCAAAGAAAGAACCACACGCCGCTCTGCGCGCACGCCGCGTTGCGCTGCTTTGCACGCTGCTTGCATGCCCCTCGCGGCTTTGCCGCGACTCTCGGTTCGGAGAACCGAGGTACCCAAGGGCTCACGCGTGGGCGCAGGGTTTTCCGATACTCGCTCGATGCGGCGAGGGTTTGCATTGCGGGCGGTCGTGGTGGGGGCGTGCGTCGCGACGTGCGCGTGGGGGGGCGTGCATCTGCACGCGCGGGCGCAGGCTCGCGGCTTTGGGCAGTGGCAGGGGGATGCGCGCGAGGCCCTGCGCTTGCTCACGACGCCGGCGGGCGCGCGGGCAACGCCCAGTGTGCGCGGGGGCGATGCATCGCAGGTGCTCGCGCTGGCTCAGAAGCATCGCATTGCGCTGCGCAAGCAGGGTGCGGTGCTGCGTGTGCCCAGCGACGTGCTCATCGAGCTCGACGGGCTGGGCGTGCTTGCGATCGTGGCGGGGCCCATCGTCGAGGGTGAAGCAACGTGCATGGTGCTGACCGACGATGGGCAGTCGAGCTTCGCGCTGGCAGCCATGCTCGACGGGGCGTTCGCGCAAGCCGTGCGGCTGCGATAGATTTTCACCTGTGCTGGGGATGCGTTGCGAGTACGCTTGGTTTCGAAGCGTGCACGGGCGCGAGCGTCGCGATCTGTGCGAGCTGCTTGAGACCACGACACCTTTGCAAGCGAAGGACCACGCCATGATCGACGAGTTCATCAAACAAGCCACCAGCCAACTGGGCATCAGCGAGCAAGCCGCGAAGGGCGCAACGGGCGGGCTGCTGGGCATGGTGCAGAAGGCCACGGGCGGGGGCAACGACTTCAATCAGCTCATGCAACTGCTGCCCGGTGCGCAGAACCTCATGGGCGGCGGCGGTGCTGCGCCGGCGGGTGGCTCGGGCGGCGCTTCCGGTGGTGGGGGCTTGCTCGGCGCAGCGATGGGCGCGCTGGGCGGGGCCAAGAGCGCGGGCGCGGGTGCCGGCGGCGGGCTGCTGGGGGCCGCGGCGAGCGCGCTGGGCGGCAAGCTGCCGGGCGGGCTGGGTCAGGCGGCGGGCCTGCTGGGCATGCTGAGCCAGAACGGCATCGGAGCCGACAAGGCGGGCGGGTTTGTGAACCTGTTCATGCAGTTTGTGCAGGGCAAGGGTGGCGGGCAGATTCTGCAAGGCCTGCTGGGCAAGATGCCCGAGCTTAAAGCCCTGATCAAGTAAGCAGCGGACGCGTGATGCGACGCTGGCAGCAAGACGCTCGATTTCGAGCGTCTTTTCTCTGTCGCCTGGTCGGCAAGCACGGTGTGACAAACTCGTGACGCACGCGCTCGCGACCGGAGCGGGGCCCGCGACGTAAAGATGTACGAGGGCGAGCGCGAACAAGCCGCCTTTGGGCAACGCTTTGGGCGGGGTTCGCGCGTAGGATCGTCCCCCCCCGGGCTGGCGCATGGTTCTTTGCGTGATGTTCGGGCTGGTCTTTCGGGCTGGTCTTTGGTGTGTGCTCAACCCCCAAACGGGAGCAACTGCGATGGCATCGTCAGGAACGAGCTGGGGTATTGAAATCGGGGCGTACGCGCTGAAAGCGATCAAGCTTGAGGCGACGGGCGACGGCAAGTGCAAGGTGGTCGATCATGCGATCATCCCGCATGCCAAGGTGCTGAGCACGCCGGGCGTCGACGCGAACGACGTGGTGCGCCTGACGCTGGGGCAGTTCAACAGCCAGTATGACACGAGCAAGAGCTCGCTGGTTGTGAGCATTCCTGGGCATTCGTCGTTTGCGCGGTTTGCGAAGCTGCCTCCGGTTGAGCCCAAGAAGGTGCCGGGGATCGTGAAGTTTGAGGCGGCGCAGCAGATTCCCTTCCCCTTGGAGCAGGTGGAGTGGGATTATCAGACATTCATCACGCCCGACAGCCCGGACATCGAGGCGGGCATCTTCGCGGTGACCAAAGAACGCGTCGCGGAGAAGCTCGCGATGCTGAGCGACGTGGGGCTCACGCCCACGCACGTGGCGCTGGGGCCCATCGCGGTGTACAACGCGCTGGCGTATGACCTGGACTTTGACAACACGTCCCCCGGCACGATCATCGTGGACGTGGGGACGACGAGCACCGACCTGGTGGTGGCAACACCCGGGCGGATGTGGGTGCGGACGTTCCCACTGGGCGGGCACCAGTTTACCGAGGCCTTGGTCAGCCAGTTCCAGCTCAGCTACCCGAAGGCAGAGAAGCTCAAGCGCGAGGCGCAGGACACCAAGCACGCCCGCCAGGTTTTTCAGGCGATGCGGCCTGTGTTCACCGATCTGGCGCAGGACATTCAGCGCAGCATCGGGTACTTCCAGAGCATCAATAAGGATGCGGCCCTGACGCGCGTGATTGGCGTTGGTAACACCTTCCGGCTGCCGGGGTTGCGCAAGTATCTCAAGCAGCAGCTGGGGATGGACATCTACCGCGTCGAGCAGTTCAAGAAGATCGGCAGCGGCGCGGCGGTCGCGAACAGCGACGACGACGAGGGTGGCGAGCAGACGCAGGCGATCATCGACCCCAACGACAAGGCGGCGAGCCTGGCGCATGGGTCGCTCGAGCTCGTTTCGGCGTATGGCCTTGCACTGCAAGGACTTGGGCTGAATGCCGTGTCGTGCAACCTCATGCCCGTCGAGGTGACGCGCAAGGCGATGTGGAAGGGCAAGACCAAGTGGTTCCTCGGGGCGGCGGGCGTTGCGCTCGCGGCGAGCGCGGTGCTCATGGTCGGTCCGGTGCAGGCGCACTTTGCGAGCAGCGCGGCAGTGCCCGATCCGAGCATTCAGCAGGCGCTGAACCTTGCGAAGCAGATCAAGGGCCAGGCCGAAGAGGCGGGCGTGACCAAGAGCGACGGGGCGGACCTCAAGGCCGCGAACTTGCTGAAGCTGCAGGATCGCGCGTGGGTGTATCCGCAGCTCACGAAGGACATTCAGGACATCTTCGCGTACGCGAACGAGCGGGCCCAGACTTGGGGGAGCGTGATCGGGCAGGAGTGGAAGCCCACGGGCCCAGCGGTGTCGCTCACGGCGGTGGAAGACTTCTTTGTCGCGCCATCGCCCGACTCGGAGATTGAGCACCGCAAGTTCCCGGGTGTGGAGATCACGGTGGCGGCGGACCTGCGCGTCCCTGAGGCGCGGCGGTTTGCGACCGAGACGATCGCTCGCTGGCTGCGCGACAACGCAACGCGGGAGGGCGTGGACTATGTGCTGGTGTTCAACCCAGCTTTGGAGATGAAGGCTGCGGACACCACCGGGGCGCAGGCGAGCGCGGCGAACAACCTTGCGTTGCCGGGCGGGGCGGGTGGCGGCGGTGGTCGCGAGACTGCTGCCAGTGGACGCGGGCGGGATGATGCGCCGGGTGGGGCGCGCACGCCTGGGGCGGCGCCTGGTCGTAATCAGCGCACGCCCGGCGGGCGGCAGCCGGCGCCGAGTCAGGGGCGGATCACGGGGGAGGGTCCGTCGGGCAACGTGTCGGAGACGACGTCGCCTGATGCGATGGCGCCGCTTGCAGCTGGGGACATGGGCGGGCCCGTGCTTGGGCGCGTGACATTCCGGTTTACGGCGTTCTTGAAGCCTTATGTGAAGCCCGCGCCGGCGGAAGGCGCTGCGGAAGGTGGGGCTGCGGGCGGGGCTGGTGGAGCAAACAGCGGAGGTGGCTCGTGAAGTTCAAGGACATTCTCGCCTGGCTGAAGGCGCACATCGGCATCGTGATCTCGTGCCTGGTGCTGGTTGTCAGCATTCCTGCGGCGTTTGTGGGCAGCAACATGTGGCTGAAGAAGACGCTGAGCGCGACCGAGAGCAAGGCGAAGGCCAAGCTGTCGGAAGTGGACGCGATGAAGATCGACTACGTGGTGCCGCAGGTAGACCCGAGCGTGGAGGCGGTGAGCGCGAAGCACGAGCCCAACGCGAAGCTGATCGAGGTTTTTGCGAAGGCTCGCGAGCAGGCGATCTCGCAGAGCAAGACGGTGGTGACGGGGTTTGAGGCCTTCAACCAGGGCAAGGGTGCGGAAGCAGCCAAGCTCGGTCGGAGCGAGCACAAGCCTTTGGTCGAGGGGCTGTTTCCTGCGGTGGCGCTCACGCCCGAGCAGCAGAACAGCCCGGCGGCGAAGGAGGACGCGGAGCGTGCGAAGCTGAATGAGATGGAAGATGCGCTGCTGGGCAAGCGCGGGCGGAGCAACCCCTATCAGCAGGTGCTGGCGATGATGCGGGCTGGCGAGCCCCTGGGCACCGACGAGATGGGCGACCTGCTGCGCGACACGGCGGCACGCTATCGCGAGCAGACGACGAGCAACAACCGCCAACTGACCGAGGACGAGGCGAGGACGCAGGCCTCGCTGCTGGTGGAGCGTCGCATGGCGGCGCTGCGCAGCCGGGCGGCGCAGCTTGGGGTGTATGCGGGGATGGAAGTGTTTGACATGCCGCGGCGTGCGGGCGAGGAGGAGGGGCGCGGCACCCCACGCGGGGACGACGACCGCGACAAGCGCATGCGCACGATCGCTGCGGGCAACGCGATTGATCCGAGCGAGCTGACGCCTTCGCACCTGTTTCTCAAGCAGTGGGACCTGTGGTTCATGAACGACATCGCGTCGGCGGTGGCGCTGGCGAATGGCGGGGGGAACCGGGGTGGCGCGTCTGGTGGTGGGCCTGGCGTGGAGCAGAACGTGGTGAAGCGCGTGCAGCGGCTGCGCGTGTTTGGCGTCGAGGACATGAAGAGCCTGGAGAAGAAGGCAGCGGCGGACCCCAACGCAATGGAGCTGGCGCAGGAAGAGACGGCACCGGCTGCGCCCGAGGGTGGCACGCCTGGGCTGGAGCCTTTGGACGCGAGCAAGTCGATCACGGGCATCGTGCGCGGCGGATGGAACAAGACCTACGAGGTTCGGCGCGCGGAGGTGGTGGTGGTGGTGAGCAGCGCGCGGCTGCAAGAGCTGCTGGCGGCGATTGCTCGCACCAACCTCATGAACGTGACGGGCGTGCAGATGGAGTATGTGGACGTGTGGGATGAGGCACGTCAGGGGTTCTTCTATGGCGACGAGCACGTGGTGCGGGCGACGATTGCGATCGAGAGCGTGTGGCTCAAGTCGTGGTTGCTGCCCTTGATGCCCGTGGATTTGCAGAAGGCGATGTGGATGGAAGTGGCGGAGGCTCCGCCGGCGTGAGCGAGGGCGTTGGACCGGTGTTCGACGGCCCCGAGTTCGACAGCCCCGGGTTCGACAGCCCGGTGTTCGACAGGCGTTTCAGAGGCGTTGGGCGAGACAAGCAAGCACTATCGCGGGCAGGCTGCATGAGCGGCCTTTGCGCCCGCAGACGAGGATGACCATGAAGCTCAAGGGCATCAATCCATTCGAACAGCACGTCGAGAAGATCGTGCTTGGCGTCGCGGGTGCGGCGTTTGTGGGCGCTTTGGGATACCAGTTCTTTGTCCGCAAGGACGAGATCGCGGTGGGGAGCGGGAAGGTGTCGATCGCGGATGCGTATCGCCCCGCGGCGGACGCGGCGAAGCGGCTGAAGGATCGCGTGGAGACGAGCACGCCCAGCGTGCCCGAGATTTCGAGCGTGAACCTTGCGGAGCGTTCGCGGATGGGTGCTGGCGTGCTGCCTCAGGTGGCGGGGCAGGCCCGCACAGCGCTGGGGCCTGCGCCGGGGTTTGGCGCGAGCAAGGGTGGCGCGGTGGCGGTGGATAGCGCGGTGGCGGGGCTGGAGGTGCCTGTGCCCAGCGTGCCTCGCGTGGCGGTGCATCGCGCGGCGATTCATCCGGCTGAGACGATTCTCGTGCCTGAGCTCGCGAGCTTGCTGCCCGCGCAGCAGCCCTTTGACAAGGCGACGGTGGGCGTGGAGGTGAGCTTTGATGGCACGAAGCTGCGCGAGATGCTCGAGAAGGACCCCGATGGCGAGGGGCCGCTGATTGCGATGCCGCTGAGCTGGTGGCGCGATGGCGGGAACGACAACGCGCCGATGATCGACGTGCTCGCGTTTGAGGTGGAGCGTCGGACGGTGCGGAATGCCGATGGCAGCGTGCCCGAGAAGGACGACGTGGTGGTGCTGCCCGCGATGCCCGGCAGGCCCAACGTGCTGCAGGAGTGGAAGAGCAACGTGCGCAGCGCGGGGGACGTGCCCCTTGAGCTGGCGCGGGTGATGGAATCGAGCGAGCAGGTGCAGCGGCCTGAGTTTTATCAGGTGATCAGCGGGCCTGAGTGGTCGCCACCGAGCGAGGTGGTGATTGAGGGACCCAACAGCGGTGGGCGCGAGGCGGTGCTGCGGAATCAGATTCGCGTGCTGGACCAGCGCATTCGGCGGCTGGAGCGCGAGATGGGTGTGGGGCCGGGCGGGCGTGGGCCCGGTGGCCCTGTGAGCCCGGCAGGTCGGCAGGCCCCGCGGCCTGACCGCGACAGCGGCGGTGGTGGGCGGTCGGGTGGTGGTGGTGGTGGTGGTGGCGGGCGTGGCAGGCCCGCGGCGGCTCCGCAAGGGCGCGAGGGGGATCGTGAAGGCGGGCCCAGCGATGCCCTGCGTGAGAGCCAGACGCGCAACCTGGAGAACTGGAAGAAGCAGCGGGCGACCATTTCGGCGGAGCTGGAGAAGCTGACGGGCAAGAAGGAAGCAGCGCCCGAGGCACCGGCAGACCCCGATGCGCCACGCCCTGGGCTGCTTGAGAGCAGCAACGTGCGGCTGTGGACGAACGACCTGGGTGCGCAGCCTGGCGCGGTGTATGCGTATCGGGCGCGGGCGGTCATCAACAACCCGATGTTTGGGCGCAACCTGAAGGAAGAGCAGCGGGCACTGGGCGAGAGCAGCACCGTGGTGAGCGCGTGGACGCCTTGGTCGGGGCCTGTGGCGGTGGACCGCGATGGCGAGTTCTTTGTGACCAACGCAGATTCGCAGAGCACGATGACGGGGCGTGCGTCGGCGACGGCGGAGATGTTTGTGTTCTACTACGGGTACTACCGCAGTGCGACGCAGAGCATGACCCCTGGCGACCAACTCAACGTGCGCGTGAGCGTGCCTGAGATGAAGCTCGTGAACATGGAGGAGCTGCGCAAGGCGATCGAGGCGGGGCTGGAAGTGCCCGAGATTGACCCGCTGGTGGTGCCTGTGCCGCCTGCGGCCGGGACGCGGCCTGGGCAGCCTGGGAGTGGGAGCGGTGGTGGAGGTGGTAGTGGGGCGGGTGGAGAAGAGGGCACGGGCGAAGGGAAGACAGAGGCGGCGGCGAACCCGTTCCTTGGTGAGAGCGTGCCACGGGCGATTCCGCGGTCGATTGATGCGGTGTTCCTGGGCGTTCGCGAGACGGTGGGTGCGAATGGGCCTCGGCGTGAGGCGGTGATTCGCGATCAGGACCGCACGATGCGAGCACTGAACCCGGAAGTGATGCGGAGCAGCGAGCTGTATCGCAGGATGAAGGCGTCGGTGGATGCGGCACGCGAGCTGCTGACGGCCCGGCGGCCTGAGCCGGAGCCCGTGACGCCTGCAACGCGGCCTGGGCGAGACGAGCGGCCTGTGGAGCGGCCTTCTCGCGGTGGTGGGGGCGGCGGCGGCGGCGGTGGCGGCGGATAAGTGACGATGCAAGTGATTGAAAGCCCCGGCGTTGCACGCTGGGGCTTTTTTTCGGAAGTTGAGGCGGGGGTTGACGTGGGGGTTGGATGGATGCGATGGAGGGGGCGTGGGAGGTGGGCAGAGGGGTGTGGCTGGGGTGGAGTCGTGGGTGCGGAGAGGGGAGAGTGCGGGGTTTGGGCGGCGTGTAAAGCGTTGCTGGCTAGAGGTTTAGGAGAAGTGTGAGGAAAGCGGCAAGAAAAAGTCGAGGCGTGCGCCTTGACCCTTTGGGAGCGAACGCTAAACTCTCCTCCCGCTCGTTTCTGGCTGGCAACAGCAAGACGCGACGGGAAACCCGGGCCTGCAAGCTGGTCGACGCGAGTTGACTGGTGCGAAGAGTCTGGCTGATCTTTGACAACCACAGACGATTGAAGGTAACTCGCTCGATGAGCGGCTTGGCAGGTACCAAAGTGGATTCATCCACGTAGGCAACTGGGTAAGGCGCGTCGAGAAGAGTGCTGCAAGCAATAAGCGACAGAAATGATCTCGCGGCACGCGGTGCAAAGTGTCTAGCTTTGCAAGAAGCTTCGTGAGTGTCGAAAGATTGAAGCAGCGCAGAGGCAAATATGTCAGTGTTCGTGGCGAATCAAAGCACGAACGAAGCAAAAAAGAATCGTTCTGGGTGAACGACAGTGCTGGGCGACTCGTGGTGGCGATCATCGGATCGGCCGCGGGAAGGACTGGTGCGGTTCACTGTCTGTGTTTCATATGCACACAGACCTAGTAGCTGATCGAGGACGTTCGGAAGCAAAGGGCTGCAAGGCCTGGCGTAGAAGGACGACACCCGGTTGGCGTGACTGGCAGGAAGGGCACGTGATGGATGTCTTGGCATCAAGAGGCGATGAAGGACGTAGGAACCTGCGAAAAGTCTAGGGGAGCTGGTAACCGAGCTTTGATCCTAGAATCTCCGAATGGGGCAACCCACCCGCAAGGGTACTTTACGATGAATGTATAGTCGTAAAGAGCGAACGAGCAGAAGTGAAACATCTCAGTATGCTCAGGAAAAGAAAGCAACAGCGACTCCGTAAGTAGCGGCGAGCGAAAGCGGATCAGTCAGCGGAACTACGAACGTGTTGGAATGCACGGCCGAAGAAGGTGAAAGCCCTGTAGTTGGAAGCTGATGAGACCATAGAGTAAACTCGGGCTCGGGAAACCCGGGTTGAAGATGGGGGGTCCACCCTCCAAGTCTAAGTACTACTTGATGACCGATAGCGAACCAGTAAGGCGACTGAACGATGAAAACTACGGCGTTGAGCCGGGTGAAAGAGTGCTGAAATCACGTGCTTACAAGCGGTCGGAGCTCGCAAGAGTGACGGCGTGCTTTTTGCATAATGAGCCGACGAGTTACGCTGTACGGCGAGCCTAAGGCCTACCGGGCCGGAGGCGGAGCGAAAGCGAGTCTGATAAGGGCGCGCAGTCGTACGGTGTAGACGCGAAACCTTGTGATCTACCGTTGGTCAGACTGAAGGACGGGTAAAACCGTCTGGAGGGTCGAACGCGTGACCGTTGAAAAGGTCTGCGATGAACTGACGGGAGGGTTCAAAGTACAATCAAACTGGGAGATAGCTCGTTCTCTCCGAAATAACTTTAGGGTTAGCCTCACGTAGTAGTTGGTGGAGGTAGAGCTACTGGATGGTCTGAGCGGTCGCAAGGCTAGCCGGACCAACCAAACTCCGAATGCCATCAGCGTAAGCGTGGGAGATAGACGGCGAGTGACAATATCCGTCGTCAAAAGGAGAACAATCCTGATCACCAGCTAAGGCCCCAAATTTCTGCTTAGTCAAAGGAAGTTAGATTGCAGTGACATCCAGGATGTTGGCTTAGAAGCAGCCACCATTTAAAGAGTGCGTAACAGCTCACTGGACGAGGAATCTAGCGCCGATAATGATCGGGAATAAGCAGAAAGCCGAAGCTGTGGGCTCCAATGGAGCGGTAGGAGAGCGTTCTTAGCAGCGGTGAAGCAGTCCCGAAAGGGTATGTGGAGCGCTAAGAAGTGAATATGTCGGCTTGAGTAACGATTAACAAGGTGAGAATCCTTGTCGCCGAATACCCAAGGTTTCCTGGGGAAGGTAATTCCGCCCAGGGTTAGCCGGGACCTAAGGCAAGGCCGAAAGGCGTAGTCGATGGACATCAGGTTAATATTCCTGAGCCGTCACGGGAACGGATTGCAAAGCTCAACGGGGTGCAACAGATGCCCAGGCCCTAGAGGCCGATGTTGGGTGGCGTGGTTCCTAGAAAAAACCGTGAATTAGCCCGTACCAAAACTGACACAGGTGGGTGTGGCGAATAGCCTCAGGCGCTCGAGAGAACGGTCGTGAAGGAACTAGGCAAGTTAACCCCGTAAGTTCGCGATAAGGGGGGCCTACCCATTTATGGGAGGCCGCAGAGAAAAGGGTCTGGGAACTGTTTATCAAAAACACAGCACTGTGCCAAGACGCAAGTCCAAGTATACAGTGTGACGCTTGCCCGATGCCGGAATGTCAAGGAAGTGGGTCATCGCAAGAGAAGCTCATAACCAAAGCACCGGTGAATGGCGGCCGTAACTATGACGGTCCTAAGGTAGCGAAGTTCCTTGTCGGGTAAGTTCCGACGCGCATGAATAGCGTAATCACTGGACTCCTGTCTCCACGACCGACTCGGTGAAATAGTAGTGGCGGTGAAGATGCCGCCTACCCGCAGCAAGACGGAAAGACCCCGTGGACCTTCACTATAGACTTGTATTGGCCACGAGCTTAGACTGCGTAGCATAGGTGGGAGGCTTTGACGACCGGGTTCCGGCCCGGTAAGAGCCTTAGGTGAAATACCACCCTGGCTTGGTTTGTGGCCTAACCTCGATTCCCGTGAAGCCGGGCGAGGGACAGTGCATGTCGGGTAGTTTGACTGGGGCGGTCTCCTCCAAAAGAGTAACGGAGGAGCGCAAAGTTCGGCTCAGCACGGATGGAAACCGTGTGTCGAGTGTAAGAGCACAAGCCGGATTTACTGCGAGAGCGACGGCTCGAGCAGTCTCGAAAGAGGGCTCTAGTGATCCTGCGATCCCGTGTGGAAGGGTCGTAGCTCAACGGATAAAAGGTA
>JAIYDA010000101.1 GCA_027487735.1 Planctomycetaceae bacterium | reverse complement strand
CGTGCACCTGAACGATGGCACGCTGGCGGGCTTTCGGGTGGAGGGCAAGCCTGTGTTCTGCGTGCAGTATCACCCCGAGGCGAGCCCGGGTCCGCACGACTCGGGGTATCTGTTCGATGAGTTTGTGAAGATTATGGGGACTAGGGCTCAACCGGGGGCTGATAACGGTCGATGACCGCGAGGCCGGCGGAGTCTCGGTGGAGCGTGGCGACGGAGCCCGCTTCGATGCTGTCGCGAGGTGACGCGATTGCATGCAAGTGGATGCGTGGTGGGGCATTGTGCGTGAGCGCACGCGGGCGTGTTCGCGCGAACTCACACCTGAAGGTGTGGTAAAGCGAGGGCACACAAGCCAGAGACCAATCCAGAGAATGTTACCAAAACTTCTGACAAAGCGTGCAAAAACCCCTTTGCAGAACGTGAAGAACGTGGTAACTTATTGACAAGAGAAAGCGCTGCTCCGGTTCTCGGCATGCAGCGACTCAGTGTCGTGTGTGAGTGTGTGTGTTGTACCGATCGGGCTGTGCTCGATCTATGAAGAGGAGTTCGCAAATGAAGAATCGTGCTTTGTTGATGCTGACGCTCGCTGCTGGCGGCGTCGTTTCCATGCCTGCCATCGCGCAGACGACCAACCCTGAGTCGGCGGGTGCGCCCGTGCCGATGTCGCAGTTCCAGCAGCTGGGCAACTTCACGGCTGATGCGAATGGCTACGTGCGGGTCGAGGCTGGCCTCGGCAATCCCTTCACGACCAATGCGCTCGGCACCGTGTTTGAAAACACCCAGGTGCAGTTCGCCAACCCGTTGGCATCGACGCACATCATCGATGACTACGGCTTCGCTCCGGGCCCCTGGGCAAACCAGACGGGCCGCGCGATCACGACGTTTGACGTGCTGCTGGGCAACAACGGCACCGGCGCCGCGACGCAGCGCGACGTGCTGGTCACCTTCTGGGATGAAGACGATGTGAACTACCTCGGCTTCACCGGCAACGGCACGAACATGATTCGCGCTGCGGCGGTGCCCCTCGCGGCCTTCCGCATCGCGTTCACGAACATTCCGGCTGCTCCTTGGTTCTCGGGCCTCATCGTGACTCCGGCGACGCCCATCGCGGTGCCGGATGGCGACGCGGGCATTTTTATCCAGTACATGCTGACGGCAGTGGGCGGCACGACGCCTCAGGTTTTCAACGCCAACGGCCCCGTGCTGTGGGGCGTGAACGAGGGCGTGCAGATCGGCTCGAACATTCCGAGCTGGGGCCGCGACCGCAACAACGACGGCATCTTCATCGGCAACCCGCTGGCTGCTCCCCCCATCGAGCACAACGCCTCGACGCCTCAGCTCATGATGCCGCAGACGCTCGTGGGCGACCTGGGCGGCGTGACGCTGCCCACCCCCCGCGTGAACGTGGGCTGCCTCGTGGATGGCTCGACCGTCCGCAGCCAGGCGACCGACAGCCTGACGTGGTACGAAGTGTGCTTGAACGCAGCCGTCAACGATGACGCGCTGACCTTCTTGGACATCGACACCGAGGGTTCGGCCGCGAACCTGGACATGGCGCTGTATAACTCCGAGGGCGTGATCGTCGGCGTGAGCGGGATTGACGCGGGCGATGGCTCGGGCGACAACGCTCAGCTCTCGTTCGGCATCGGTCGCCGTGACCTGGTCGGCGATGGCCTGCAGTACGACGGTCGCGACGGTGAGATGCCCGCTGGCACCTACTTCCTCGCGGTTGGCCCTGCTGGCACGGTCTTTACGCCCGCGTTCAACGTCGCGGCTGGCACGACCGCTGGCACGGCTGGCACGATCAACTTCCGCACGAACGTGAACGGCACGGCCCCTGCCGCGTCGGTCCCGCCCGTGACGACCACCCCCCTGCTCGACTTCGCCCTGCCCTTTACCTACGGCACGGATGAGCTTGAGCAGGCGACCACGGGTGACACGGAAATGCCCCAGCGCCGCGTGAACTGGGCGAAGTTCACCACCGTCGGCGCCGCGAGCGCTTCGACGGGCACCTACCTCGACATCGACGCGAACGTCGCTGGCACCGACCTCATCACGAACGGTGTCTTCTACGTCTTCGATAGCTCGGGCAACGTGGTGGCGTTCGACAACGACTCGGGCCCCGGCCTCTGGCCTCAGCTCAGCTTCGGCTCGACCACTCCTCGCTTCCGTGGCACGAACACCGAGTCCTTCGCTGGCGCGAATGGCGACCTGCCCGAGGGCACCTACTACTTCGCCTTCGCAACGGCTGTGACCGAGGACATCGCTGGTGCGACCAGCGATCGCTGGCACGTTCGTGGCACGAACGGCTCGACGGTTCCGCTCAACGCCGCCTTCTTCACGGGCACCGCTATCGCCGCGGTGTGCGACGTCATCGACTTCAACAACGACGGCCTGTTCCCCGATGACAACGATCTGGTGCAGTTCCTGGCTGTGCTCGCGGGCGGCGCCTGCGATAACGACCCGAACTGCAACGACATCGACTTCAACAACGACGGCCTGTTCCCAGACGACAGCGACCTGATCACCTTCCTCCGCGTTCTGGCTGGCGGTGAGTGCGCCGGCTAAGCCGCAAGGCAACCGACGCAGACCGTGATGGACTCCGCCTTCTTGGGCGGCCCTCACACTCGTAACACACGACCCCTCGTCCAGCCATGGGCGAGGGGTTTTTGTTTGTAGTCTTCCGGCGCTGGGGTGATAACGCGTGGTGGTCTGGGCCCATGCGAGAGATTTCTCGCAGTTTGCTGGCAAACAGTGCGGGCGCGTGCACATTGCTGGCGTGCGGAAAGCCGGGCGGGCTAGCCCTTGCTGCGGAGCGAGGGCTGCATGCACGCCTGGCTGGGCACACGTGGAGTGCGGCAGATGCGAATGCGAGCAGAGCAAGGTGGGGCAGCGCGAGTTGGGGCGAAAAAAGGCGTGCTTGGCGCGGTGCTGGCTGGCGTGCTGCTGGCTGCGGGCACGAGCGCGCACGCAGGCCCGGTGAGCGTGTGGGACTTTGCCATCTCGCAGCCTGCGAGCGGGCTGAACGCAACGGTGACGAATACCGCGACCACGAGCGGCACGCTCATCGGCAACTACACCGCGGACGCCAACCCCACGGGCACGCGCACCAAGCCCGGGCTGTTTGGCAGCTTTGGCGACACCGAGAACGTCGCGGTGACGGTGAACACGCTCGGCGCGAGCATCTCGGGCAATGTGAACACGCGCACCAGCGGCGGCTATCGCCTGACGATCGACACGAGCGCAAACACGATCGTGATGGAGAACTTTGCGAGCAACTTCCTTGCAAGCGGGTCTGCGAGCCTGCCCATCAGCGTGTCGCTCAGCACCGCGAGCTTTCGCACGCGTGCCCCATCCTCCATCTTTCCGGGTGTGCCCCTCACGCTGCCCATCGGCAGCGCGACGCTGTCAGAGTTGAGTGTGGCGCAGGCGGGGCCTGGCGCGGGGACGCTGACGCCCACGGGGCCCGGCACGTTTGACTTCACCATCGCGACGCTCGTGAACCTCAGCGCGTCGTTTGATGTGCTGGGCAACCCCATCTCGCTCCCCGGGCAGTTGCCCTTGCCCTTCGCGCTCACGGGCAGCCTCGTCATCACGGGCGATAGCGCGGTGGTGACGGCACTGACGCCCATCGACTTTGAGCAGAGCCAGCAGCCCAATCAGGCACTGCCGCAGTTTCCGCTCGCGCTGCCCACGCTCACGGGCGACCCCGCGAACGTGCTGCTGGACCTCACGCTGTCGAACGTGGGCGTGGATGTGGCGGGCACGTTCACGAGCGTGGCAAACGGCACGCTCGTGCCCGGGCCCGGCATGCTCGGCGTGATCGGCGTGTCGGGGTGCCTCGCGCTGCGGCGGCGGCGCGCGGTGCGCGGCGGTGCGCTCGTGGTGTAGCACAGAGACGCAGAGGAAGAGAGCAAGATGAGAAGAACGAGGGATGGCGAGAAGAGGGCAAGGACGTGACTCGGGCACGCCGTTGCCATGCTCAGGTCATGCTCAGGCCATGCTCAGGCCATGCTCTCGATCGCGTGGCCCAGGTTCCCTCGATCCCTCTTTCTCTCTCATCCTCCATCCCTTTCCTTTCTCATCTTGCTCTTCTTCTCTGCGCCTCTGTGCTGAGAACGAGCGTGCCCGTGCGCCGTGTGCCCGGCTCGCGCCTGCGGCGTGCTCACGCTCGCAGGAGCATCGCCTCGGCGGCGACGCCTGGGCCGAAGGAGAGCAGCACGATGGGGCCGGTTCGTCCGGCGGAGGCAAGGCGTTGCAGCTCGCGCTGCAGCACGAAGAGCACGGTGGGGCTGCTCATGTTGCCGCTGCTGGCGAGCACCTCGCGCGAGCTTTGCAGCGAGGCGGGCGTGAGGCCCAGCGCGGCTTCGCACGCAAGCAGGATGTTGGGCCCGCCCGGGTGGATGCACCAGGCCTCGACGCTCGCGGGGTGCACGCCTTGCGAGGTGAGCCACGCGCTGAGCCAGGGGCCCGCGAGGGCGCGGATGGCCCGCGGCAGCACGGGGCTGAGCGTCATGGCAAAGCCATGGTCGCGGATGCGCCAGCTCATGTGGTCGTGCGTGCCAGGGAAGACGGTGGACGCGCTCGCGACGAGGGTGGGAAGCGTGCGGGGTGCGTCGCTGCTGCCCACGATGGCAGCGGCTGCGCCATCGGCGAAGAGGGCGTTGGCGACCGCGCGCTCGGTGTGCGCGGGCTCGTGGGGCTGGGGCTGATAGTGCAGCGAGCAGACCTCAGCGCAGCAGACGAGCACGCGCGCGCTGGGAGCGGAGAGGGCGAAGGCATGGGCGACGCGCAGGGCGTTGATCGCGGCGTGGCAGCCCATGAAGCCGATGTGCGTGCGCAGCACGCCTGCGGGCAGGCCCAGCAAAGCGGGGAGCTGGGCCTCCCACCCGGGTGCGCCAAAGCCTGTGCAGGTCGCGGTGACGAGGTGCGTGATGGAGTGGGCGGGATTGTCGGCAAGATTGTCAGCAGGATGGCCAGCAGGACCGCTCTCGCGCATGCGAGCGTGGCTTTGAGCCTCGTCGCGCAGCGCGACCTGCGCAGCCCGCAGCGCGAGCGGCAGGGCGCGCTGCTGGTATGCCTGCATGCGCTCGCCCGTGCTCGCGGGTTGGGCTGCGGAGCCGAGCACGGAGAGGCAGGCTTCGATCGCCGCGGGGGTGCTCGTGGGGGGTTGCTCGGTGAGTGCAGCGTCGAGATCACTCGCGATGCCTCTCGTCTGCACGCCCGCGTTGCGATAAATGGTGCAGACGCGGTCGTGCGTCCGCGGGTCGGAGGGTGGGCTCATGCGCAGGGCGTGGGCGAGCAGATCCTCTTGCGATGCGCGAAGGCGCGGCGTGACGCACGCGAGCGAGAGCAGGCGCGGCGCGATCATGCGATGCCCCGCGTCGGCGCTTGCCAGAGGCCCGCGAAGACGTTGCGCAGAGCGAGCCCCGCAGGCGACCAGTGTGACAGTGCGCACGCGGCAGCAACTGCGGCGGGTGAGCGCGCGAGGTGCGCCAGGGCGCGGCAGCGGAGGTGTCGCGCGGCGAGCGTGCGGCGCGTTGCGTGCTCCCAGCGCTGCGCGAGCGTGGCCCACGGCGCGTGCGTGCTTGCGAGTGCTTCGCACGCGAGCTGCGCCGCCTGGGCACCAGCAAGCAACGCCCACGTCATGCCCTCGCCCGAGAAGGGCTCGACGTAGGCCCGTGCGTCTCCCGCGACGAGCGTGCGCCCCAGCCCCGCGCGGCGGGCACGCGTGAGGTGCGCCGAGCCTCGCAGGCGCAGCGTGCTGAGCAGCGCTGCCCAGCGCCGCGTGAGGTCGGCGGAGTGGGTGCCCGCGCACGCGCTGGCGAGGATGCGGGCAACTTGCAGCGGGCGCGGCGTGCCAGCCGCATCGCTGCGGAGAGCGCAGGCGAGGTCGATGTCGCCTCCCGCGAGCTGCACGAGGCCCGCGTAGCCGCCGTCGGCAACGTGCATGACGATCTCGCCCGGGCGCGGCACGGGGAGGCCTGCTTGGAGCAGAGCGTGCGTGCTGGTGTGTGCGCCAAGGCCAATGCGCGAGCGCGGGGCGACGCGCGCGTGCCACGCGGGCGTGCGCGGAAGGCTGGAGCCTTGCAAGCCATCGGCGATCAGGACGATTTGAGCGCTGAGCGTGTGCTGCTCGAGCTGCACGAGAGCGGGGCGCTGCGCATCGCCCTCGAAGGCAAGGTGCGCGGGGGCATCAAACAGCACGTGCGCGCCCGCTTGGCGAGCGGCGTGCGCGAGGGCGAAGTCGAGCACGCTGCGCGAGATGGCCCAGCCCGGTGCGGGCGAGGTGGGCAGCGCGAACGAGCCGGTGCGCGCGTGGGCGTGGACGCGGGCGGTGTGCAGGGGCAGGGCGTGGGCAGCGACGTGGGCGTGCAGCTTGCCCGATGTGTCGAGCGAGCGCAGCTGCGTGACGCCCGAGGTGGCGAGGCAGCAGCCGCAGAGCTTGTCGCGCTTCGCCGGGCCTTTCTCAATGAGCAGGGTGCGTGCACCGGCTCGAGCGCTGGTGATGGCAGCAGCGCAGCCCGCAGGACCGGCGCCGATGACGATAACGTCCCAGGGCGAGGAGGCTTGCGGCGGCGGCTGCGTCGGCACGATCATGCGTGCCTCGGGGCGTGGGCTGTTTGGGGCGAGGCAACACCAGCG
>JAIYDA010000128.1 GCA_027487735.1 Planctomycetaceae bacterium | reverse complement strand
TCGCGTGCGCCATCCTCCTCGCGGCCTCCGCTGCTCCCGCACTCGCCGACTGGGGCACAGACTTCGAATCCGCCGACCCCTTCTCCTTCGTCAAGGTGGGCAAGGCAGGCACCGGCGCCACCACCACCGCCTTCGACGCCTCGCTCCAGTCCGACGCGGGCGATCAGTTCATCCGCATCAGCACCACGGGCAGCACCAACGCCGTCAACCTCGCCACCTACGCCGTCACCGGGCACGCCCTGCGTGATGTCCGCGTCCGCGCCAACATCGCCCGCAACAACGGCGCGAACATCAACGGCCTGCCGGGCGTTGTCGCTCGCCTCGACCCCGCCACCGGCGCGTGCTACGCCTTTGTCGTCGACTTTACCAACCGCCAAGTCCAGCTCCAGCGCTGGACCGCGGGCAGCGGCGTCCCCACTGTCCTTCGCACCAGCGCCGTGAACAACCTCATCAACACGAACGCCCAGCTCAACGTCGAGCTCATCTGCGTCGGCAGCACCATCGTGGGCAACCTCTGGGACGACGCCAACAACCAGGTCATCCAGAGCGAAGGCGTCCAAGACTCGAACATCGCCACGGGCATCGCCGGCATCGCCGTTGCCTCGCGCATTCAGGGCGGCGTGGGCATCAACCTCCCCGGCGCCGAGTTCAGCTCCGCCTCCGCCATCGCCGCGATCAAGGACGCCGACCTGAACAAGGACGGCTTCGACGACATCTACTGGCGCAACCAAAGCACCGGCAACCAGGGCGTCTGGCTCCTGAACAGCGCGGGCCTCATCGGCGGCTGGTCCGGCCTGCCCTTCGTCGCAGATACCAACTGGCGCCAGATTACCACGGGCGACTTCGATCACGACAACCAGATCGACGTCCTCTGGCACAACGCCGTTTCCAACGAAGTCGCCGTCTGGGCACTCAACGCCAACGGCACCCTGAAGAGCTTCCAGGTCGTGGGCCTCACGCCCACAGGCTGGCGCCCGCAAGGCGCGGCGGACTTCAACCGCGACGGCAACGTCGACATCTTCCTGCGCAACACCAGCACGGGCGAGAACGGAATCTGGTTCATGAAGCGCCAGACCATCACGGGCTTCACGGGCGTCTCCTTCGTCGGCAACCTTGCCTGGAACGTCGAGGCCACGGGCGACTACAACCGCGACGGCTCACCCGACCTCCTCTGGCGCAACAACGTCAACGGCGAGGTCGCCTTCTGGATCATGAACGGCTCGCGCCTCACCGAGTTCCAGCTCTTCACCCAGATCGACCCCAACTGGCAAATCATCGGCTCGGGCGATTTCAACAACGACAGCCTCGTCGACATCCTCTGGCGCAACAACTCCACCAACCTCGTCGTCCAGTGGTTCATGGTGGGCACCTTCTACAGCTCCTGGCAGCCCGTCGAGTTCATCCCCGCCGTCGAATGGCGCGGCATCAACTAACCACCCCCCGGTGGCACAGGCGTCTCGCCTGTGATTCCAACAACCCAAAGGGCACGAGCCACCCGCTCGTGCCCTTCTCTTTTTCCAACTCACCCTCTCACTACCGCCCCGGCTGCAACATCAAAAACCCGCTATCCACAAACCCATTCGCCGACACGCGCACCACATCCACCCGAAAGCTCTCATCCTCGTTGCGATCCGCCAGCAGCTCGCGGATCCCCGCAGCGTCCTCCACGCGCTGGCGATCGACCGCGACGATGATGTCTCCGGGCTCCAGCTTGCTCGCGCTCACGCTTCCGGGCTCGATCGTGACGACCTCCACGCCCTGCCCATCACGCAGCCCCGCGGCCCGCGCCCGCTCGCGCGACACATCGCGCACGCCCAGCCCCAGCGCGCGAATGTACGTCTGCCCCTGCCGCTCATACAGCGCCGCGACCACCTGCTCGCGATCCGCGAGCGTCGCGCTCAGCGACAAAGGCTTGCCCTCGCGCAGCACCTCGAGCTTCACCATCGTGCCCGGGTTGGTGATCGCAAGGTTCGTCCGCAGCCTCGCCTCGTTCACGGGTCCGCCATTGAATCGCGTGATGACGTCTCCCTCGCGCAGCCCCGCCTCGCTCGCGGGGCTCCCCTCGTTCACCGTCGCCACCAGCACGCCCCCCTCCGCATCGCGCAGATCCACACCGAGGTAGCCTCGCACCACGCGACCATTCCGCAGCAAGTTGTCGACCACAGCCCGCACCGTGTTGCTCGGAATCGCAAACCCGATGCCGTCGTACCCACCCGTGCGGCTTGCAATCGCGGTGTTGATGCCCACCAGCCTTGCCTCGAGATTGAGCAAAGGCCCGCCCGAGTTGCCCGGGTTGATCGCCGCGTCGGTCTGGATGTAATCGCTGTACGCGATGCCCGTCTCGCGCGGCGCGACGGTGCGCCCCTTCGCGCTGATGATGCCCTGCGTCACGCTGCTATCCAGCCCGAAGGGGCTGCCGATCGCCACCACCCACTCCCCCACCTCCAGCTCTTCGCTATCGGCGAACGCCACCTCGCGCAGCCCAAGGTCGCTCAGCGACACACCACTCTCAGGCCTCAACTCGAGCACCGCAAGGTCGGTCGCCGCATCGCGCCCGCGCACCACCGCGGGCACCTCGCGCCCATCCGCGAGCTTGACGACAAGCTGTGAGGCGTTCGCGATCACGTGGTTGTTCGTGACGACAATCCCCGCGCGAGCATCAACGATCACGCCGCTGCCCACGCCATCGGGCACGACGCGCCGCTCCCCCGCATCCCAGAAGCTGCGACGCACCACGCGCTCGCTGAGGCGCGTGATGTGCACCACCGCGGGCTCGGCACTCTCTGCCACCTCGCGAAATACGCGTGACAGGCGCTTGGCAAAGCCCACGTCCTCCGCGCTCACGTCGGGCGTCGCGATGCGCGTGCCCGCCTCTTGCGCGAGCGCGGGCGGCGCAAGCCCAGCTAGGCACACCACCAAGCTGGCTCTGAGGGTGGAAGCGAGGCGCACAGGCCGCAACGACAACGCAGTGGTCTTCATAGCGAGATTGTTCCCTTGCCCAGGAGAGATGCGCGTTGGGGTGTCCTTCCGTCAAGCTTTTTCGCGCATTTCGCGCGCCGTGGCAGAGAAAACCCGTGGCGCGCCGTGGCACGCAGATTTTTTCTTCTGTGCGCAACCCCTTGCAGCGCAGAGGTTGGCGGGCTGCTCGCACGGGCCACGCTGCGGCGGCGCGCGCGCGCCGTGGTCCGCGGATGCCCTTGGTCAAGCCGGGAGGACAGACCACGAGCGACAGCCGCTCTCTGCCGCACAGGCCTTGCTCAACGGGCTTGCACAAGCCACTGGAGAACGCAGAATGGGATACGCACTCGCTCCCTTCGGAGCCATCGGACTGACGCAGGCCACGCTCGAGCGCACGCTGCACGAGCATCGGGCCGCGACCGCTCGCTACGAGCGGCTATGGAACTACTACCGCAATCCGTCGGACATGCCCAGGCAAGCGCGAGCCGGCGCGGGGCTGCCCGCGCAGGCCTCGGGCCTGCCCGATCGCCTGCTCATGCCGCGCCGCACCATCGACGACAGCGCGGTGCCCAAGCGCGAGATCGTGATCGAGAACGACATCGCGTGGCGCGTGCAGACGATGGTGGACTTTGTGTTTGGCAAGCCCGTCGCGATCCGCAGCCTTGCGGGCGATGCGCAGCTGCGAGGCCGCATCGAGCTCGTGCTGCAACGCGTGTGGGAATCTGCGGGCGGGCTGGGCTTTCTGCAAGACTTTGCGACCCTTGGGCACATCTTTGGGCACGCGGACCTGCTGCTGCGGAGCGACGACGCCGCGCTGATCGCGGCGGGCGCGGGCGTGCAGGAAGCGCTCGAAGCTGGCGACGAGCAAGCCGCGCGGCGCGAGCTGCTGGCGAGCCTGAAGCTGCTGCGCATCGAGCTGGTCGACCCGCGGCGCGGCTGGGCAAAGCTGAGCGATCACGACTATCGCGAGATCGACGCGTATGTGGTGCGCACGCAGCTTCGCAAGCAAGCGAGCGGCAACGCGATCGTGCGGCTGGTGCAAGGGCTCGCTGGACAGACACAAGCGAGCGACGAGCGGCTGGAGATCATCTCGCGCGATGCGTGGCAGGTGTATGACCGCGGCACGCTGACCCGCGAGCAGCGCGGCGGGCTGCTTGGACGCCTGCCCATCGTGCACGTGCAGAACCAGAGCCAACCCTTTCTGTATGAGGGGCTGGGCGAGGTGGAGCCGCTGATTGCGCTGCAAGACGAGCTGAACACGCGCCTGTCGGACAGGGCGAATCGCGTGACGCTGCAGAGCTTCAAGATGTATCTTGCCAAGGGCATCGAGGGGCTGGACAAGCTGCACGTGGGCCCGGGGCTTGTGTGGTACACCGACAACCCGGACGCGAGCGTGCAGGCCTTTGGTGGCGACAGCGCCACGCCCGGCGAGGACGCGCACATTAGCGAGGTGCGCGAGGCGCTGGACAAGGCGAGCAGCGTGCCGCCCATCGCGGGCGGCGTGGTGCAGGGAAGGTGGGCAACCTCACGAGCGCGAACGCGCTGCGCATCACGCTGGTGGGGCTGCTCGCGAAGACGGAGCGCAAGCGTCTGAACTACGGGCGCGGGCTGGCGGCGATGAGCGCGATGGTGCTCGAGGTGCTGGACAGTGCCGGGCTGCTGCGCACGAACGCCGAAGACCGGGGCGTGGCGATCGACTTTGCCGACCCGCTGCCGAGCGAGGCATCGGCTTCGGAGGGGATGGAGACGGGCAAGCTGCGATAGCTGGAGCCGCGCGCGTGCGGACGCGCGCGGATGCGGAGCATCGGCAGCTTGGTGGCCCAGCTTGCGCCGAGGCGAAGACAGCCCGAAGCGCACAGCCCCAAGGCAACGCCCGCTCCGCATCCGCGCGGGCCCGCGAGGGAAGGAAGCCGCGAGAAAGCGAGTGTGGTTGGCATGAGCGAGAAGCATGCTTCGGAGCTGAAGGACGAGCAGGTGAAGCAGGAGAGCGACGAGTTGCTGCGGCAGCGCGTGCGCGAGCTGGAGCAGGAGCTTGCGAGCCAGCGCAGCGAGAGCGCGCGGGACGCGCTGCTGCGGAGCGTGGAGGGAGAGCTGGCGGCTGCGCGGGCGGTGGACGTGGAGGCGGTGGCGCTGCTGGCGATGGCATCCCTGGAGGGGGAGAACGCGGACGCGAGGGCGGTGTCGCGCGTGGTGCGCGAGCTGAAGGAGCGCAGGCCCAGGCTGTTTGAGTCTGCACCTGCTCCGGGGTTGCGCGAGGGCAGCATGGGCCCGATGCGGGCTGGCAGCGAGGCGGAGGAGGCGGCGCAGCGGGCGCTCGAGACGGGGCACAGGCGTGCGCTGCTGGAGTATCTGCGGCTGCG
>JAIYDA010000105.1 GCA_027487735.1 Planctomycetaceae bacterium | reverse complement strand
AGGGTTGCGCGCATCGCGCGGGGCAGCATGGCAAGGTGGGCGAGGGGCGAGGCAGAGAGCACGCGCGAGTTGCCCAGCGCGGCCATGTTGAGGCGGGCAGCGATATTGAAGAGTGCAGCGTTCATAGCGCCGGAGTTTAGTCCATCGCGGCATGCGGGGCACGTACGCTTGCCGCATGCCAATGCAAGCATCTTCTGCTGCGCAACGTCCGCCCTTGCAGCGCTGGGCGCGCTTCGCGGGCATTCGCCTAGGCATTGCCTTGGTCGCGGTCGTGGTGCTGCGGCTCACGGGTGCGGTCGAGGGCTTTGCGTTCTATGTGCCGGGCAAGGAAACGGGCGATGCGCCGCTGGGCATCGAAGATGTCTCGATCCCGGTCGCGGGCAATCAGTCGCTGCACGCGTGGTTCATCCCCGCGACCGACTCGGGCAAGGGCGAGGTTCGCCCCGCGATTCTGCACGTGCACGGCAACGCGGGCACGGTGCGCGACCACCTTGCATTCAGCCAGCACCTCGCGGACGCGGGCTTTCACGTGCTGCTGTTTGACTATCGCGGCTATGGCAAGAGCTCGCCCTCGCGGTTCTTGCGGCGCGACGCGCTGATGGAGGACACCCGCGCCGCGTGGGATGCGATGCGCGCGAGGCCCGATGTCGATGCCTCGCGCACGGGCGTGTTTGGCGTGAGCCTGGGCGGGGCGTTCGCGGTGCAGCTCGCAGTCGAGCGCGGTGAGCAGGTGCGGGCGTTGTGCACCGTGAGTGCGTTCAGCAGCTTTGCCGACATCGCGAACGACAAGGTGCCGCTGCTGGGCGGGATGCTGGTGGGTGATGGGCTGCCCGCTCGCAAGAGCGCGCACCGCGTGGTGGCACCCTGGCTCATCATGCATGGGCAGAGTGACGAGATCATTCCTGTCGCCCACGCGGGCGTGCTCGCGCAGGCGCAGCAACGCGCTGCGACGCTGCTGGTGCCAAACGCCGACCACAACGGCGTCATGGAGTTTGACCAGAGCAAGCAGGGCACGATCGACTTCTATCGCGACGCGCTCAAGTTCCGCTCGGGCCCCGCATCCGCCCCAGGCGAGCAACCTCTTCCACGAGCTTCCCAATCCCCGTAAACACTTCCCAAGGGTTCGCGTCGTGCATGTAGGCGGGCGTGCTCACCACGAGCGCCCGCTCATCGACGTGGCACTCGGTCACGCCCTTGGGCACGTGCGTCGCGCCCATCGCGTGCAAAGCACTCGCCGTGGCAGCGTCGGTGCCGATGGTCAGCTCGCACCCCGGTAGCAGCCGGGCCGCGATGACCGGAGCGATGCAGATAAAGCCCATGGGCTTGGAAGCAGCGGCAAACGCGCCGACGACGCGCCGCACCTGCGGGTGCACGTCGCACTGCGGGCCCTTGCTCGCAAAGTCGCACAGGTTCTTCGCGGCGCCGAAGCCTCCTGGGAAGAGCAGCGCGTCAAAGTCGTGCGCGTGCAGCGTCTCGAGCGGCGCGATGTCGCCCCGCGCGATGCGTGCCGCCTCGACCATCAGATTGCGCGTGCCCTGATCTGCCTTGCCCGTCGCGTGGTCAATCGTGTCGACGCTGGGCTGGTTTGGCGCAAAGCAGCGGGCACGCATGCCCAGGCGGGCGCAGTGCACGAGCACGCTCACCGCTTCGGTGATCTCGGTCCCATCTCCCCTTCCGCACCCGGCAAGCACAACGGCAGTGTTCATGGCAGAGAGCATACTCCGGCTTGGTTTTGGTGTGGTTTTCGCGGGCGCGAAACCTCCGCTAACCTTCGCCCGCATGCGCGTCCTCGTCACAGGCTCGTCGGGGTTTATTGGGGAGAAGGTCTGCTCCGTGCTTGCCCGCGCGGGGCACGAGGTGTTGCGCACGGCGCGCAAAGAGGCACCGGGCGCGGTCGCGCTCGACCTTGCGCAGCCAGAGAGCGTGCCCAGCGTGCTCGACGAGGCATCGCCCGAGGCGATCATCCACACCGCCGCCGTGCGCGACCTTGCCGCGTGCGAGCGCGACCCGCAGCTTGCGCACCGCGTGAACGTGCTGAGCACCGAGGCGATTGCGCGATGGGCGGGTGGGCGCGACGCGAGACTGATCTTTACGAGCACCGACCAGGTGTTCGATGGCGGGCAGGGGTGGTATCGCGAGGGCGACAGCGTCCACCCCATCAATGAGTACGGACGCGGGAAGGTCTTGGGAGAGGACGCCGTGCTGCGGCACGCCTGGCGGACGGGCACGGTCGCTCGCGTGGCACTCACGCTTGGGTATACGCGGGAGCGCAATCGCAGCCCGAATGAGTTTGTCTGCGGGCAGCTGCGAAGTGGGAAGCAGGCGCCGATGTTTGTCGAGGAGTATCGATCCCCGATTTTGGTAGACGATTGCGCGGGTGCTCTCGTTGAGCTTTTTGAGCATAAGTCGATTCGCATCATGCACTTAGGTGGTCCGGAGCGGGTCAATCGCCTGGACATGGGTCGAGCCATCGCCAGCGCGTTCGGGCTCGATGCCGGGATGTGCGTGCCCGCAACGCACGACGCGAAGGGGTCGGGCCTCACGCGTCCGCCCGATACGTCGATGTGCCCGGACCTCGCGCGGCAGGTTTTGCGCTGTCCGCCCCGCGGGTTGTGCGAGGCGGCGGCGGTGCTTGCGGCAAGTCAGGCGTAACCTGTTGCAACGCAAGCAATAGCGAAGGCGAACGCGACACCGCGTTCGGGCGTACAGGCATTCAGGTTGCGGCGGCATCGCCTTTGCAGGGGGTGGAGGTGGTACCCTTTCCGCGTGAGATCGGCGTGTCGCCCGGGTTGAGATGGCCCGGCGAAAGCGTCGATAGCACGTATTCCCCCAAGGCCCGTGGTTTTGCCCGCAGATTGTGATGCCGATGTTGATGCAAGCCCCCAAAGTTGTTATCGCTCTTGCTGGTGGCGTCCGCCAGAGTGCGATGTCGGCTGCGCTGGGGAGGCCCGTCGTCGACCTGCCATTGCCCGACGGGCGGAGCATTCTGCAGATGTGGCGCGACGAGGTGCAGGCACTCGCGAAGGCGCTGGGGGGCGCGACGATTCCGCTGCGGACGCTGGTGAGCAAGCCCAGCGCGCTGCCGCAGATCGTGGAGTCGGGGACGCTGGTGCCCGTGACGGTGGAGTATGACAAGCTGGATTTTCGGGGCACCGGGGGCCTGCTGCGCGACCTCGCGGCGGACTTTTCGAGCGACGACCTGCTGCTGGTGCTGCATGGCAACCAGGTGCCGCTCGTGCCCTTGACCGAGATTTGGAGCTTGCTGTCGAGCGAGAACGCGTCGGTGACGCTGATGGCAGAGCCCGATGGCACGGCTGCGGGCGTGCACGCGATTCGCGCGGGGGCGCTCGAGGGCATTCGCGACAAGGGCTTTATCGACTTCAAGGAGCAGGCCCTGCCCGCGATCGCGAAGACGCATCGCGTGCGCGTGGCGCGAGCCCGCACGAACTTGCTGCAGCCCATCCGCACGCTGGATCAATACATCGCAACGCTGCGCTTGCTGACCGAGCGGGCAAGCCCCGGCGCGGCGGCTGCCGCGGCGCGGCTGGCGAGCGCACACCCCTGGGCGGAGGAAGAGTGGACGCGGACGTTTGCGCTGGTGGACAAGGGCGCGACGGTGGCGACGGATGCGATTATCCACGACTCGGTGGTGCTGCCCGGTGCGCAGGTGCAGAGTGGGGGCGTGGTGGTGCGATCGATCGTGGGCGGCGGGGCCCGTGTGGGCGCTGGCGAGCGGGTGTTTGACGCGGTGCTGAGCCCCAGCGGCAGGAGCAAAGAGGCATGAAGACGATCACGCATGCTCGCTGGGAGCCTTGGCACTGGGTCTGCGCGCTGCTGCTCAGCGGGCTCAGCGTTGCCGTCACGTGGAACGCGTGGAAGGACATCTACACGATTGCGGATGCCGACCCCGAGCAGAGCCACATCTTCCTCGTGCCCATCGTGGCGGCGTGGATGGTGTGGGCGCGGCGGATTCGGCTGCGAAGCTGCCCGCCCAGCGGCACGTTCGTCGGGCCCATCATCGCGGGGCTTGGGGTGCTCATGAGCCTGTGGGGCTTTGAGCAGAACATGCAGAGCATCTGGCATGCGGGCGCGGTTGCGATGTTGGCGGGCAGCATCATCACCGCGCTGGGCAAGAACGTGCTGTTCCAGTTCTTGCCGGCGTTTGCGGTGCTGGTGTTCTTGGTGCCCATCCCCGGGTTCATCCGCTCGGAGGTCTCGGTGCCTTTGCAGACGGCGACGGCGTATGTGACGCAGGTGCTGCTTGAGACCTTTGGTGTGCCCCTGGAGCGCAGCCAGAACCTGCTGCGGATCAATGGCCAGGACGTGGCGGTGGCGGAGGCGTGCAACGGGATGCGGATGGTGTTTGGGCTCGTGCTGGTGGCGTATGCGTTTGCGTTCAGCATGCCCCTGCGCGGCAGCACGCGGGCGTTGATCTTGGTGTTTAGCCCGATCGCTGCGCTGTTCTGCAACGTGGTGCGGCTGGTGCCCACGGTGCTGCTGTATGGGTATAGCGGCACAGAGTGGGGGGACTGGTTCCACGATTGGTCGGGGTGGCTCATGCTGCCCATCGCGTTCTTCTTGCTCATGGGCGTGCTGCGCATCTTGAAGTGGGCCCTGCTGCCCGTGATGCGGTACAACTTGGCTTATCACTAAGAAATCGAACTCTCAACGGAAAGGCGGAGGTGACTTTGCGCTACATCTCGGCGATGCTCACGCTGGCGGCGATCGTCCTGTGCTATTTCAGCACGCGCGATTATCCCGACGCAGCGAAGGCCACCCCCTTTCACGAGGCGATCGCGACGCAGGCGACGCTCTTGCCCGACAAGCTGGGCGACTGGCTCGTGATCGACAAGCCCCAGCCCCCGCCCGCGGCGCAGCAGCTTTTGCGCCCGAACGCGATCATCACGCGAAGGCTGCGCCGCGAGAGCGACGGGATGGGGATGACGTTCATCGTGGTGCAATGCCGGGACGCGCGGGACATGGCAGGGCACTACCCGCCCAACTGCTACCCCGCGCACGGGTGGACGCGGACCCCTGTGGAAGGGGCGATTCGGACGCTTCGCGTGAACTCGTGGACGATTCCGGTCGAGGAATATGAGTTTCGGCAGTTCTCGTTCGAGGGTGATCGCAACATCCGGATCTACAACTTCTTCATTCTCCC
The DNA here is from genome assembly GCA_027487735.1 of Planctomycetaceae bacterium. GTDB lineage: Bacteria > Planctomycetota > Phycisphaerae > Phycisphaerales > UBA1924 > BJHL01. Next base: position 75,223 of record JAIYDA010000105.1, on the reverse strand, counting down.
GGGGACGGGGTTCGTGAGTGATAAGCCCGCGGTGGATGCCGCGGCCGAGAACTACCGCATGCGACCGTTCGGAGCGGCGCAGGTGCAACTGGTGTTTGATGCGCAGGTGCCGCGCGAGCAGGCGGCGGAGGCTGCGCGGGACGTGCTTGGGTCGGTGGGCATGCTGATCGAGCAGCTCAAGAAGGACCCGACGGGGACCGACGATCGGGCCGCAGCAGGCCAAACGAGTGATCAATCGAGTGACATGCCGGTGCAGGGCGCGCCGCAACGAGGACAGCCATGAGCCAGCAGCAGTTTGAATCTCCCGAGCGTTTGCCTATCGCGGCCCAGCCCGTGCAGGCGTTGCCGGCTGGTCAGAGCACTGGTCAGTACGGCGGTCAGAACACAGGGCTCGCGCTCCCGGGGGACTTTGGCGGCGCGCCGCAGCAGCAGGTGAATCTGTTCAAGGTGCTGCACCAGCTCTATCGCGGGCGGCTGCTGCTGACGGCGGTGCTCGCGGTGGTGTGCGGCGTGATCTTCGCGTCGCTGGCGTGGCTGGCGAACAAGCCCGGGTATCAATCGATGGCGACGGTGCGCGTGCAGGTGCAGCGCATCAACGTGCTCGACGGCGGCACCGACGTGATGAGCTGGTTCCCGACGTTTGTGCAGGAGCAAGTGAACTTTTTGCAGCAGCCCCGCGTGGTGAACGCGGCGATGAACAGTGCCGACTGGCTGGGCCTGCAGCGACCGATCACGCCCGAGAGCGAGAAGGTCTTCAAGAGCGGCCTGCGCGTGTTTGTCGATCGCGCCAGCCCCAGCATCATCGGCGTGACGTACAACGACCCGGACCCGCAGGCGGCGTTCATCGCGGTGCGGGAGATCGTGACGGCGTACGAGAAGATCTTCGTCGAGACGCAGCAGAAGCAGCTGCTCACCATGCAGCAGAACCTGCTGCAGACCGAGAAGAACAAGCTCGAGCAGGACATCAAGGACACGCAGGCGCAGCTCACGGCGATCGCTGGCGAGCTGGGCACGCCCCAGCCCGACCGCGAGATCGAGTTCTTGTCCTTGCGTCGCCAGGACATCGAGGTGCAAATCCACGAGATCGAGAGCCGGCTTGCGGGCACGGGGGCGCTGGCCAACAACAAGCAGCAAGACCCAGCGGAAGTTGCCGACCCTTCGCAACTGACGTACGAGCAGATCGCGTCGACGGACATGGAGATGGGCGCGCTCATCCGCGACCGCAACGACGCGCTCATGAACATGGACGCGATGAAGCGGCGCGGCCTTGGCGACAACCACCCCGAGATGCGCAAGCTGCGCGCCCAGGCCGAGAGCCTGCAAGGGCGGATGGAGCAGCAGCGGCAGATCTTCCTTGGGAACATTCCTGCCGAGGCGGGTGGCGGCGGGATGGACAGCACGATGCGTCGCCTGCGCGACCTGAAGGACCAGTTCGTGAAGCTGCAAGAGCAGCAGCGCCAGCTGACTGGCAAGGCGCAGGAGATGGAGAACAAGCGCACGTCGATCGAACAGAACCGCCTGAACCTGAACAACATCATCCGAAGATTGGATGACCTGCGCTTGCAGCAGGGCGTCGAGCAGCAGATGGGGCAGATTCAGGTCTTCCCGCCCGATGCGCCGCCCAAGGTGCCCGCGGAGGACACCCGCAAGCGCTGGAGCGCGATCCTGTTCATGCTGGGCAGCATGCTGCCCGTGCTGGGCGTGGGCGTGTGGGGGCTTGTGGACCGGCGGTATCGCTATAGCGACGAGGCCCTGCAGGAGGGCCCGGGCAACACGACGCTGCTGGGCATTCTGCCCCGCCTGCCCAACGACCTGCGCGACCAGGAGCAGGCGAGCGCCGCTGCCCACTGCGTGCACCAGATTCGCACGCTCATTCAGCTCGGCAAGAGCAACAACCGGGTGTATGCCTGCACGAGCAGCAACCCGGGCGACGGCAAGACGAGCATGGCCCTCAGCCTCGCGCTGAGCTTTGCGGGCAGCGGCAGCAAGACGCTGATCGTGGACCTGGACATGATCGGGCAGGGGCTTTCGCGCTCGCTGCGCATGCGCGAGCAGACGGGGCTGTATCAGAGCATCCTCGACGGCAGCTTCAAGTCGCGCATCCGCGCCACCCACATCGACCGCCTGAGCCTCTTGCCCACGGGCCTGGAGGACGACCACCGGGCCGCGAACCGGCTGAGCGAGGGGCAGATCGTGCGCTTGATCGAGAGCGTGCGCAACGACTTTGACATCGTGCTGATCGATACGGGCCCGGTGCTGGGCAGCATCGAGGCGCACCTGGTGTGTGCACAGGCGGATGGCGTGATCCTCGTGGTGGGCGCTGGGCGGGCCCGCGGGCAGGTGAAGGCAGCTGTGGACCAGCTCAATCGCGTGGGAGCACGCTTGCTGGGCCTGGTCTTCAACCTCGCGCAGCCCAAGGACTTCAAGACCAGCGCCGCGAGCCAGAGCTTCCGCAGCGTGCGGCCTGATGACGACCGACCCATCGCCCGCCCTGCGAGCGACGAGTTTGCGGAGTTTGAGCCCCTGCCGCGCGTGGTGGCGTTGGACACCAAGCGGTAAGGGCGTTTCGCGGGTGCTTCGCTCGCGCCGGCCCGCGTGGCGAGCGAAACCTCGCGGGAACGCGGGAAGTCTTCCTCAGTTTGCGCGTCGAACTGACCGATAAAGCAAGCGATGTCGCCCATGTCCGCACCGATAGCCCAGGACACACTCGGACGAGGCCAGGCTGCGCCGGCGGATGCGCCGCGCGCAGCGCCGTCGCTGCCTGCGATGCCCACGGTGTGGGGGCTGGATTGGTTTGGGCTGCACACGCGCTACTGGGCAAGCAAGGGCATTCAGATCGTCCGCAGTGGCGAGAAGAGTCAGCTCGTGCCCGCGGCGGAGCTGTATCTGCTGCTGGATCAGACGACGCTCACGCTGTTTCGCCCCGCGTCGATTCTCGATGCGGTGAGTTGGATGAACCCCGACCTGATCATCTGCCGCGTGCTGGACAAGAGCCCGCACCCCTATGCCGAACAGATCGTGACCGACGAGCAGGGGCAGTTCGTGAAGTTCCAGCGGCTGTACAACGCCCAGCGCCTGCGGACGGGGCGCGTGCTGCTCACGCACGACCGCGACCTCGCGGGCATCTGGCAAGAGACGGCAGACCCGAGTGCGGCGTGGCAGCGGCTGCGCGGCATGACGCGCCGGACCGACCGCTTCGCGAGCAAGCTGCGCGGGCGGCTGTTTGATGGCAGCAGCGCGGATGACGTGCATCGCTTTGGGCACGAGCTGGTGAGCCGGTGGCAAAGGCCCGACGCGACGATCTCGCGGATTCGGCAGGTAGCGGAGGGCGTGTGGGCGGACAAGGACGCGGACGTGAAGGTGGGGGCGGGCGTGCGCGGGCCCTTGTGGATCGGGGCTGGGCGCGCGCTGCACGAGCAGACGAGCGCGGTGGGCCCTGCGGTGCTGTGGGACGAGCCAGCGAAGAAGCCCGCGACGGAGCAGATTGAATGGGAGGACGTGGAGAGCCTGAGCAGCCCGGCTCCGCCCCGGCTTTTGCAGGGCAAGCGCGGCAGGACGCAGAGCCCGCTGAAGCGGGTGTTTGACATCGCGTGCGCGGGGGCGGGGCTGCTGGCGACGCTGCCCGTGTATCCGGTGGTGTGCCTGGCGATATTGATTGAGGATGGTCGCCCATTCTTCTTTGCGCACCGTCGCGAGACGCTGGGCGGGCGGGAGTTTGGGTGCCTCAAGTTCCGCAGCATGCGCAAGGACAGCGAGCAGATCAAGGCCCGCCTCATGCAGCAGAACCAGGCGGATGGCCCGCAGTTCTTCATCAAGGACGACCCGCGCCTCACGAAGGTGGGCCGGTTCATCCGCGAGTATCAGATCGACGAGCTGCCCCAGCTCTGGAACGTGCTGCGCGGGGACATGTCGATGGTGGGCCCGCGCCCCAGCCCGTTCAAGGAGAACCAGTTCTCTCCGGCATGGCGCGAGGCGCGGCTGAGCGTGCGCCCCGGGCTGACGGGGCTGTGGCAGGTGAGCCGGACGCGCGAAGAGGGGAACGACTTTCAGGAGTGGATCAAGTACGACATCAAGTATGTGGAGAACCAGAGCTTCCGCCTTGATCTGTGGATCATCTGGCGGACGTTTGCGCTGCTGGTGAGACGGGCAACCAAGAGCTGACGACCGCGCGGGGCCTGCCCCGTCGCATCCCAGGCACAACTGAAGACGAGAGCACACATGAGCATGAAGCCAAAGACGGGTCGGCGGTTGTTGTTGGTGGGCGTGAGCGCGGCGCTGCTGCTGGCGGCGGCGGGCGGCGTCTTTGGCGTGCGGCGCTGGCAGATGCAGCGGCTGACGAACGAGTTTCGCGCGCAGGCATTCCAGCTGCACGAAAAGAAGGAATACTTCGATGCGCTCGGCAAGTTCGCCGCGTATCTCAAGCGGCTCGACGAGACCAACGACATCCCCGCGATGCTCGCCTATGCCGAGTGCCGCGAGATGGTGGAGGAGCCAGACGCCTCGCACATCCGCCAGGCAATTGACTGGTATCGCAAGGCCTGGAGCCTGAACACGAGCGACACCAAGACGGGGCTGAAGCTGCTGGACCTGTACATCGCGGTGGGCATGAACACCGAGGCACGCGACCTTGCACTGCGGCTGCGCCCCAGCGCCATCTCCGCGGCGGGCAAGGAGCACTTTGACGTGCTGCAGCGAGAGATCGCGGCCCGCAGCGTGCTGGCGCCCAAGGACGAGATCAACGGGCAGCTGCTCAACCGCATGCTCGAGCTCAAGCCCACCGACTTCCCCACGATGGTGCTCTACACCGAGTGGGCCCGCCAGCAGCTTGGGCGCAGCTCGGCGATGAAGTTTGCCGAGGACAAGGCCAAGGACACGAACGCGAAACTCAGCTCGGGGCAGGCCCGCCTGCTCATGGCGACCGCGCGGCGCGCCGAGCCCGGATTTGACTGGCAGACCGAGACCTTCGAGGCTCTGTGCGAGGTCACGGGGCTGGACCCCGTGTCGGCGGGGCCCGTGGGCGACGTGCCCTTACCCAGCGCGCTCGACGTGCTGCGGAGCGCGACGCTGTTTGACTCGCTGAATGCCTTCGGGCACAGCCTTGCGGTGCTGCAGGCCGGGCACAGGCAGTTCCGTGATCAGACGATCGACCGCTCGCTCGCACGCCGATTGTGGATGATGGGGCGCGGGGCGGACATTCCGAAGGTGTTCGTTACGCCCGATCTCTCGCCCGCGGGCGACCACACCGAGGTGCTCATCTATCGCGCCCTCGCGCTGCACGATGCGGGCAACGTCGAGGAGGCGCAAAAGGTCGCGGACGCGCTGCAGGAACGCAAGGGCGACTTCCGCGTGGTTGCTTGGAGCCCGGCGCTCAAGGCCTTGCTCACGAGGCCTCCGCTGACCGACCCGGAGAAGTTGGAACTGTACGAGACCGCTGTGGAGAAGAGCAGGTTCGACCCGGTGCTCCGCGTCTTTCTGGGCGACACGCTCGAGGCCCTGGGACGCTACGCCGAGGCAAGGCGCCACTGGGACGACGCGACGCGCAGCAGCCTGTCCGCGGGCTGGATGCAGCCTTGGCTCCGCCGCACCTACGCGCTGCTGAACGAAGGGCGCGTGCAGTCGGCATATCAGAGCGCGAACGTGGCGATGCGCTACTCGCCCCGCAGCATGGCGGCGTACATCGCCCTCTTCCGCACGCAGGTGGCGATGGTGCGCGACGGGTTCAACATCGGCATCACGCCCGCGCAGCTGCTGGCGCAGGTGGACAGGCTGGACAGCGAGCTCTCGCTCGACCAGAGCAACGACGCGAAGCTGTTCCGAGAGATCGTGCTGCCCGGGCGCGTGCTGCTCACCAGCCGTGTGAAGGACAAGGCTACGGCGACGAGCCTGCTGAACGAGGCCCTCAAGTCCAGCGATGCGCTGGGCCAGGAGACGCTGAGCAACCTGCTGGACATCAGCACCTTCGAGGGGCTGGGCAAGAGCGAGCAGGTTCTCGCTCGCCTGGAGAAGGCGGGGGGCGTGTCGATCACCGCGGTCTTCCCGCGCGCCGTCACGCTGCTCAATGCGGGCAAGAAGGAAGAGGGGCTCGCGCTGCTGGAGAAGCATGCGCTGGACGCAGAGCCCGACAAGAAGCTGCAATGGCAGCGCGCAATCGCGCGCTATCTCGACGGGGCACAGGACGACCGCGCGAAGGATCGCTGGGCCGTCATCAGCGATGGCAACCCCACTGACCTGTCCGCGGCCCTCGCGGCGCTGGAGTCCGCGAGCGTGCTGCGCGACAAGGTGCTGGTGGATCGCCTGATCAAGCGCGCAATCGAGCTTGGGAAGTACGATGCAACGGCCTTGCCCAGCCAGCTCCGCCTTGCGCAGGCACGGTCGCTGCTTGCCGACCCTGTGACGGCCTCGAGCCGCGCGAGCGCCGTGGACATTCTGCAGAGCCTGACAAAGATCGAGGCCGACTGGGTCGAGCCGCGCACGCTGCTGGTGAGCGCGCACGCGATGGACAAGCCCGAGGCGAGCATCAAGCCCAACCTGCCCGAGGCAATCAAGGAGCTTCGCGCGCTGGTGAGCTACGCGCCAGACCCCGCGCCCCTCGCGGTGCAGCTCGCGAGGCTGTATCGCGTGTCGGGCGACTTTGCGAGCGCGAAGGCAGAGCTCGAGCGCGTCGCGAACCTGCCCACGGCGGATGCGAGGCTGCGTCTTGAGGCCGCGGACATGCTCATGACGCAGCGCGAGATGGCAGCCGCGGAGACCGCGCTCGAGCAGCTGCAGATCGACGACGCCACGATGCGCACGCCCGAGGTGGACGCGCGCCTCGCGAGCATCTATCGCTCGCTCAACTCGCCCGGGCAGTTGCAGCAAGCGCTGCGCAGGCTGCTGGGTGCGAACCTGACCAATCCGGACCACGCCTTCATCGCTGCGGATGGCTTCGCGAGCCTGCAAGACAAGGCGAGCGCGACCGAGGCGCTCGCGAAGCTCGATGCGATGCAGCTCAAGCCCGGGGAGAAGCAGGTGGTGCTCTCGAAGTATGAGGCCCGCAACGGCGACCCTGCGAAGGCGATTGCGCTGCTGGAGGAGGCGTGCGCCCTCGCCCCGACGAACGAGAACTTCTGGATCGCCCTCGCCTCGCTGCACGTGGAGCGCAACGACGTGCCCCGCGCCAAGGAAGCCGCAGCCCGCGGGCTGAAGGTCGCGAAGCCGCAGGAGCGACTGCCCCTCATCGCATCGCAGATCGAGGCGATGGGCACGGGCATCGCCGACAAGCTCGACCTCGTGGCGATCGCCGACGAGCTGAGCAAGCAGCCCGGGCTCAAGGACCGCGAGGCCGCGGTGCGGCGTGTGGAGAAGGAGCGCGTGAGCGGCAGGCTTGCGGACATCAACGTGGTGCGCGAGCTGATGGCAAACTTCGACGCAGACCCGGCGATGGTGCAGCTGCTCGCACGCACGCTGCTGCAGAGCCTGAGTACGCCTCGCCCGGACCTGGCGGCGGACGTGCTGCGCTCGGGGCTTGCGAAGCATCCGGGCGAGGTCGAGATGGCCTCACTGGGCGTTCGCATCTTCCGCAGCGTGGGAGCATTCTCGGACATGGAGCGTGCGGCGCGGCAATGGCGCGACCTGGTGCGCTCGCCCGAGTCAGAGATCGCGGTCGTCGAGTCGATGGTGCTGGGCAAGCGCTATGCGAACGCGATCGAGGAGCTGCAGCCCCTGGTCAAGCGGGCGGAGGACAACCCGGGTGATGCCTTTGGCGTGCGCGTCTACACGCTGCTGGGGCAGAGCCTGTGCGCGATGAACAAGGTGCCCGACGCGCTGCAAGAGATCGGCCCGCTGCTGGATCGTGCGCCCGACCTCATCACGAGCTTCTGGCTGCCCGCGGCGGCGCAGCTCGTGACGCCTGAGGCGAGTGCGCGGGCCTGGATCGTGCGCGTGCGGCCCATGATCGACATGAAGAATGAGGGGCAGGTCATCGCGCTCGCGAATGCGTACGCGGGCGTGGGGATGCGCTTCCCCGAGTCGCGCTCCGCGATGCTGGGCGAGGCCCGCAACGTGCTGAACAACCTGGTGCAGGCGAACCCGCCGGGCAGCCCGCGCGTGCTCGAGAGCATGGGGTGGGTGTTGCAGCAGCAGGGCAACCCAGCCGACGCTCAGATCGCGTATCGCTCAACGCTGGAGAAGGACCCGCGGGCGATCTTCGCCCTGCGAGGTCTCGCGCAGCTGGCAATGCAGGAGAACAGCCCCGAAGCCGTGACGCTCGCAAAGAGGGCGGTCGAGGTGGGCGGGCCCAACGACGTGGAGAGCAAGAGCCTGCTGGGCACCGCGCTGCTGCTGGCGTCGGGGCGGGCCCGGGCGGCGGGCGATGTCGCTGGGGCGGTGTCGGCCGCGAGCGACGCGGTGGTGCAGTTTGATGCGATCCTGACGATGCAGCCCTCCAACGGGCTGGCGATGATGCAAGCGATCGAGGCTCTGGACGCCGCGGACCGCAGCAAGGACAGCATTCCCCGCTTTGAGGAGTTGCTGAAGCTGCCACGTGCCGCGCTGCCCCCGGGCATTACGGGCCCGATGGTGCTGAACAACTACGCGTACACGCTCCTTCGCAATGGAGCGACAGGGCTGGACCTCGATCGCGCGTTCTCGATGGCCGAGCAGGCAACGCAGCAGATGCCCAGTGCCGCCACGTTCGACACGCTGGGTCACATCGAGCTCGCGCGCGGCAAGCGGAAGGAAGCGATGGCGGCCTTCCGCACCGCGATCGAGCGCGATGGCAAGGCGTACTCGGCGATGATCGGGCTGGCGGAGGCTTTGCTCACAAATCCCAGCTCCGGTGATGTCGCGGCGGCCAAGAAGCTGCTGGATGATGTGGATCGGGCAGGCAACGCCGTGCCCAGGAACTTGCAAGACAAGGTGGCGACGGTGCGTCGAAAGCTGCCCTAGGGAGGGCATGTCGAATCGCGCAATGATGATAGTTGCCAATAACATCGGCCATGGCGCGAAGCTGAGGGCGATCGTGCCGATTGTCCGGTTTCACAAGTCTTGATTTTGCAAGACTCTAAGGCGGAACGGCTTGACGAATCGCCGCCGTCATGTATACTCGTGGTGTCCGCCGAAGAGGATCGGTGGCACACCGCTTTGCATACATGAGGGAGGTTTTCAGTGAATCGCTTTGTTTCTTGCTCTTTGTTCGCTCTCGCCCTGGCTGCTGGTTCGGCGAATGCCGCGCTGGTGACCGTCACGGGCGCCCACAACGCTGGCCCCATGGGCAGCACGGGCCCGCTCGCCATCGGTGGCAGCGGCGCGATGGATTTCAACTCGGGCAGCGGCAATAACTTTGTCAGCGGCACGGTTGAGTTCACCAACAACACGTCGCAGACGACGCAGAGCCTGACGCTCCGCCTGACGAACTTCACGTTCAGCAGCGACGCGGCTGGCCCCGTGACCGTCAGCGTGAACTTGGTTCAGGACTTCGCCGTCAGCGGCGACGCCCTGCTCACCGCCCGCGCTTCGCACCAGTTCCAGGGCAACACCAGCTTCGTCAGCGCCGCTCAGTCGGCCCGCGTGACGAAGGTCAGCACGCACGAGTCGACGGCTCTGCCGAACCTCGACACGGGCGTGAAGACCGGTGTCGGCGCGATCAACTTCGACGCCAGCCACGGTCAGTTCGTCGAGGTCGGCACCGACCTGGTCTACCGCATGAACACCACCTACACGTTCCTCCTGAACGGTGCGGGTGGCGTGGCGCAGGTCATCATCGCGAACACCGCGATCGACAACGCCAACCTGGTGCTCGTGCCCCTGCCCCCGGCGGCCTTCGCCGGCATCGGTGGCCTGGCTGTGGTCGGCATCGCCGGCCGCATCCGTCGCCGCAAGATGAACGCCCAGGCCTAATACCTGGTCGTTCTCTGACGACACAACTCACACTTTCCGCACTGGGAAACTGGTGCGGAACAATCGAGTGAGCACAGCCGAAACATCCCCTTTGGGCGAGATCCGCATGCATGCGTGCTCGCTCCTAGGTGACTGTGTCTCACTCGGCCGCATGTGATCGCAAACGGTGTAGGCCCACGCTGGAAACAGCGTGGGCCGCTGTTGTTTTGGGGGGAGCAGGCAACCGGGAGCGGGGAACGGGAAGGAGGCGACGGGCGACAGGCGCCAAGCGACAGGAGACAGGGGACAGGCGACAGGCAACAGGCAGCCAGGGCGGCAGTTGGAAGCGGGGCAGCGCGGCGGGATGGGGTGTCGGTTCTTCGGACGGGCACTGGGCGTGCTCAGACGGCGGCGCGGAGGGCTTGGCCGCTGGCGCGGGCGAGGGCGACGCGGTAGGCACTGAGCTCGCGCGGCAGGATGGCGGGCAGGCCCAGGGCGGCGATGGTGCAGTCGCGGGCGCTTTGGCCCAGCACGTTGGCCCAGTCGCTGTCCATGAGCAATCCTGCGATGGCTTGGCCCATCGCCTCAGGGCTTGCGGGGCTGCGAAGGCCCGAGACGCCGTGCTGCACGACATCGCTCAGGCCCGGAGAGTCGGTCACGACCACGGGTGCGCCGCGGCTCATGGCTTCGATCACGGTCTTGGGGTGCCCCTCCAGCTCGCTGGCCTGGGCATAGACCGCGCAGCGGTCCATCTGGGCGAGCAACTGGCTGTGGGGCATGCGGGGCAGGAAGGTGGTCGGCACGTTGCACTGCTGGGCGAGGGCCTCAAGCTCTGCCTGAGCGGGGCCTTCGCCCACGATGCGCAGGGAGAGGTTTGGGGCGCTCTGCATCGCGACTTCGCAGGCGCGAATGAGCAGGTCGACACGCTTGCGGGGCACGAGCTGACCGGCGTAGAGCACCACGCCCGTCTCGCGCTCGGTGCCTTCGCTTGCGGTCTGCATCACGTAGTTGGGGATGACCAGCGTCTTCGAGGATTCGAGGGTGTAGCGCCAGGTGAGGTCGCGGACCATGTCCTGCGTGGTGCCCACGACGAGGTCGGCTTGCTGGCAGAGCGTGCGCTCGCGCTGTTCGGCTTGCTTCGCGGGCTCGCTGTCTGGGCCGTGCTCGTGGGCGAGGAAGCGGCTCCAGAGGTAGCCCCCGCGGGCGATCGCTGCGATGGTGCAGCCGGGCAGCATGGTGCGCAGGCTTTGTGCGGTGCGCAGGGCAACGTCTCCGCCCGCGAGCTGGTTGCTCTTGCAGACGATGTTGCGCGAGCCAGCGAGCAGCGGCGCAATGCGCTTGGGGAGGCTTGCGACATACTCAGCACCCGGGAGTGCCTGATCGTTCGTGATGACGTGCACCTGCGAGGCGTGGGTGCCAGCGATGCGTGCGAGCACGTCGCGATCGGTTGCGTCGCCATAGGAAACGACCACGAGCGTGCGCACGTGGGCGAGGAGTGCGTCGTAGAGGGCCCACTCGCGCTCGAGCATGCCCGTGCGTTCCCACTCGCGCAGCGACATGCCCCATGTCATGCACAGGACGATCGCATCGGGTTGCTCGGGCGGTTTCGCCATACCCCCTCTGTATCGGCGAGCGCGGGGGCTCACCCAAGCAAAACCTCGTACCAGACGTTTGGACTTTGCACGTGTCGCAAGCCGATGGCAAGGAGTGATGCCAGAGGCAAGGCCAACAACCAGCCGGGTCTGCGTGCTTTTGCCTGTGCATCGCGATGCGGCAACGCTGGCGGGTGCGTTCTCGAGTACTCAGGCGCAAACATTGCGCGACTGGCGGTGCCTGCTGCTCGTGAACGGGGCGGATGAGGCCACGCAGCGGCTGGCGCATGCGCTGGCAGCGAGCGAGCCCCGGGCGGAGATGGTGATGCTGCGCGAGGCGGGCCTCGCAAAAGCGCTGAACGCCGGGCTGCGGCGCGCGAGCGAGTTGGGCATCGAGCTGTGCGCGCGGATGGACGCGGACGACTGGAGCATGTCCCACAGGCTGGATGTGCAGGTGGGGGCGATTGCGCAGTCACGCGTTGCGGCGCTCGCGAGCGACTGGGAGGTGTGGGACAGCAGCCTGCAGCGGCTGGAGCGCGTGGTGCGCGTGCCGACGGATGCGCAGGAGGGGCGGTGGCGCGTGCTGCTGGAGAACCCGTATGCGCATGGCGCGATGCTGCTGCGGACGCGGGCGATTCTTGAGGTTGGGGGCTACGACGAATCGATGGACAAGGCCCAGGACTATGACCTGTGGCTGCGGCTGTGCGTGCGGCACGGTGCGATTGGCGGCGTGGGGCAGGTGTTGTATCGCCATCGCGCGAAGGACGCGACGCGGGGCGCGGGCGTGCTGGAGCAGGCGCGGTTTGCGGCGCGGGCGCGGGTGCGGGCGTGGGCGAGGCTGCCGTTTGACGACGGGGAGGAGCTGTGCGAGGTGCTGGCTCGCGTGCAGGCGGGGGAGCTTGGGCGCGAGAGCGGGCTGCGCGCGATTGAGGCGATGCTGCGCGAGCGCGGGCCCACACGCGAGGGGATGATGGCGTGGATGCAGCTGTCGATGGGGGCGCACGCGGACATCGCGGGCGCGGGCGTGGATGGTGATGATGCGTTCGTGCGCCAGCTTGGGGTGCTGGCGCGCACACTGGCAGCGGAGGCCCAGCGACCTGTGTATCTCTTCCCGGGTGGGCGCATCGCGAGGCGAGCGCTGCGCGAGGAGGGGCTGCGGGGCGTGGTGGCGGGCGTGGTCGACGACTCGCCCGAGCGCGTGCGGAGGCTGCTGGCGGAGATGGTTAGCGAGGGCGATGCTGGCGAGAGCATCGCCGTGCTGGAGCCTGCGGAGGTGCCTGCGGATGCGATCGTGCTGCTGGCCTCGCACGCGCACGCGGAGCAACTGTGGGAGGCGAGTGCGCGGATGCGGGCCCGGGGCGTTGTGGTGCGGAGCGTGGGGGAGCAGATGGCGGGTGCTGAGCGCGGCATGGAGCGCGGCACGGAGCGGGCGAACGCGTGGGCGGAGCCGAAGGGGTAGGTCTTCGCAGACAAGCGTGGGCGTTGGCGATCAGCAAGCTGCCGATCTTATCGATCTTGCCGAACTTGCCGATCATGCCGATCATGTTGATGATGCCAAACTCGGCGTGTTCTCAAAGCTCGGACTTGTTTACGGCAGCACCGATTGCCACGCGGCGTGCAGGGCGTGCTCGGGGGGGTTGCTGACAACGCGGCATGTGCCGGGCTTGGGGCCTGTGGGGACGATGATGCGGAGCTTGCCCCCGCGCACTTTTTTGTCGGTGGCGAGCATGCGCTGGGAGAGGGCGGCGGGCAGGGCGAGCGAGTAGTCGAGGCCTGCGCTCGGGGGTGAGAGGAGCGGCGCGAGGTCGAAGTGCTTCGCGAGGTCGGCCTCGAACTGCGTGGGCAGGCCCGCGAGGGCGAGCATGTCCATCACGTCTTCGACGACGCGCGGCGTGCAGAGGCCCATCGCAAGGCCCGCGTGCGAGGCAGCGACCATGCCCAGGGCGACGGCGCAGCCGTGGGAGAGTGGGGGCTGGCCTTTGCGCAGGGGCAGCCCTTCGAGCACGTGCCCGAAGGTGTGTCCGAAGTTGAGCAGAGCGCGGCCGCCCGCGGCGTCGGGCGCGAGCTCGCGCGGGTCGGGCGATGCGATGGAGGCCTTGATGGCGACGTTGCTCGCGATGAGCGTGGCGAGCGCCTTGGCATCGCGGCGGAGCACGAGCGGGATGAGGCGCTGCGTGCGGAGCCAGAGGCTTGGGGAGCGTGCGTTGCTCGTGAGGCAGGCGTGCTTGACGCACTCGGCGAGGCCATCGCTGAGCAAGGCTTTGGGGAGCGAGGCGAGGCAAGCAACGTCGGACACGACGAGCGCGGGTTGGTGGAAGGTGCCGATGAGGTTTTTGATGAGCGGTGCGCCTGCGCTCGGGAGCAGGTTGATGGCGGTCTTGCCGCCCACGCTGGCATCGACGCATGCGAGCAGCGTGGTGGGGCACTGCACCCCGGCGATGCCGCGGCGATAGGTGCTCGCGGCAAGGCCCACGACGTCTCCGAGGCAGCCGCCCGTGAGGGCGAGGATGCAGTCGTCGCGATCGAGCCTCAGGTCGCTCGCGGCGTGCCAGATGCGGGCGAGGGTGTCGAGCGATTTGTGCGGCTCGCTCGCGACGAGCGTGAGGGTGGCAACGTGCACGCCCTTGGCGGTGAAGCTCGCAGCGAGGGCCCGCGCGTGCTTGGCGGGGACGTTGCTGTCGGCGACGAGCAGCACGCGGCGCGGCGATAGCCCAGCGCGGGCGGAGAGGGAGGCGACTTGCGCGAGCAAGCCCTGGCCCACGTGCACGGGGTAGGCTCGCTCACGATGAAGCTGGATGGTGAGGGTGGGCATGCGGGGATAGTGCGGAGGGAGGGCGCGGGGTGGTTCGATTTCAGCACAGAGACGCAGCGGTGAGGAGCAAGATGGGGGAAGAAGGGAAGAAGGGAAGAAGGGAAGAAGGGAAGAAGGGAAGAAGGGCGAGCTGTGCTCGCGGTGGCGAGGTGCGACTCCGCGGAGTGCCCGCGTCGCGCGGCTTCACTGCATCCCTTTTTCCCTCTATCCCTTCAACTTCTCCTCTTCCTCTGCGTCTCTGAGTCTCTGTGCTTGGCCCTTTTCTTCTGGCCGAGTATCGCGCGGCGGACATGTGCACCAGCGAGGCTGGCTTAGCCCAGGCCTGCGCGGTCGCGGGGTTGCTGGTCGGCGCGTTGCCACTCGATGCGTGGGGCGTCGCCCCAGAGCATCTCGAGGTCGTAGTGCGAGCGGGTGGTGGGCTCGAAGAGGTGCACGACGACGTCGACAAAGTCGGCGAGGAGCCAGGTGGCGCGATCGTCGCGGCTGGTGCGGAAGGCGCGGAAGCCACGCTGGGCGCCGAGGTTCTCGACGTGGTCGAGCACGCTGCGCATCTGGCGGTCGCTCGTGCCCGTGGCGACGACGATGTAGTCGGAGACGTGGCTGGTGGCGCGCACATCGAGCACCACCACGTCGTCGCAGTTGTCGTCGCGCACGAGGCGTGCGGCCTCGATGGCGAAGGCGAGCTTTGCGTCGGCGGGGAGTGCGTCGTTGGCGGCAGAGCTGGATTCGAGTTTGGCTTGGCGGCCCTTGCTTGATGCGGGCTGATTCGCCGCTTGATCAGAGGGGTGGATTGCTGGCAGCGTTGGGGTGTCGTGCTCAAGGAACTCGGGCTTGCTTGCGGCCTTTGTCGCGGGCTTGGTCGTTGGCTTCGTTGCCGCCTTGGTTCGTGCCTTGCTCGCGGGTGCTGCTGCCAGCTTTGGCGTGGCTTGCTTGCTTGCGGACTTCTTGGGGGCCGGCTTTTTCGCCGCGGGCTTCGCCGACAGTTTGGCTGACAGTTTGGCTGCTGGGCGCGCGGCGGCAGCGGCGACCTTCTTCTTCGCGGGGGCGCTCGCCTTCGCGGGCTTTGCGGCAAGTTTCTTGGTGGTGGGCTTTGCCCCTGCTTTTTTCGTCGCTTTCTTCGCCATGGTTGGAGCAAGCATAGGGGACGCGCGGACCACGCAAGGATGACGCCGCCCGTGCCTCGGCTCGCGGCGCAGGAATGCAACGAGGGATGCACGATGCGTGCATCCCTCGCGAGTTCGTTGAAGATGGGAGCTCGCTGAGCCAGCTTTGGCTCAGGCGTTGCGGCTCACTGCGAGGCGGGCACGCCCGCAGGTGCGGCAACGGGGGTTGCGACCGGCGCATCGCTCGCGGCGGGCGTGAGCGTGACGATCATGAAGTTCTCTGGCTTGTAGTACTTCACAAAGACCTCGCGCACCATCTCGGGCGTGATGGCGGTGTAGGCCTCGGCGGCGTTCATCACGTCGTCGAGCTTGGTGTTGCGATACTCCAGCGTGCCCAGGCGAGCGAGCCAGAAGCTCGGGTCGCGCATGCTCTCGTCGAGGGTGTTGGCGATCTGCTTCTGACCGACCGCCATTTCCTCGGCGGTGGGGCCCGTCTTCGCGAACTCGGTGTAGATCTCTTCGATGCGATCTGCCAGGGCGGGCACCTTGCTGGGCTCGGTGGGCGCGACGGCGGCGAAGGTGCCCATGCCGGGCCAGGTCGTGCCGCCCGCGTTGCGCGGGCTGATGCTGTAGACGAGCTGGTCACGCTCGCGGATGATTTTGGTCATGCGGCTGTCGATGCTCTGGCTCGCGAGCTGCATGGCGCGGTTCTCGAAGACGTTGTCGGCGTCGGCGGTGTAGAAGCCGCCCAGCACGAGTGCCTGCTTGGTCTGCGTGGCGAGGGTGCGGTCGACGCGCATGGGGCCGACGGGGCGGGTGAGGGTGCGCAGTTCATCCAGCGTGCTGCTGCTGATGCGCATGCGCTCGCCCGTGGTGCCGATGTAGGTTGCGGCGAGCTGCATGGCGCGTGCCTCGGAGATGTCGCCCACGACTGCCATCTCGATCTCGGCTTTGGCGATTGCGCTGCGGAGCCAGGCCTGGGCGGCTTCGATCGTCACGGCCTCGACAGCTTCCTTAGTGATGGGCTGCACGCGGGGGTCGCTTGGGAGCGCGGTCTGGGCAACGGCGATGGAGAACGCGGCGCGGGGGTCTTTCTCGCGCATCGCGATGGCCTCGAGCTGGCGAGTCTTCCACTGGTCGAGGGCGCTCGCTTCGATCTTGGGGTCGGTCAGCAGCAGGTGGGCGAGCTTGAGACCTTCTTCGAGGTCGGCGGGTGTGCCGCTGATGGTGAGGCTCATGGTGTCGGCGCCCACGCCTCCGCCCACGCTCACGTTCTTGCCCGTCATGATGTCGCGGACGTTTGTGCTGCTGAGGGTGCTGGTGGCGGGCTGCTGCCAGGCGAGGCCCGCGGCTTCGGCGATGGCACGCTCGTTTGCGTCCAGCGTGTTGATGGTGCCGCGGGCGAGGTTGATGCTGACGCTGACCTGGTCCTTGCGGATGTCCATGAAGCGGTGGTGCACGCGCACGCCGTTGCTCAGCCAGGCGCTGCCCACCTGCGAGGCCTGGTGGGTGCTGGCCTGCTCGATGCTCGCGGCGGGCGAGGCGGGCGCAGCGAAGGAGGTTGCGGAGGCGGTCTCGGCGTCTGCTTCGGGCGAGACGCGGAAGGCCTGCTCGCCCATGCTGGCGAGCTCGTCGTTGCTGGGCGTCTGCATGCTTGCGGGCCCTTGCAGGCTGAACAGCCCGGCGTCGCTCGCGAACGAAGCTGCGAAGCTCGCGTTTACTTCAGCGGCCGAGATGCCAGGGAGGAAGGCCTCGAGCATCGCAAGGTCTTGCGCGGCGCTGGTGATGGTGTCACCCTGCGCGACGGCGTTGTTCATGCCCGCGATGACTGCTCGCGCGGGGAGCGAGCTCTCTTGGCTTGCGGCACGCTTGGCATCGGCGAGCACCTCGGCCTTCACGGCGTCGAGCTCCTTCTGCGAGAAGCCGTGCAGCGCGGCGCGGCGGACTTCGGTGCCCATCTCGCGCATGCCATCTTGCCAGGCCTCTGGCTTTACCTGCCAGCTCACCTGGCTGATGCGCATCGCGCCAAACTGCGTGCCACTGAAGGCTCCGCCGCCCAGGCTCTTGATGATGCCGTCGTTCACCTTCGCGTCAACGCGGCGGTTGAAGGCGGCGGTTGCGAGGCCATCGACGAGGCGTGCCCGCGCGATTTCGTAGGTGGTGGTGGGGGCGTCGGGCGGGGCGATGCGCACGAAGGCGATCGATGCGTCGGTGAGTTCGGCGTCGGTGATGACCGAGCCGCGCAGGCCCACGCTGGGCGAGACGTTGGCATCGAGGTCGGTGGGCTTGGGGGTCTTCTCGCCCTTGCTGAAGTAGGTGGGAATCTTGGCGATCATCGCCTGCGGGTCGGCATCGGCGACGATGATGAGCGTCATGTTGCTGGGCTTGTACCACGTGGAGTAGTAGTCGACAAAGTCGGGACGCTGCACGCCCATGATCGTCTCGTCGGTGCCGATGGGCAGGCGATCGCCCACCTTGCTGCCCGGTGCGAGCACCTTGAGGAACTCCTCTTGCACGCGCTGGCGGGCGCCCAGGCGCGTGCGCTTTTCTTCCATGATGATGCCGCGCTCTTCTTCGATCTCTGCTTCCGTGAGCAGCAGGTTGAAGGCGACGTCGCTCATGAACGTGAGGGCTTTGTCGACCTTCTCGTCGCTCGTGTCGGGCAGGCTGAGCTGGTAGGTCGTTTGGTCAAAGCTCGTGAACGCGTTCTGGTGGCGGCCGAAGGTCAGCCCCAGGCTCTCGAACAGCGGCACGACGGTGCCGGGCGGAAAGTTCGTGCTGCCGTTGAAGGCCATGTGCTCGAGATAGTGGGCGATGCCGCGCTGCGGGTCGGTCTCGTTCATGCTGCCGCTGCTGATGTTGAGCCAGATGTTGACGCGGCCGGGCGGGTTGCTGTGGCGGAGCACGATGTAGCGCAGGCCGTTGGCAAGCTCGCCCGTTTGCAGGCGCGGGTCGGTGGGGAGGGCGCCCGAGAGGGTGCTCGTCGCTGCCGCGGCGACTTTGACTGGGGCTTTGTCGTCTGCCAATGCGGGCGAGGCGAGAGCGCTGGCGAGGCCAGCAACCGCCACGAGGGCAAGGGGAGCGATGCGAACAAGAGACCGACGACCCGAGGTGTTTTCCATAGGAACGAACGATACGACGCCCGAGCATGGGCGTTACGCACAGCCGAACAGGCTGCGAGCGCTGGGGGCTGGAGAGCGGAGTCGCGAGAAGCGGGGGGGGCGGGCCCGCGGTGCATTGTTCGTCCCCCCAGTCGTGCTCAGTCGGGCTTGCTCGCGGGGCTTCGCAGCTCGGCGAGGAGGTCTTCGTCCATGCCCAGATACTCGAACATGTGCTTGTCGTAGGTGTCGTTGTCGGCCTCGCGCGAGAGGTCGAGCCGCAACTCGTTGATGACCTTGGTGCCCTGGCGAATCCAGGCGTCCCAGGTCTCGGCGCTGACGTTGTTGTAGATCCAGAGGCCCAGGGGGCCGCGCATTGGCGGGCGGGGCAGCTTGCGACCGGGCTTGCCCGTCTTGCGGTCCATCATCATGTCGGTGCCGAGCTCGACATGCACCTGCTTGCTCTGCACCTGGGGCAGGGGCTGCCCGAGCTTCTCGAGCAGTTCGCCCATGCTCTTCATGGGCATGCGGTCGCCCCGCTGGCTCGCCTCGACATAGCCCTTGTTCAGCAGGGCGATCGCTTCGCTTGTCTTGCCCGCATCGACGAGCGACTGCCCGCCCAGCGCGAAGGCCTTGGTCATCGCGGGGTTGAGCTCGATGCATCGCTGGTAGGCACCCGCGGACTCGGCGAAACGCCCGGCTTGGGCATAGGCACCGCCCAGGCTGAACCATGCCATGTCGTTCGTCGGGTCGGCCTCGGGCCGCACCATGGTCTCAAACTGGGCGATGCGGCGGTTGATGGCGTCGATGTCCATGGGGCAGGGTAGGGGAAGAAGCGGTGTCAAGGTGTCAAGGTGTCAAGGTGTCGAGGTGTCAAGGTGTCAAGGTGTCCAGGGAAGAAGTGGGGGCGACGTTGCGCTGTTTTCTTCCCTCGACACCTTGACACCTTGTCACCTCGACACCTCTTTCCGCGCTTATGCTCGCGCGTGTCGTCCACGCTTTCCACCAACCTCGCGGGCCTTGCGCTCCGCTCTCCCGTGTTGCTCGCAGCCGGCACAGCCGGAACGCTCGACGAACTTGCCGACGCGCTCGACCTCGCGCGCATTGGCGGGCTCGTCACCAAGAGCATCACGCCCGAGCCGCGTGATGGCAACCAGCCCTGGCGCGTGGTGCCGCTCGAGGCGGGCATGCTGAACGCGATCGGGCTTGCGAACCCTGGCATCGAGGCGTTTGTGAAGGACTACGCCCCGCGCGTGCCCAGCGTGGGGTGCGCGGTGATTGGCAGCATCGCGGGGTTCAGCGTTGACGACTACGTGCGCGTGGCGAGCGCGCTCGATGCCTGCAACTGCTTCGGGGCCGTCGAGCTGAATGTGAGTTGCCCGAACGTGCACAAGGGGTGCGAGTTTGCGGCAGACCCCGAGCTGCTGCAAGAGCTGCTGCGCGAGGTGCGCGCGGTGCTGCCGCGCACGCGCTTGTTTGTCAAGCTCAGCCCCATCCCCACGGGCAAGGTCACGATGAGCGACATCGCCCGCGCCGCGATCGACGTGCCGCGCAGCAACCCCACGGGCCCCAACAGCCGCCCCGGTGCCGATGCGCTCTGCATCGCCAACACCACGCCCGCGATGGCGATCGACGTCGTGACGCGTCGCCCCAAGCTCGGGCGCATCACGGGCGGGCTCAGCGGGCCTGCGGTGCATCCCATGGCAGTCAAGCTCGTGTTCGATGTTCACCGTGCGGTCGCCAAGGCCACGAGCACGCCCATCATCGGTATCGGCGGCGTGCTGCGGTGGGAGCACGCGGCGGAGTTCATCCTCGCCGGCGCAACGGCGGTGCAAGTGGGCACGGGGCTGTTCGTCGACCCGCGCTGCCCGCTGAAGATTCAGCGAGGCTTGGAAAAGTGGGTTGCGTCGCAGCGAGCAAGCTCGATTGCGAGCCTGATTGGGGCGGTGGATACGTCGGACAATCAGCCGCGGTAGGAAGTGTGTGGTCTGGTGGCAGAGGCGTCTCGCCCGTGTCCCCCGTGCCGGAATCTGCGCAGAGCATGCTCGCGGAAGCACCAGGCAAGACGCCTGGGCCACCAACTGCAAGGGCTCACTGCGCCAGCACCGGATAATCCACATATCCCTTCGCGCCGTCCGTGTAAAACGTCGCGCGGTCGGCCTCTGCCAGCGGCGCATCGACGCCAAAGCGGCGGATGCGCGAGGCGAGGTCGGGATTGCTGATGAACGGAATGCCAAAGGCGACGACATCAGCTTCGCCCGCCGCGACGACGGCTGTTGCGGTCGCGGGCGTGAGCCCCTCGTTGAGCATGAAGCACCCCTTGAACGCGCGCCGCATGGAGAGGGCGATGCGAGCACGCCTCGCGCCGGGGCCGTCGCTCGCTTCGAGCAGCGAGCCCTGCAGCCCCTCGAGCACGTGCAAGTAGGCAAGGCCTATGGGCGCGAGCTTCTCTGCGGCGCGCACGAACAACGCAAGCGGGTCGCTGTCGATCATCGTCGCGCCGTCGTTGCTGGGCGAGAGGCGCACGCCCACCTTGTCGGGGCCGATGGCCTTCGCGAGCGCTTCGCTCACTTCTTGCAGCAGGCGGGTGCGGTGCTCGATTGTTCCGCCATACGCGTCGCTGCGCTGGTTGCTGCCATCTCGCAGAAACTGATCGATGAGATAGCTGTTCGCCGCGTGCAGCTCGATGCCATCAAACCCCGCGTCCATCGCGACGCGGGCCGCGTGCACATAGTCGGCAATCAGCCTCGGAATCTCGTCGAGCTCCAGGGCCCTCGGTGCCACCGCGGGTGCCTTAACGCCCTCGCGCGTCCACACGGGCCTGGGTGGCGCGATGGCGCTGGCACTCACAGGCAGCTGACCGTCGTGCCAGCTTGGGTGGCTGATGCACCCAACATGCCAGAGCTGCGCGAAGATGATGCCGCCCTGCTCGTGGGCTGCCTGCACCGCCCGCGCCCACGCAGCCCCATGCTCTTTGAGGTAGCACCCGGGCGTGCGCACATAGCCCACGCCCTCGCCGCTGATCTGCGTGCCCTCGCTGATGATGAGGCTCGCGCCGGTCGCGGGGTTTGCACGCTGCGCGTAGTAGCGGGCCATGAGGGGCGTGACGCAGCTGCGATCGTCGCTGCGGCAACGAGTCATCGGCGCCATCGCGATGCGGTGCGGGAGCACGTATCGCCCGAGCTTCACCGGAGTAAACAACGCCTGAACTGTGGGGTGCACCTGCATGGTGCGGGCAGCATACGCGGGTGCAATCTGCATGCGCCAAAGGCCGATAGAAGCCGCATGCACACGAGCATCGCACGCCTGCAATCTGTCCGCACCTGCCGCGTTGGGCTGGGCATGGCTACCCCATTGGCGACTACTTCCGTTCGCATGCTGCTTGGCTCTGCCCTCAGCCTGGCTTGCCTTGCCTCCTTGGCGCGTGCGCAGGGCACGACTGCACCGTCAGCACCGCCCGTGAAGCCAGCAGTGCAGCAGGTGCCAGCTCAAGCCCAGGCCCAACCTTCCTCGCCCTGGGAGCAATCCCCCTTCGCCCAGCCCGGGCCCTTCGTTGCCCACACGCTGCGCGACACCCTGCGCGACGAAGCCCGCGGCAAGGACCTGCAAATCACGCTGCGCTGGCCCACGAGCACCGACGCGAACACAAAGCTCGGCCCGCGCCCGCTCGTGGTATTCAGCCACGGCATGGGGGGCGACCGCGAGGCCTTCACTAAGCTCAGCGAGCACTGGGCGAGCCACGGGTTCATCGTGGTGCACGCCACGCACAGCGATTCGATCAAGCTGCGACGCGAGCAGGGCGAGAAGCTGACGCGCGAGAGCATGCGCGATGTCCGCAATGTCGACCCGGCTGATCGCGTGGCCGACGTCGTGTTCCTTGCCCAGAGCCCGCAGTTGCTGCTCGACCTGATCGCGAAGGACGAGACGGGCGCGGGCAAAGTCGCACAGGCGTCCACGCTCGCGATCGACATCAATCGCATCGCCATCGCCGGGCACTCCGCCGGCGCGCTCACCACGCAGCTTGCCATCAACGTGAAGGCACGCATGCGCGAGCCCGGGGCGCGAGCGCGCGACATGCTCGCCCGCACCGAGCGCGGCAACGAGGTCTTCAAGGCGGGCGTTGTCATCAGCGGTCAGGGCACCACCAACCGCATGCTGGGCGAAGAGAGCTGGAACGAGCTGCGCGTGCCCATGCTCGTGCTCGCGGGCAGCGAAGATGTCGCGGGCGTGGGCAACGAGACGCCCGAGAGCCGCCGCCATCCGTTCGAGAAGTCTCGCGGTGAGGCAGCGGGCGGCCCGCCCGTGGGCCTCGTCTGGATCGTCGGCGCGACGCACGGCAGCTATCAAGGCAAAGACCTCACAAACCTGCTGCGCGAAGACCCTGCGGTGGACGTGGGCATGGTCGCAGCGACCACCCGCGCAAGCACTCTCGCGTTCTTGCTCGCGTGGAGCGAGGGCGCGCTCAAGGGCATGCAAACTCCCCCCGCAAGTCCCGAGGCGACGTGGCAGAACGCCCAACAAGCTGGCTCGCTTCCTCAGGCCGCACCAAACGTGCTGCGCGACCCCGCGTGGCTGCCCGCGCTGAGTGAAGAGCAAGCGACGCTGCAGTGGAAGTGAGGCGCGGCACGCGATTGCATGCGGGCAGTTCAGCTGCTGCCGCTCATCGCCCAAGGAGCGAGGCGTGTCTCGCCACCCCTCACGCCGATCCACCCTCTCGCAGCCGCAGGCTCATCACCACGTCGTCTTCCATCGTGCCATCCTCAAACAGGAAGTAACCCGGCTGCACGCCATCGACCTTGAAGCCAAGGCTGTCGTAGAGGTTGCGAGCCGCGACGTTGCTCGCGACGCACGCAAGCCGGGCAAACATAAGGCTCGGCTTGCTCCGCGCCCACACGAGCGTTGCCTCCATCATCGCGCGCCCGACGCCCTGCCCGCGTGCCTCGCTCGCGACCGACAGCCCAAGGTGCACGCTGTGCCGCAGCCGCACGCGCGAGCCAGGCTTTGCCGAAAGCTCGCCGATGATTGTGCCGCCGCGATCTCGGTCGCGCGCTGCGTCGCACGCAACCAGAAGCAACCCATCGGGCTCTTGGAGAGACTCCGCGATGCGTGCCTCATAGCGTGCCAGGTCGCGCACCTCGCTCGCAACGATCGCCTGCGTGCGCGGCGCGTCCAACGTCACCTGCACCACCAGTTCGCGAAGCTCGCGCGCATCGCGCACCTCCGCCCGGCGCAGCACGAGCTCGCGCGTGCCAAGCCTGCCTCGCGAGGTTGTGCGCATCGGGAACACTCGCGCGAGCGTAGCGGCATGTCTCGTGCTGCCCACATGCACACCGCGCGTGTTCCACGCATCACCAAACAAACTCCGACTCATCGCCCTACGCTTCCCTCGCACGGATGCCCAGCCCACAGGACATTCTCCACGCCATGCTCGCGCCGGGCGGTCCCGTCGCGCGGGCGATGCACGCCGCCACGGGCGATGCGTTCGAGGCTCGCCCCCAGCAGCGGTCGATGGCCCTGCGCACGATGGAAACCTTCGACGCACGGGCCCACCTGCTCGTGGAAGCGGGCACGGGCACGGGCAAGAGCTTTGCTTATCTGCTGCCCGCAGCGCTGCGGGCCGTGCTCTTTGGCGAGACGGTCGTCATCAGCACCCACACCATCAGCCTGCAGGAGCAGCTGGTCGCGAAGGACATTCCCCTCGTGCAGCGTGTGCTTGAGCTGCTCATCGAGAGCGGCGACCTAG
Source organism: Planctomycetaceae bacterium (assembly GCA_027487735.1). Classification (GTDB taxonomy): domain Bacteria; phylum Planctomycetota; class Phycisphaerae; order Phycisphaerales; family UBA1924; genus BJHL01. The sequence continues at coordinate 51,020 of JAIYDA010000105.1, read as the reverse complement.
CCGACACCATGAGCAGCGCGCCCGATGGTGCGCTGCACGAGCTGCGCCCCGTGCTCGTGAAGGGCCGCGGCAACTACGTCAGTATCCGCCGCCTGCGCATGGCGAGTGAGCGCCAGGAAAAACTCTTCTCCGATCCTGCCCAGCGCCGCAGCCTGCACCAGATCGAGGACTGGGCCTACAGCACCACCGACGGCACGCTCAGCTCGCTGCCGCCCATCGAGCGCATGGGCATATGGGACAAGGTGCAGAGCGACAGCGGCAACTGCATGGGCAAGAAGTGCCCCAACTACGACGCGTGCTTTTATCAATCTGCCCGCCGCAAAATGGAGGGCGCGAACCTGCTGGTGTGCAACCACGCGCTGTTCTTTAGTGACCTTGCCCTGCGCTCGCAGGATGCGGGCTTTCTGCCCGCGTATCAGCACGTGATCTTCGACGAAGCCCACAACGTCGAGGAGGTCGCGGGCGAGCACTTTGGCGCAAGCTTGGGCGAAGGCCGCGTGCAGCACCTGCTCACCACGCTCTATCAGCCCCGCACGGGCAAGGGCTACTTGCCCCAGCTCACGCTCAGCGACGCGAGCGACACATCGAGCATCGAACGCGCGATCAACCTCGTGGTGCGCGCCCAGGACGCATGCCGCGCGACCTTTGATGATCTCGTGCAGCTGCTGCTGCGGCGCGAGGAGGCCTCGCCCGCAAGCCCTCAGGCAGACCAGCAGCATCGGGGCTGGACGCAGCGGGCCTACCAGCCCAAGGGCAACGAGCCCCAGGTGCTGAGGCTTCGCAAGGCGGGGTTCATCGAGAATCAGCTCACGCCCATCTTCCGCGAGCTTATCGTGCGCTTGCGGGCCCTGCGCGACGAGTGCAAGTTTGAGCCCGACCGCTTCGAGCTCAACAGCTACGCCCAGCGTGCCGAAATGATCGGCAGCGACGCCGACACGCTCATCACCCACGCTCTCCCCGCCTGCGCCTACTGGATCGAGAGCGCAGGCGGGCCCGACGATGGTCAGGGCCACCGCCGCGTCACGCTCGCGTGCGCACCCATCGAAGTCGCCGAGCTGCTGCGCGAGCGCCTGTTTCGCAGCGGGCACAGCGTCATCCTCACCAGCGCCACCATCGCGACGCGCACCGCGCGCGAGGACGAAGCGGGCGAGCACAAAGAGGCAGCCTTCACGCACGCCATCCAGCGCCTGGGGTGCGATGGTGCGGGCACGCTGCAGCTTTCGAGCCCCTTCGATTATGCCACGCAGGTCGAGCTGTTTGTCGATCTGCGCAGCTCGGCTCCCCAGCCCCAACCCCAATCCCAACCCGGCAAGCCAAAGCCAGGCGCAAGCAGCGATGCCGATCCCTTCGCGGGCCCCAGCTTCGCCGCCGACTTACCCGAGCAGTTCTCGTTTGGCGCTGCCCCGCCCCGCACGCCATCGCGCCCGCCCGCGGGCAGCTTCGGCAGCCAGCGAGGCAGCGAGGCCGACCGCCTGGCACCGCTCATTCTCGACCACGTCTTCGCGACCGGGGGCGGGGCCTTCGTGCTGTTCACCAGCTTCTCGTCGTTGCTCCAATGTGCCCAAAGGCTCTCGGGCCCGCTGGAGAAGCTGGGGCTGCCCTTGCTCGCCCAAGGTCGCGACGGCTCGCGCACGCTGCTGCTGCAACGATTCCGCGATGATGCCCGCAGCGTGCTCTTTGGTGCCGCGAGTTTTTGGCAAGGCGTCGACGTGCGCGGGCAGGGCCTGCGCAACGTCATCATCACCAAGCTCCCGTTTGATCCGCCCGATCGTCCGCTCACGCAGGCCCGCCTCGAAGCCATCGAGCTGCGCGGCGGCAACGCCTTCATGGAAGAGAGCGTGCCGCGCGCGATCATCAAGTTCAAGCAAGGCTTCGGGCGCCTCATCCGCAGCAGCACCGACCGGGGCCGCGTCGCGATCCTCGACCCCCGCGTGCAGACCGCACGCTACGGGCGGCTGTTTCTGCAAGCCCTCCCCATGGGCCCCAGCGGCCCCATGCAGCCCACCATCCTCACCGACCGCCCCTAGTGGCACCTAGTGGTCTGTTCAGCCCTCCACTCTGCCACTTCGCCACTTCGCCACTTTGCCACTCTGTTCTTCCAGCCCCTTCCGCGCCAATCATTCCCCCTTTCGCCCAACCAACTCCGGAGTTTCGCCCGTGCAGATTTCTGGCGCATCCTCGCCCGCTCCTCTCAATCTCCCCTCGCCCGCGCGCTCCCTCGCCGATCTGCGCAACCGCGACCTCCTCACGTTCACGCAGCTCGCCAAGCCCTGCGTGCTCGAGCTGTTTGCGCTCGCAAAGGAGCTCAAGGGCACGCGCCACCAGCAGCGCACCACCCTCGCAAACAAGAGCGTCATCCTCATCTTCGAGAAAGCGAGCCTGCGCACGCGCCTCACCTTTGAGCTGGGCGTGGGCATGCTGGGCGGGCGAGCCGTCTACATGGACCACAGCGTGCAGCGCCTGGGCGAGCGCGAAGCCGTGAAGGACTACGCGAAGAACCTCGAGCGTTGGCTGCACTGCATCGTCGCGCGCGTGTACGACCAGCAAATCGTCGAGGAGCTTGCCGAGCACAGCTCCGTCCCGGTCATCAACGCCCTGAGCGATCGCTTCCACCCCTGCCAGGCCCTCGCTGATCTCTTTACGCTCTGGGAGCGTGCCCCCTCGCTCACCGTCGAGGGCAAGCGTCTGCGCATTGCCTACGTAGGCGATGGCAACAACGTCTGCCACAGCCTCATGCACGCCGCGTGTACGCTGGGCGTCGACATCACCGTCGTCACGCCCAAGCGGTTTGATCCCGCCGACGACATCGCGGCGCAGTGCCAGCAACTCGCGAAAGAGAGCGGCAGCACCCTCACGCTCGCGAGCAAGCTCAGCGCGGTCGAGGCCCACCACGCGGTATACACCGACGTCTGGATCAGCATGGGTCAGGCCGATCAGGCGGGCAAGCGGCTGAAGGTGTTCGCCGACTATCAGGTCGATCACGAGCTGATGGCCCGCGCCACGATGGGCCTGCCTGCAAGCTGGGGCCCCAGCAAGTTCATGCACTGCCTGCCCGCCCGCCGAGGCGTGGAAGTGACCGACGACGTCATCGACAGCCCAGGCTCGATCGTCTACGACCAAGCCGAGAACCGTTTGCACGCGCAGAACGCGCTGCTCGCAAGCATTCTCGCGTAACCGGTGGCAGAGAGCGTCTCGCCCACACCCGGTGGCACAGGGCGTCTCGCCTGTGCCCACGGCGCAGCAGCCGCCAACCAATCCCCTGCCCACGCGGCGCAACCGCGCCGCCGCAACGCCAGGTTGCTTCACGCCGCACCCGCCGAGCGCACTGGCGAGACGCCAGTGCCACTAGGCATGCGCCCAAAAACAACCCGAGCCCGGGCGTGAGAACACCGGGCTCGGGAACGATTGTGGTGCTCCAACAAGGAGCGTTTTTTTCGATGAACCCTGCGGTGCTCACGAGGTGGTTGTTCGTGGGCGTGCGGGGCTTGCTTTCCGCGATTGCTTCGCGGCCTCAGCAAGGGAGGGCGAGTGTGCGAAGCACAACTCGCGGCTGCTTAGCGGCGGCGACGAGCCATGACCAAGCCACCCAGAGCCAGCAGCGCCGCCGAAGCGGGCGTCGGGATCGTGAGGCGGAAGATCAGGAACTCACCAGCGTTGGTGTCGCCCGTCAGCGGATCGCTGCTGCCCGGACGAGCCCACCACACCCACTTGGCTTCCTGCGTGATGCCAGGAATAAAGCCCCAGGGAGCAACACCGTTGTTGCCGCCAACGAACGTGGGCTCCCACGTCGAGTTGGTGTTGGCAGACGCGATCAGCGTGGCCATCTGGCCAACGCTGGGCGAGCTGTCGAGGTCGTCCAGATCGAGGTTCGTGGGGGTCACTTCCCAGCGGGCGTCGCCCGTGTGGATGGGTGAGCCGTTGGCGAACACCTGCGCGAGAACGCCCTGGAACAGGAAGTCATCCGACCAACCGGCGATGTACATCACGCCGTTGGGGCTGACAGCCGACCATTGTTCGGGGAGCGACCAGTTGTACAGGCCAGGGTTGCCATCGAAGGTGGCTTCGTTCTCGCCCACGAACGACACGTTCGTACCCACACCAGTCGGCGAATAAATCGCGTAGTGGTTGTCGGCGGTGATCGTGAAATCGAAAGTGACCGAAGCGTTGCTCGTGCTTGCAACACCGGCAATGGCCGCAAGGGCCAAAGCAGAAATACGCATAAACTCTCCTCTCGCTGGCGCCGAGATATCGGCACCAAACGGGTGATGTTTGAGGCCCCCTCTCACAAGGGCCTACAACGAAGAAGATAGCAGAACGCCAGACGCTGTCAACCGCAAACACCCCCAGCTTCATGAACAATTTGCGCGGCCTTTGCCCATTTTCACACAAGGCCGTTCAGGCCTGCCGTGATGCTTGTTTTATTGGGCGTCGTTGCGATGGTGACCCTGTTCTTCGCGCGTGCTACGACCCCGCGCGAGCTTCATGCGCACCCCCGCCCACCCGCTCGCCTATCCTCCGCCCCCATTTTTCTCACCCAGTTGGCAGGCTCGCTCCGTGCGGGCTCCCTGCCCAAAAACAAGGACGATTCCGATGGAAACCACCCTCATCATCCTCAAGCCCGACGCCGTTCAGCGTGGCCTCATGGGCCGCATCCTCGCCCGTTTCGAGGACAAAGGCCTGCAAGTCGTGGGCTGCAAGCTCATGCAAATCAGCCAAGAGCTCGCCGCCACGCACTACAGCGCCCACAAAGAGCGCCCCTTCTACCCGGGCCTGGTCAAGTTCATGACCTCCAGCCCCGTGCTGGTGCTCGCCATCCGTGGCAACGGCGCCATCACCATCGCCCGCAACATGATGGGCGCGACCTTTGGCAGCAAGGCCAACCCGGGCACCATCCGCGGCGACTTTGGCGTCAGCAACAGCTTCAACCTCATCCATGGCTCCGACAGCCCCGAGGCTGCCGAGCGCGAGCTGGGCCTGTTCTTCAAGGCGGGCGAAGTGCTGAACTTTGAGCGCGCGGGCGACCGCTGGATCTACGACTACTCGGGCGGGAAGGCGGAGTAAGCGATCCGAGCCTTTTCGCGGCCTTTTTGCGGCTCTTCTTGTCGTTTTGCAGGCCAATGTCGATCGATCACGTTCTGACCTTCCGCGCCCGGCCGAGTCCATCGGGCGGGCGTTTGCGTTGCTGGGCTTTGCTTCGCCGCTCGCCACGTCTTTCGCTGGCATCGACCACTCCGCGCGCGTGGTAAACTCTGCCCGCATGCAAGACCCGCTCAACACCCTCCGCACCGACGCCCTCTCCAAGCTTGCCGCCGTGGCTTCGCCCGCGGCGTTGGAGGCCTGGCGCATCGAGTTTCTGGGCTCTTCGGGCTCGCTCAAGTCGCTGCTGGGTGCGATGAAGGACATCCCCAAGGACCAGCGCGCGGCCTATGGCGGGGCGGTGAACGCGCTGAAGGCTGAGATCGAGGGCGCGTTCGCTGAGGTCAAGGCCCGCATCGAGGCAACCGCAGCACCGAAGGACCTGATCGACCCGACCGAGCCGGGCCTGCTGCGGAGCGAGAGCCTCGGGCGCCGCCACGTGCTCACGCGCGTGCGCGAAGAGCTATGCGATGTCTTTTCTCGCATGGGCTTCAGCGTTGCGGTGGGCCCAGAGCTCGAGGACGACGACCACAACTTCGTGAAGCTCAACATTCCGCCCGAGCACCCAGCTCGCGATCCGCTGGACAACTTCTATGTCGATGTGCCCGCGCCAGGCACCAAGCCCCGCATGCTGCGCAGCCAGACGAGCACGGTGCAGATTCGCACCATGGAGCAGGCGGTGCGCGACGGCGGAGGCCAGCTTCGCGGCCCAATTCGCATCGTTTCGCCCGGTCGCGTCTATCGCCCCGACACCGTCGATGCGACGCACAGCTTCATGTTTCATCAGATCGAAGGCCTCGCGATCGACACCGATCTGTCGATGGCGGACCTCAAGAGCACGCTGCTCGCCTTCGCTCGCGCGTACTTCGGGCCTGCCGCAGAGCTGCGCCTACGCCCGAGCTTTTTTCCGTTCACCGAGCCCAGCGCCGAGCTCGATCTGCGCGTAAGCCTTCGCCCCGATCAGCCGCCGCGATGGATGGAGATCGGCGGCTGCGGCATGGTCGATCCTGCGGTGCTCACGGCGTGCGGCATCGACCCCGAGCAGTGGCGCGGCTTCGCGTTTGGCTTCGGCATCGAGCGGCTTGCGATGGGCAAGTACGGCATCCCCGACATCCGCTTGCTGTTTGAGAACGACCTGCGATTCCTTGGGGCGATTTAGCGGCGCGATTGAGCGAGCGTTGCCCGAGCACGGGCACAAACTGCGCGAACTCCACCTCGCAAAGGGGCTATAACCGTGTTGGTCGCACCCTGTGTGTTACGGGGAGAAGAAACCGCTCAGCCTATTTGGGTGGGTTCTTCGGGCTCCCCGCCCTCGGGGAGTGGCGTTTCTGGGGCAATAGCGGGGATTCAAGGTTATCTGGTGTGCGTGCGGTCCGGAGGTCGGATAAAGATCGCGCAAAAACCCGCGAAAAGCGCTCCACATGCGCTTGCATGTATCTTAGAAGACGTTATCCTATGGACGCTTCGTGGTACGGAGACACCGCGAAGCTGCACTCGTTTGGCTAAGAGAGAGAGGGTCATCATGCTCGTGAAGGTCGCCACTATCGGCGTTGTGGGCATCATTGCGGGGTCGGCGCTCGCCACTCCGATCAACTACGGAAACTTTGGCGGTTCCACCGTCATTTTCCAGAACGTTTCTGAAGACTCGAACACCGATCCGGGGGCACTCTTTGGTGCACCGACGGTTGTCGCCGACACGCTGAAGTTCAGCCCCGTGTCGTTCGGCGCGAGCAGCAGCAACGGCGTTTCGGCTGGTGGCCCCGGCTCGATCGACATCACCGACGGCACGCTGCAGACGACCATCGTCGCCCGCCCCGGCAACGTGATCAACAACTTCATCATCTCGGAGAAGGGTGACTACACCCTCATCGGCTCGCCCGCCAACGCCGCCACCTTCACCCTCGCGGGCATCCGCGTGTTTGTGAGCGTGCTGGAAGTGAACGGCGTCGCGATCAACCCCGTGGGTGGCTCGGCGGTCGTGACTGCCAACAACAGCAATCTGGGCAGCGGCTCGGTGTTCCTCGGCATCTGGCAGGGCACGGTGAACTTCAACGTTGACGCGCTGCTCGCCGCCAACAGCATCTCTGGTCAGGCGACCAAGATTCAGGTCGGTCTGGACAACCAGCTGATCGCTTCGAGCGTGCCTGGCACGATCGCGTTCATCAAGAAGAAGGATGTCGATGGCATCACCATCACCGTCCCCACCCCTGGCGCGTTCGCGCTCGCGGGCTTGGGCGGCTTGCTGGCGGCTCGCCGTCGTCGCTAATCGATCTTGCCCCAGTGGGCTTAACTCAGTGGGCTCGACCTAGCTGGCGTGCCTCGGACGGCACAAAGCCAGTGGGTGGACGGGCAAACGAATGCAGGATGGTGCGTGCGAAATCGCGTACCAGTCCATTACCGAAAGGCGGCCCTTGGGTCGCTGTCATCGGCTTGTGCGAGTGCTCGCGCAAGGAGACATGACTGGAGCAGCATCGACGCGCTTGCGGCGGGCTGTTCCTCGGATAGCTGGGTGCGCTTCGAGATGCTCTGCTTGCAGAGTGCCTTGGTGATGCACATTGCTGTTCGATTCGCAGAGAGCAGAGAGAGGACACGCTATGCTGGCTCGTTTCGCTGTTGTGGGCGTTGTGGCCGTCGCCGGTTCGGTGGCGAGCGCTGCGCCGATTTCCTACGGGAACCTGTCCGGGACGACCGTGAGCTATCTCGGCATCACGGAAGACCAGAGCACGGAGAACCCCGCGCTGCAGATTCCGCTGTTCGGTGCACCGACGATCTCGGGCAACTCGCTGCGCTTCAGCCCCACGAGCTTTGGCGCCAACTCGGTGAACGGCGTGCCCGACATCACCGATGGCACGCTGACCACGACCATCCAGTCGAGCTCTGGCAACTTCATCCCCACGATTCAGTTCTCTGAGTCGGGCGATTACACCCTGCTGGGCAGTGGCACCGCCAACACCCGCGTGTGGGTTGGCCTTGCCTACTTCGTCGATGTGCTCGAAGTGAACGGCGCACCGGTGACGGTGCCCACCCTCAGCGGCAGCGGCGTGTTCGCTCCTCTGAGCGGTGACTTCAACCTCGTCAACCCCGGTCCGACCTTCCTGGGTCTGTGGACGGGTGGCGCGAACATCGACGTGAGCGCCCACCTCGCCGCGAACAACATCAGCGGTCAGGCGACCCGCGTCCGCGTCACGATCGACAACCAGCTGGTTGCCGTGAGCGAAGCTGGCACGGTTGCGTTCATCAAGAAGAAGGAAATCGGTGGCGTCGCGATCACCGTGATCCCCAGCCCCGCTAGCCTCGCGCTGGTTGGCCTTGGCGGTCTGGTTGCGACTCGCCGTCGCCGCTAACACGCTCGACTGCGGGGTAACTCGCGGGTAGAGCTCCTTTAGGCAGTTGGCATAGCAAAGCGATCACCACCCCGCTTGTCCTCGCGGGGTGGTGTCGTTTTTGGTGGGTTGGGGTGGAGGAGGAAGGGATGGAGGGAAAAAGGGAACGAGGGAACGAGGGAGAGACGGAGAGTGATAGTGGAAGTGTCGGGTAGGGCGGCGGGGTGGGGCGGTGGGCGTCGCGATTGGAGTTGTGGGGAAGGGGCGGAGGCGTGCTGTTGGGCAGGCGGAGATTCGCACAGGCGTCGGCGGGCGGCACTGAGCTTGCCGGTCGCTGCATCCGCGCGTGCCGTCGGCGTGTGCGTATGCCCCGAAGGGGCAACGGGTTGTAGCCACGCGTGCAGCGCAGCGGAACGCGTGGAGAAGTGTGGGTTGCGAGAACTGCCCCAGAGGGGCAGAGGAGAAGGCTCACATCGCGCGTCAACTGCGAAGGTGCCTCCGCCGCGTTGGGGCGGACTTGATTCGCTGCGTCGTTTCCACGGGCAGCGCTGCGCTTGCCCATGGCTACACCCGCGCGCCCCTTCGAGGCGAGGATGCGGTCGCTTGGTGCTTCGTCCCTTCTTCCCTCTACCCCTCCATCCCTTCTTCCCTTCATCCCTCCATCCCTCACTTCCCTCGCCTCCCGCGTATCATCCCTCATGCCCAGCATCTCGTTCCATCACGTTGGACGAATTCGACGGCCCCGCTGACGGCGCTCCATTGGTGAGCGACCGCGTCTTGCGGGGCGAATCGTGTCTGCCGCAGCCTTTGGCTGCTGGCGATTGCTGCACTGGGTGTTTCGCTGCGTTCTGTTGGGCCTTTGCGGGCTCTTTGGGCTCGGTCGCTGGCCCTTGCGATGGCAAGGGCGGGCACTGGCTCATGCCCCGGGCTTGCGGCGTGGCACTCACCCAACCGCGTTCTATTCCATATGCTCTCCCCCTTGCCTCGCAGCCGCGCTTTGCCACGATGGGCACCGCGCGCGGCGTGCGGGCGGAACTGAAGGATTGTCCGCCATGACCACTCAGCCCCCGACTCAGCCCCCGACTCAGACCACGACTCAGACCACTACCGAGCCCCAGACTGCGGCGAAGCCCGACAAGAACCGCTATCGCAAAACGCTGAACCTGCCGCAGACGAAGTTTGACATGAAGGCCAACCTGCTGCAAAGCGAGCCGCAGAGCCTGAAGCGTTGGCAGCAGCTTGGGCTGTATGCCAAGCTGCGGGAGGAGCGCAAGGCATCGCCCACGTTCAACTTTCACGATGGACCGCCTTATGCGAACGGCAGCATCCACCTCGGGCACCTCATGAACAAGTGCCTGAAGGACTTTGTGGTGCGCAGCCAGACGATGCTGGGGAAGAACGTGCCGTACGTGCCGGGTTGGGATTGCCACGGCCTGCCCATCGAGCACAAGGTGATGCAGGCGATGCAGGAGAAAGGGAGCTTCGCGAAGCTCGCGACGATGGAGGTGAGCCAGCGCGACATGATCGTGCGGCGCGAGTGCCAGCAGCACGCGGAGAAGTACATCAAGCTGCAGGCGGGGCAGATGCAGCGGCTGCTCACGCTCGCGGACTATGACAACCCCTACCTCACGATGGCTCCGCAGTATGAGGCGAGCACGCTGGAAGTGCTGGCGGACCTGCTGAAGGCTGGGCTGGTGTATCGCGCTGTGAAGCCCGTGCACTGGAGCATCGCGAACGAGACCGCGCTCGCGGAAGCCGAACTGGAGTATGAGGATCGTGAGGACACGAGCGTATTCGTCGACTTTGAAGCACTCGACGCCGACGCGGTGTATGACGCGTTTGGCCTGAAGCAGAGCGCCGAGGACGAAGCGGATGACGAAAGCGGCGACGAAAGCACCGAAGCTTCGGCGCCTGATGCGAAGCCAGCCGACCCATACGCGAAGAAGAGCCGTGCGCTGCCCGCGGGCGTGAGGCCTCATCAGAAGCCGTGCTTTATGATCTGGACGACCACGCCCTGGACGCTGCCCGCGAACGTCGCGGTGGCGGTGCACCCGGAGGTGGAGTATGCGCTGGTGTGGATCGATGGGAACGTGACGGTGCTCGCAAGCAAGCTCATCGAGAAGGTGACGCAGCTGGCGCGGAGCGAAGAGGTGAGCGTGATCGCCACGACCACGGGCGACAAGCTCGTGGGGCTGCGATACAGGCATCCGTTTGTGACGAGCACGCCCAAGTGTGCGTTGCAGCGCGCGTGCAGCCTGGAAAAGATCTGGAGTGTCGTGCCTGCCGATTATGTCACGACCGAGGATGGCACGGGGCTGGTGCACACCGCGCCGGGCCACGGCACCGAGGACTATCAGACAGGCCTGAAGCACGCGCTGCCCGTGTATTGCCCGGTGAAGGGTGATGGCACATACGACAGCACCGTGCCCGAGTGGCTGCGGGGCGTGAACATCTGGAAGGCCAACGACGCGGTGGTGAAGCACCTGCGCGACAGCGGGCATCTGTTCTTTGATCAGAAGTTCATGCACAGCTATCCGCACGACTGGCGCAGCAAGACGCCCGTCATCTTCCGGTGCACGCAGCAGTGGTTTGTGAGCGTCACGGACGAGAGCCTGCGCGATTGGCAGGGCAGGCCTGCGAGCATGCAGCAGCTGGCGTTGCATGCGGTGCGCGAGGGCACTGGTGGTGGCGACGTGCCACCGGTGAAGTTCGTGCCCGAGTGGGGGCGCAATCGCATGCGCGGCATGCTCGAGAGCAGGCCCGATTGGTGCATCAGCCGTCAGCGTGCGTGGGGGTTGCCCATCCCGGCGTTCGTGCTGCCTCTCGCGGCGAACGCTCATCCGGATGAGGAGCCCGCGGTGCTGCTGACGAGCGCGAGCGTGCGCGCGGTGTGCGAGGTGCTGCGCAGCAAGGGAAGCGATGCGTGGTTTGCGATGCCGCCCGAGCAGTTGCTCGCGAGCTACGACGCGAGCAAGGACCCGCAGCTCTCGCCCGAGATGAGGCACGCGCTCGCGGGGGGCTATGCAAGCCTGAAGAAGACGCGCGACATTCTGGACGTGTGGTTTGAGAGTGGCAGCAGCTGGAACAGCGTGCTGCGGGCTCGTGGGCTGGGGTATCCGGCGGATTTGTATTTGGAAGGCAGCGACCAGCACCGCGGGTGGTTTCAGCTCAGCTTGCTGCCCGCGCTGGGCGCAACGGGCCAAGCCCCCTTCCGCACGCTGCTCACGCACGGCTTCATGGTTGATAAAGACGGGCGCAAGCTGAGCAAAAGCAGGCCCGACGCGGCGCGGTATGAGGTGGACAGCCTGACGAACGAGTTTGGCGTGGACGTGATGCGGTGGTGGGTGAGCAGCCTGGTGTATGAGAACGACATCAAGGTGGACCTGACGTTCTTCGCGACGGCGGGCGAGAGCTATCGCAAGGTGCGCAACACGCTGCGGTTCATGCTGAGCAACCTGTTTGACTTCGTGCCCAGCACGAGCACTCCCCAGGCAGAGCGCGGCGTTGCTCAGGACGGGCACTGCGTGAGCCTTGCGTCGCTCTCGCCCACGAGCCTGGATGCGTGGGTGCTGGGCGAGTACAACGCGCTGGAGCGCACCGTGGTTGGCGCGCTCACGCGGTACGACTTTCAGACGGCGCACAAAGCCCTGTTTGACTTCTGCAACAGCACGCTCAGCGCGACCTATCTCGCGGCGATCAAGGATCGGATGTATTGCGACAAGCCCGATGCGCCACGCCGGCGCGCGAGCCAGACGGTGCTGTGGGACATGCTCGATGGGCTCTGCCGGTTGCTCGCCCCGTTCCTGCCTCACACGGCGGATGAGGCCTTCCGCGCGCTGCACAAGGTGCCGCCCACGGACACGACCACGTGCGTGCACCTGCGCACGTTCCTTGGTGCTCGCGGCACGGGCGACGAGGTGGCGAGCGCGTTTGGCGTGAAGCCCGACGAGCGCTGGAGCAAGGTGTTTGTGCTGCTGGATGCGGCGCAGGGCAAGCTGGAGAAGGCGAAGGCCAGCGGCATCGAGAACCCGCTGGATGCGGGCGTGGTGCTGCCCAACGCTGGCGGCGTGCTCGATGGGTTTGATCTCGTCGAGCTTGCCGACCTGCTGGGCGTGAGCATCGTGCGTGCCGACGCGAGCGCGACCGAGCCCAGCGTGCTGGACCTGCGCGATGACGACAAGTTCCCGCGCTGCGAGCGAAGCTGGAAGCGCGATGGGACGGTGCGCGTGCGGAGCGACGGGGGCGTGCTGAGCGATCGCGATGCGCTGGCGGTGGGGGTGGCGTGAAGGCTTGAAGCCGTGAAGCCGTGAAGCGACTCGCGCTGCGCGTGGCTGGCGTGGTCACGCAAGCGTTGCTGGACGCGCGTGCGCGTCGCGGCCTGCTGTCGCGCTCTTCAGCCCCCTCGCCCAGAGTTGCATCACGATGAGGGCGTAGAGCCGTTGCTCGTGGTGCTGCGCGCCGGAGAGATGCGTATCGATCATCGCGTGCAGCGCGGGGGCGTGGATGAAGAGCCCGACGCGGGCAAGGTCATTCATGCCGTTGGTGCGCAGTTGCTCCAGCAGCTCGCGCAGGCCTCTGTCGGTGCGCAGCATGGTGCCGAGGGGAATCGCAAAGCCCATTTTGGGTCGCTTCGCAACCCACGTGGGCAGGTGCTGCGAGGCGAGCGTGCGGAGCAGGGCTTTGCGCCGGGGCAACAGCTCGCGCAGCATGCTGGGCGTGCCGCCGCTCGCGACGAGGGATGCGAGCGACGCGCTGAGCGCCGCGGTTTGTACGCCGCGAGCGAGGAACGGAGCGCGGGTTTCGAGCGCGACGGCCATCGCCGCGTGGTCGGCTTTCAGAAGCATGTCGTTGGGCAGGGCGTGGAGGATGTCATGCCGAGCTGGATCAGTCCACGCGCTGAAATCGAGGTCGGGGTGTTCGATCGCGGTGTCGTCGCCCCCGATGACGCTGGCGTGTGCAGGAAACAGCTCGCGCAGCTGCTCGCGCGAGAAGAGCGCGAAGGCGTCGGCGTAGCTTCCGGCTGCCATGCGCAGCAGGCGAGACAGCTTGGCACGCATGCCCTTGGGGTGGTGCATCCCGGGGCGCGGGCTGCCCGCGCCCATGCTGCGCAGCGCGAGCAGCGCATCGCGCACGCGCGGCATGTGCAGCGCAGCGATGTGGCGCTCGTAGCCCACAAACAGCTCGTCGCCACCATCGCCCGTGAGGCAGACCTTGCAGTGCTGGCGTGCGGCGCGGGCCACCCAGTGCGTGGGCAAGAGCGAGCTATCGCCAAAGGGCGCACCGAGCAGCGAGATGAGCCGTTGCAGATCGCTCGCGGCGTCGCCCTCGCACGCCAGCTCGTGGTGCTGCGTGCCGAGGTATCGCGCAATCGCCGCGGCTTCGCGAGATTCGTCGTAGCGTGCGTCGGGCATGCGCACCGTGAACGTGCTGAGTTGCGGCGCGTGGGGCTTGGCAAAGGCCGCGATGAGCGAAGAGTCGATGCCTCCCGAAAGAAAGCACCCCACGGGCACATCGGCCTCCATGCGCAGGGCGACCGCGGCGCGAAGGGCGTGCTCGGCTTCGCCTGGCGTGAGGTCGTGCTCGCCGCGCGCGGGCAAGTGCGCCGCACGCACCGCGCGCTGCCCATGCTCGAGGAGCGCAAGGCCCGAGACCACGCAGCCGCGGGCTTTCAAGGGCTGCGCACACGAAAGCACGGGAGTGCTCGCAGCGCCGTGGCGCACCCAGGCGAGCAGGTCCGCCGCGTGCGCGGCGTGCACGCGTCCTTCGACCTCGCGCTGCACGCGCGCGAGCGCGGCGGGCACGCTGGCGAACGCGAGCACATCGGGCGCGTTGCCCCGCTGCGAGGCCTCGCTCGTGTGCAGGCGGCCCCACCACAGCGGCTTTTCGAGGCCAAAGTCCTGGCTCAACAGCACATCGCGCGTGCGCGTGCACGCGACGGCGAAGGCCCACGACCCCATGAGGTGCTCGCAGACGTGCTCTCGCCACTCGGCGTGCGCGTGCAGCAGGGCCTCGGTGTCGCTATGGTGGCTTCGAAAGCGATAGCCGCGCGCGAGCAGCGTGCTGCGGAGGTCGCGGTGGTTGTCGATGCATCCGTTGAAGACGATCGCGCGCGAGGTGCAGGCGCTCTGCATGGGTTGTGCGCCGCCAGTTGCGTCGATGATCGCAAGGCGATGGTGCAGCAGGGCGATGAGCAGCCTGTCATGCTCGCGCTCAAACTCCAGGTGCAGCACGCCCTGCCCATCGGGCCCGCGATGCTCGATTGCGCCGAGCATCGCGGCGGTCCAGGCATCGGGCACGCGGCGCAGCGGGCTTCTCCAAGCCTTCGGCACACGCCACAAGATGCCCGCGATGCCGCACATGGGCGAAGATATGCGCGGGTTGCTCGCGTGCGTGCCGGGCACGCAACAATGCCGCGAGCTATGCACCCTGTGAGCGGTCTCAAGCGAAACGACGTCGGCATTCATGCAACATCCAGCGAACGACAACCCAGAGAGCCCAAGCCAAGAGGGCCAGAACCCAGAGGGCCACCCCGCTGCGCAGCGCGCGCTGCACTGGGCACTTGCGGCGCGGGCGCGGCGCGGCGAGCCAGGCGTCGTGGTGGTGGGGGGTGGGCTCGCGGGCCTTGCCTGCGCCGTGCGACTCGCTGAACGCGGCATGCCCGCGCTCGTGCTCGAGGCTCGCCGGCGGTTGGGCGGGCGGGCCAGCAGCGCGGTGGATGGGCAGAGCGGCGAAGAGATCGACAACTGCCAGCACGTGACGCTCGGGTGCTGCGATCGCTATCTCGCGCTGCTGCGCACGCTGGGTGTGCTGCACACCTTCGCATTTTCCGACGAGCAGTGGTGGCGCACCAGCGAGGGCAGGCTGTCGCATCTGCGCCCAAGCTCGTGGCTGCCCGCCCGCACCAGCATGCTGCCCGCGCTGCTTGCTTCGCACTTTCTTTCGCCCAAGGCCAAGCTCGACCTTGCTCGCGCATGCGCTGCGGCGGCGGTGGTGGAGCGTGAGGCGATGCAGCAGCAGAGCTTTGCGCAGTGGCTCGATGCCCACGACCAGGGCGAGCTGGTTCGAGAGCACTTTTGGACGCCCCTCATCGTGAGCGCGTGCAACGCGACGCTGGAAGCCACGAGCGCAGCCTCCGCGCTGCACGTGGTGCAAGGTGCGGTGCTGCCGGGCCCGCACGCATCGCGCATCGGGTTGCCCACCACGCCCCTGCGAGCGCTCTATGACCCTGCGCGTGAGATCATCTCCCGCGCGGGCGGGGCCGTGGTGGAGGGGGCTGCGGTGTCGGCGATCGATCGCGGGGCTTGCGGGCTTGTCGTGCGTGTGGGCAGCACCGCGGTGCGGGCGCGATGCGTGGTGGTCGCAACGCCCTTTGAAAAGGCCACGGGTCTGCTCGCGAGCGGAGCGTTTGCGAGCGACCCGCGAGTGGAGCAGATGCGCGGGTTGTCGCACAGCCCGATCCTGGGTTTGCACATGCGGTTTGATCGCCGCGTGATGCACGAGCCGCACGCCGTGATGCTGGGTACGGGCGTGCAGTGGGCCTTTCGCAAGGACGACGCGGGCTGCGTGGTGCACGGCGTGGTGAGCGCTGCCGACGCATGGATGAACCTGAGCGGCGCGGAGATTGAGGCGCGGGCCCTCGCAGATGTGCGGGCTTGCTTTCCGCTGGCGCGAGTTGCAAAGCTCGAGCGTTGCCGAGCGGTGAAGGAACGGTTCGCGACGTTCGTGCCCAGTTGCAGCTCGCACGCGCACCGCGCTCGCACAGCGCACGAGGCGAGCCCAGGCTTGCTCATCGCGGGCGATCACACCGACACAGGCTGGCCCGCAACGATGGAGGGCGCAGTGCGAAGTGGTGAGGCCGCGGCACGGGCAGTGGTGATGGCGTTCGCGGGATAGCGCTGCGGAGCGAATCGGGTGACGCCGAACGAAGGCAGGGCTACGGCACTGCCCGCGCCGCCGCATCGATAATCGCGCCGAGGCGGCGCTGGCGATAGCTCTCGTCGTCCCACAGGCTGGGAAGAGGTGAGGTCGAGGTGCTGGTGATGGTGGTCTCGCTGGGTGGAGCGTCGGTGGGCTGCGATCCGCCGGCTTGCGGCTCACCCGTCAGTCGCGCGTTCAGGGCGCGGGGCAGCGTGTTGCTCGCGCTCGTCTGCGTGGCCCGGGTCGTCCTTGCTTGATTCGCACTCGCCTGATTCGCACTCAGCTGGCTCTTCGCCCCATCCATCGATCGCTGCGCACGCTGCTGGGGCGAGCCGATGAGCGCGTTCACGTCGCTCACCTGCAAATACATCGTGCCCGCGGGTGCATCCGCACGCACCACGCCCGGCGCAACCTGGCTGTATGCCCCGCGCGGATAGACCACGACCGTCGAGCCGCTGATGCGTGCGTAGCCGCCGTCCTTGATGGTGACGCCGCTGATGACCGCGCCGGGCGCCACGCGATAGAGGCGGTCAAACCCGCTGGGCCCGCGCAGGTCCACGCGTTGGCGGCGCAGGCCCACGCGCAGTGGGTTGATGTCCTCGCCCGCTTCCACAGGCGTGAGCACCGCGGTGCCGCCACCTTGCTGCGCGCTGCCTGCCCACGCTGGCAGCAACAGCAGTGCGGCGAGGGCCCACACCGCGCTGCTTCGCGCTCGCGTCGAGACAAAACCAGGATTTGCAGCTGCGTTGGGCATGTGAGAAGCGGATCGAGAATCGTGTGCGGTGTTCATCGGCCTGTTCACTGTGCGTTCAGCAGATAGGTGATGCGCACCGTGAAGGTTGCTTTCGGATCATCCCCCAACACCTCGGCGAGCTTTTTGCCCGTTGCCGTCCAGCGCATCGCAGCGTCGAGGATTGGGCCGTCGATATCGTCGTAGCCGCTGGCTTGCCCCTCGACAAACTTGCCCGACACCACCTTGCCCTCGCGGTTGAAGGTGAGCTCGAGCGTTGGGTTGCGCGGGCTGCTCGCGACGCGGGCGGTGATGCTGAAGCGCGGGGCACGCGTGATGATGCGCACGCCCTTCGCGGCAAGGGGCGTGCCCGGGCGAAAGCTCACGTTGGGCACCACCGCCGCCGCTTGGCTCTCGGCGTCGCTGGGCGAGCCTTGCAGGTCGCTGCCACCCGCTGCGCCGCCTGCGGCACCGGGCGATGACGCTGCTGCGCCGCTTGCGTTCGTCGTGCTGGGGTTGCGCTCGGCAGGGTTGGCGGCAGAGTTGGGCGTCGTGCTGCTGGCAGAGTTGGCGACCGGGGTTGGTGCAATGCTCGCTGGGGATGCGATGGTGCTCTCCGGCACCACGCTCGCGTCGACGGGCGCTGCGGGCAGCGTGGGCGTGATGGGCTGCAGGGCGAGCGGGTCGGGCGCGGTTGGTGCCGGCGTGGGCGTGAGCGCGGGCGTCGCTTCGGGCTCGGGCTTGATCGGCGTGCCGAGCGCATCATCCGGGCCTTTGGGCGGCGCTGGCTCTTCGGCCCGTTGCCTGATCGGTGCAGCTTGCGCTGGCACTTGCGTTGTGGTGTCCGCAGCAGGCCCAGCCTGCGCTGGGCGCGGTGCGAGCAGTGGTGCGGGCTGTACCGCAGGCGGGCTTTGGGGCCCCGCAGGCGACAACGCTCCCGCCTCAGCTCCCGTCGGCGCGCCAACACCCGCGCTGTCCGTGCTCGTTCCACCACCACTCCCACCACCACTCCCGCCCGTGCCACTCGCCCCGGGCGGGCCCGGGTTGAGCGACCACGCGGGTTGATTCACGCTGCTAGGCAAACCTGTGTGCGGCGTCTCTTGCGGGCCACCGAGCCAGTTGGGAGAGGACTCATCGCCATCATCGATGCCCAGCACCAGCTGCGGGGGCGGAACGAGCAACGGCTCGGGGACGGGCTCGCTCAAGGGCTCCATCACAGGCTCGACGCGTGCCACCGGGTCGCTGCGCAAAAACTCAGGCGGGATCGCTGGCGGCACACTCGCCGCAGCCCGCGGCGCGTCGGCAGGTGCCTCGCGCCCAGCGCTGCCCTCGGCATTTGCTTCCGCCCCGCCCGGCATGCTCGCAAGATCAAGCGGAATCAAGAAGTCGCCTTCGCTGCCCGTGCCGGCACCCCCAGCCCGCGCAGCCAACCCAGCACCCAGCCCAGAACCCAGCCCCCCACCAAACGCCAGCCACCCCTCCCGCACGCTGCTCGCAACCCCCAGGTGCAGCAGCAGGCTCGCCGCGATCGCGAGCGACCACGCGCGCTGTGGGCTGCGCTTCGATTGGTGGGGCGGGCCCTCCAGAGCGGGGTTGGCGGCGTGCGTTGCGAGCACGGGGCATTGTTCGCAGGATGCGCCGCCCGTGCGGCGCGAAGTGCCTGCCCCAAACAGGCTTGCGAAATCGCCGATTGGCGATAGACTGGTGCGATTGAGGCGAGCGCCTGCCCGCCCGATGCCAAAGGAGCGGTTCATGGGCGTGCAGCATCATCGTGGGCTTTGTTTCGCAGCCAGCCTTTTCGCGCTTGCGTGCTTGTCTTCGCCAGTGCTCGCGCAGCAGGCGGAGAGCTCACGCGCGATGGTCTCGCTCGTGACCGAGCGCGAGGGCCTGGCGTGGGAGGCAGCCCGGGGCGTGGCGCAGGACGAGTGGTTTGTCCAGCCCAGGCGGGCGCAGCATGCCATCGTCGATCGCGCGGCCCTCGAAGCGGCCCTCGCTGTTGCGCCCGATGTGTCGGCCCCGCGCGACACCTGGGCCCGCGTGCAACTCCCCCTGCCCGACGGCACGGCACGCTGGTTTGCCGTCGCTCGCAACCCGATCATGGAGCCTGCGCTGGCCGCGAGGTTTCCGCAGTTGCTCGCGTTCGCGGGCGTGTGCGAAGATGAGCCCAACATCACGGCATGGTTCGAGCTGACGAATCACGGCTTGCGGGGTGCGATCCGTGGGCATGATGAGGGTTTTGCATACATCGACCCCGTGCGAGCGGGCTCGCGCGAGCACGTGATGGCCTACTGGCTGAGCGATGCCTCGACCAAAGCGTGGGACTGGCACTGCGCAACTGCCCACAGCGGCACCGACGTCGCGGGCAGCATCCCCGACGATGAGGCCCCGTTCTCCACGCGCGGCTCGCACACGCTGCGGCAGTTTCGCATCGCAATGGCCTGCACGGGCGAGTACGGCGCATACCAGAGCCAAGTGCTGGGCAACGCCCCGAACGCAGCCGATGCGATGAGCGCGATCGTGACGGTGGTCAATCGTTCGAACGCCACCTTCGAGCCCGACATGGGCGTGCGATTCGTGCTCATCGCTACCAACGACCAGCTCGCGTTCTTCAACGCAGCGACCGACCCCTACCCCCCGGCCTCGTGCGACACGCCCTCGTCGGATTGCTCGTTCACGCTCTACGACGTGAATCAGGACATCGTCGATGGCATCGTGGGCAACGCTGCGTATGACGTCGGGCACGTGCTCACGAGGCTGCCGGGGGGCGTGGCGAACCTTCGGAGCGTGTGTTCTGCGACCTCGAAAGCACGCGGTGTTTCTGGCATTCCGCGCGGCGGCGAGAACGAGCCCGTGTCGGCGCTCGTCGTCATCCACGAGCTCGGGCACCAGTTTGGCGCAAACCACAGCTACAACGGCTTGCTCGGTCGCTGCGGACCCAATTGGGCGGGCAGCACCGCGCGCGAGCCGGGCGGGGGCAGCACGCAGATGAGCTATCCCGGCGCATGCCCGGTGGGGGGTGGGCTGACGGGCGACAATCTCGTCGTCTACAACGACCCCTACTTCCACACGGGCCCACTGCTTGAGATGCGGAACTTCGTTGCGACGGGCACCCCTTGTGCGCAGATCATCGACACCAGCAACACGCTGCCTGTGATCACCTCAGCTGGTCCGGGGTCCCGGGTGATTCCGCGCGAAACGCCTTTCACGCTGACCGCGACCATCACCGACGCAAACGCGGGCCAGACGTTTACGTGGGACCAGATGGACAACGGACCTCAGCAGACCATCGAAGGGCCCGCGAGCCTTGACAACGGGAACAGCCCGCTATTCCGTTCGCTGCCTCCCATCGCGAGCGCAACCCGCGCCTTCCCCAACTGGGCGTCGATCTTTGCGGGCACCGACAATCGGGGCGAGCGGTACATGCGACTCGTCAGCTCACGCAGGTTCCGCCTTGCGGTGCGAGACAATGTGCCCGGCGGGAGCGGAAGCGTCTCATCGAACATCGTGGTGGTGAGCGCGGGCAACGACGCGCCCTTCCGCGTGACGCGACCTGCGCCAGGAGAGATCGTGCGGCGCGCCAGCGATGGCAGCGCGAGCATGCAGGTGGCGTGGACGCCCGGCACCTTCGCAAGCTCGGTCGGCGTGTCGCAGGCTGAGGTGCTGCTGAGCGTGGACGAAGGCCTCTCGTGGATCACGCTTGCAACGAATGTGCCGCTCGCGCCGGGGAGCGCGACGGTGACGGTGCCCAGCAGTGTGCCGAGCGTCACGAGCGGCGTGCGGGTGCTGGTGCGTCCTGTGGGCAACATCTTCTTCAACGTCAGCGCTGCCTTTGGGCTGCTGCCCGCGTGCGGCACCATCGACTTCAATGGCGATGGCTTGTTCCCGTCGGATCAGGATCTGGTGGATTATCTCGTGGTGCTCGCGGGCGGAGCGTGCAGCACGCAAGCATGCGATGAGCTCGACTTCAATCGCGATGGGCTCTTCCCCGACGATGCGGACCTCATCGCGTTCCTGCGGGTGCTCGCGGGCGGAAGCTGCTGAGAAGCCTTCAGGGCCCGCTACCTACCTTTGCGGATGCAACAGCGCGCGCATGTCTCATTCGTTCTCAGCCTGATGGCCAGCACCCTGCTGCTCGCGTGCGGCACCGAGCACGCACCGCGAGCAGAAAGCAGCGCGATGACTCCTCACGCCTCGTCCGATCCGTCCATCGCGCTTCGCCAACCCGACGCCCAACCCGACGAAAAGCCCGCCCTCCCCCTCGACGACGCCGCCTGCACCCTCATCGACCTTCGCCTAGGCCTTGTCGACGTCGCCATCGAGCCGGGCGACGTCGCGGCGCTCCGCGATGCCCAGGGACGCACGATCGCATCGAGCGGCGAGCCCGCCGCCATCGCCCGCACCGTGCGCCTGCACGCGGGGAGAGACGCGACCGACCTCAGCATCCGCGTGAGTCGCGCTGGCGGGCAGCCCCGCGTCCGCGCCGTGCGAGAGATCTCGCGCGGTCGCGCCACCGCCGCAATCGTGCCCACCTGGGCCCTTGGCACCACCTGGTATCAGATCTTTCCCGAGCGCTTCCGCAACGCCGTCACCAGCAACGACCCGCAGGGCCCCGCCGTCTTCCTTGCCGAGTGGCGCAGCGATTGGTACAGCGTGCAGCCGGGCGAGCTGGAGGCGTGGCAGCGTCGGCGTCGCATCGACCCAGCGACCTACAAGCCCCACCGCGAGGGCCCGCTCTACAACGTGATCTGGGATCGTCGCTACGGAGGCGACTTGCAAGGCGTGCAGGAGAAGCTGAGCGAGCTGAAGGCCCTGGGCATCGACGCGCTCTACTTCAACCCCATCTTCGAGGCCCAAAGCCTGCACAAGTATGACGCGAGCGACTTTCGCCACATCGACCAGCGACTCGCCAACCCCACAGGCGTGCCCACGCCCACGCAAGATGGCACGTACGTGCCCATACCCGGTCCCAGCGGCTCGCCCCAAACCATGGACCCCAAGACCTGGGCATGGACCCCAGCCGACCGCTGGTTCATCGACGAGTTTCTGCCCGCCTGCAAGCGCGCCGGCATCCGCGTGATCCTCGATGGCGTGTGGAACCACACAGGCAGAGAGTTCTGGGCATTCCAGGACATCGTCCGCAACGGCAAAAAAAGCCCCTACGCCGACTGGTACATCTGCGAGTTTGACGATGAGGGCAAGCTCGTGGGCTGGAGTGGCTGGGACGGCAAGAACGGCTGGCTGCCCGAGTTTCGGCAGGTCAAGGGCGGGCTCACGCGCGATCGCGACGTCACCGTCGACAAGGGCGACCTGAACGCGGGCATCAAGCAGCACGTCTTCGACGTCACACGCCGCTGGATGGACCCCAACAACGACGGCGACCCCAGCGACGGCATCGACGGCTGGCGCCTCGACGTCGCGGGCGAGGTGGGCCAGGAGTTCTGGCGAGATTGGCGCGCAGAGGTCAAGCGCATCAACCCGCAAGCCATCACCATCGCCGAGATCTGGAGCGACGCGACAGACTGGATCGAGGGCGGCAGCTTCGACACGCAGATGCACTACCCGTTTGCGTTCCCCGTGCTCGACTGGCTGCGCGACTTGAACCCCAGCCGCGAGCCCATGAGCAGCGAGCAGCTCGCCGCGAGCCTGACCAAGGCCTTTGCCGACGCGCCGCACGCCAACCTGCTGCACCAGAACCTGTTCGCGAGCCACGACACCGATCGCTACGTGAACATGCTCTGGAACCCGGGCAGGCATTATGACCGCGACTGCGCCGTGCAGGAAGGCGCAAGCAACCCCAGGCCCAACGACGCTGCCTATGTGCCATACAAGGCAGGCAAGCCGCCCAAGGAGATCTACGACCTCTCGATCCTGGGCCTTGCCATCCAAGCAACATACCTGGGCAGCCCCATGGTCTACTACGGCGATGAGATCGGCATGTGGGGCGCCGACGACCCAACGTGCCGCAAGCCCTACCCCTGGCCCGATGCCCCCGCGATCGTCCGCGGCACGCCCGCAAGCGCCGACGAAGCACCCATGCCCTGGGTGCGTGAGGCCTACGCGTCGTGGCTCGCGCTCCGCCGGCACGCGACCATCGGCCCAGCCCTGCGCCTGGGCGGCGCCGAGCACCTCAGCACGAACGACGCCGACGTCTTCGCGTTCGCGCGCGAGCTCAATGGCGTGCGCGTCGTGATCGTCGTGAATCGCGGGCGCGAGACGTTTGACGCAAGCGCGCTCACGGGCGATGCGCGGGCAAAGCTGCCCGGGGTGTCTGCCGGTGTGTGGCACGCGGGCAAGCGCGTGCAATAGCGCAGTGTCGATGCTCGCCCTTCCGGCCTCCCCGCTGGCCTCCCGACAGGCAGTTTTCTCGGAGCATCGCAAGACAAGCCCGGTATATTCACCGGGTTTTGCCTCGCGCTCTCGACAGGTTCGTCCGTTTCCTCTAGACTCGTCCTTGGCCCGCGGCGTGCGTCGCTGGGCCGGTGGCATGTGTTGTGCAGAGAAATGGAGAAAACGATGCTCGCGATCAACTCGATGAAGTGCTCGGTGGTGGGGCTTGTGCTGGGCGCTGCCGCAGCCACCCAGTCGCTGGCGATGGACAGCTACTTCGTCACGGTCAACATGCTCCCCTACGCCAACCAGAGCCTCGGGCGCTCCACGTTTGCCACGGGCAGCCTCGTCCTCGCGGGCGTTCCCTTCCGCATCGAGAACCAGGGCAACAACATCTGGTCTGCCGCCGTGCCCGGTGGCAGCGGCACGCGCACGCTCGAGGTCATCGTCAACCTCGAGGGCGTGAAGAAGGTCCACACGCTCATCAACACCGACTGGGGCCAGGCTGGCCCCGCGAGCTACGCCACCATCCAGTTCGTCGGGGCCGATGGCACCGTCGTGAGCGAAGAGCTCGTTGGCAACGTGAACATCCGCGACTGGAACCAGTTCGTCTGGACCAACTCCCTCACCGCGACCAACGCCGTCGTCGCGCAAGCCGTCGGCTCCACTCGCCTCGACAAGCAGGTGTGGACGATGCCCCTCGACATCGTGGGCCAGGAGCTCCGCGCCATCCGCATCATCGACAACGGCAACCAGAACTTCCAGCGCGTCTTCGTCTCGGGCATCGCGCTCGAGATCGACCAGCCCGCACCCGCCCGCTGGAGCGCGAGCCAGGGCGGCAACAACAACCGCTACGTCTGGGTGCAGCGCCCGCAAGGCATCTCGTGGGAGCAGGCAAGCACCGAGGCGACGCAGCAGGGCGGCTGGCTTGCCACCATCAACAGCGCAGCCGAGAATGCATTCGTCTACAGCCGCCTGGGCGGCAACCAGGCCTTCTGGCGCAACGGCATCGCGAACGCCATCTGGGGCCCGTGGATTGGCGGCTTCCAGCTCTCCGGGAGCGCGGAGCCCGCTGCGGGTTGGAGCTGGGTGGTGCCGGGCGAGCCCTTCTCGTACACCAACTGGGCGGTGGGCGAGCCCAACAACGTCTTCGCGGGCGGCGTGAACGAAGATCGCGTGCACTACTTCTCGGTTGGCCCCGTCCCCGCGGCGAGCACGTGGAACGACCTGCCCGCTTCGACGCTGCTCAATGGCTACATCGTCGAGCTGCCCCCCTGTGACAGCATCGACTTCAACCGCGACGGGCTCTTCCCCGATGATGCCGACCTGCTCGACTTCCTCAGCGTGCTCGCGGGTGGCGAGTGCAGCACGGGCAACTGCAACAGCATCGACTTCAATGGCGACACCCTCTTCCCCGACGACACCGACCTCATCGCCTTCCTCACGGTGCTCGCGGGCGGCGACTGCTAAACGCTTTGCACCACCATCACCTGAGCTTCTCGACACGCCACAGGGCATCACCCTGTGGCGTGTTTGCATACCGCGAGGGCCTGATGATTCGGGAGGCTTCGCTCCGCTCACCACCTTTTGCGATTGTGGCAAGTTGTTACACAACGCGCTGCATCAGCACGCTACAACACTGCGGAGAGAGTCGGCAGTGAAACAAAGGTCTTGCGAAAACGTATCACTATCGCAAGACCATCAACAGCCTTGAGCGTCCTCTTCAAGCCGCTTCCTTTCCTGTCTCCGCCTCCTGCCCTTCGCTCTTCTGTCGCGCGAGACCCGGGCCTTCTTGGGTATCTTCTTCGGCACCTTCCTCGGCACCTTCAGATGTTGTGCCCGGACGTTCTCGCAGGTTGCTGATGGACTGTTTCACCCGCCCGCCGGCCAGCCCCATGCACACGTCCGTGCATGATCCTCTCTCCTCTCTCCTCTCTCCTCTCTCGGCTCGCCCGCTCGTGGCGAACACCCCGCTCAGGAACCCACCCATGACTCGCATCGCCCCGGTCGCCTCCGCCTCGCTCGCACTGCTCGTCCTCGCAGGCGCAGCCCACGCGCAGACGGGTCCCTTCACGGGCTCCGCAGCCCTCGACCTCTCCGCGATCAACTTCGCGCCGGGAGATCGCACCGACTTCCCGCTCTCCGTCACCGACGCGGGCGTCGTCACCGGCCTCTCCACCGTCCGCACGACCGACGGGCGCGTCGCGATCTACTCCTGGCTCGTCGAGCCAGGCCAGCCCGCCACCCGCCTGGGCCTCAACGGCACCGACTACAACTTCCCCGATGGCATCCGCTACGACGCGGCGCAGGCAAGCGTCGCGGGCCGCACCATCGGCGCCTCGAGCGTCGTGGGCAGCGAGCTGGGCCTCGGGGCCGACGCCTGGCTGTTTGATGGCCAAGCCACCCGCCGCATCGGCCCCACCCTCGCACAGCTGAGCCAAACGCCCGAGACCGCCTTCGCCCTTGCCAACTCCGCCACCAAGATCAACAGCCAGGGCGTCGTCCTGGGCTCGAGCTTTGTGTATCGTGGCGACGGTGCCCACTTCAGCACGAGCTGGGTGATCAACGACGCGGGCGAGTTCTCCCTGCTCGTGCCCCCGGGCGAGGGCTTCATCAACCCTAGCTCCAACGCGCCCACCGTCCAGGCCTACGCGCTGAACGAAAGCGGCACCATCGTGGGCAGCGAGCTGAAGTGGGTCGAGGGCTTCCCCAACGTCGCATTCATCCGCAACCAAGACGGCACCTACCGCGAGGTGGGCCTCACCGGCGCACCCTACGAAGACCCCGCCCAGGGCATCTTCACGCGCAGCTCAGCAGTCGCGATCAGCGAGAACGGCATCACCATCGGCGGCACGCTGCCGCGCGTCGAGGGCGAGGGCACGGGCGTGTGGGTCGATGATGGCACCACCACCACCGAGGTGGGCCTGCGTGGCCCGCTCTACTTTGGCCCGGGCGGCGCGGGCAGCCAGTCGCTCTTCACGCTCAGCAGCCAGGGCGTCGCCGTGGGCGTTGCCTACCACGTCGGGTCCGACGAGACCATCGGCGGCACGCCAGGCCAGTCGATGTTCGTCGTCCGCAACGGCGCAACCGAGAAGATCGGCCTCAGCACCGGCGCGTTCGTGAGCCCAACAGGCTGGGAATACAACGCACCCTTCACGCAAACCAGCGATGGCACCGTGCTCGGCTTTGCCGCGACCACCGCCGTGAGCACCGAAGGCCAGGCCCTCAAGCAGCTCACGTCCTGGGCCTATGACCCCAGCCGCGCGGCTTTGGGCACCGTGCCCCTCGCGCTCCAAGGTTCGCAATACGTGGGCCCCGAGGGCGAGCGCCTCAGCTACACCATCGACGCGAAGGACGGTCGCGTCATTGGCATCAGCCGCCTCTTCACGGGCGTGGCCGACGAAGACTTCTGGTACGACGGCTTCATCGCCAACCTCGACACGGGCGAGATCACCAAGCTCTCCTTCGAGACCGCGCCCGACGGCCGCTCGCGCACCTATCCGCTCATCGTCACCGACCGCGGAGGCGTCTTCGGCTACTACACCAAGTTTGAGAACGGCCAGCCAGCGGGCGACCGCCCCTTCTACTGGAGCCCCCGCGCTGGCTACGTCGACCTGCAGCCCGCCGGCGCACCGCCCCTCGAAGTTGGCAGTGTCCCCACCTTCGTCGTCTCGCCCGATGGCCTCCGCGTTGCTATCAGCGGCACCCTCCTCACGGGCGACCCGGGCCTGCTCCGCGTCGTCCTCCCCACCGAAGGCTGCGATAGCATCGACTTCAACAACGACGGGCTCTTCCCCAGCGATGACGACCTCGTCTCCTTCCTCACCGTGCTCGCGGGCGGCTCCTGTGGCGCGACGCTGGGCGACTGCAACGACATCGACTTCAACAACGACGGCCTCTTCCCCAGCGACGATGACCTGATCGCGTACTTGCGCGTGCTCGCGGGTGGCAACTGCTAAGCCCGGGATTCACTCGCCGTATCTGAAATGCCCCTATTCATGGCAAAAACGCCTCCTGATTCATTCAGGAGGCTTTTTTATTAGCCAGTGCTACAAAGCACAGGAAAACTACGGGTCTTTCCTCTCTGCATATCGGCTGCTTTCTGGTAGACTGCTCGTGTGAAGCTCCGCAGAGCCTCTTGGGGCGCGACGCAGGTTTGTGACCAGCCTCGCGCGTGACGGTGCTGCGTCGGCAACATGCGGGAGGTTTTCCTATGAATCGATTGATGCGTCATCACGGCGCGGGTGGAAAGGTGCGCGCACTCGCCAGCGCAGCGGCTGTGTTTCTTGCCAGCGCAACGGCTCTTGGGCAGGCCTCGTTGCCCGTGAACGTGGGCGAGACCGTCCACACCTTCCAGGCAAGCAACGACCTGGGCCGAACCGTTGTCACACTCGTGGACACCACCCCCACGGGCCTCACCGGCGCCGTCCCGGGCACCAACTTCCTTGCCCCCATCTTCTGGAATCAAGGCGCGGGCGCCAACGAGTGGACCGCCGACAACCTGGGCCAGGTCTACGGCGTCACCATCGACGGTGCCGCCAACCCGAACATCTACGTCACGTCTGCGGTCACGCGCATTATCTATCCCAACTCGCTGCCCTTTGAGGCGGTGTTCGGTCCGCTCGGGCCGGGCGGCATCTATCGCCTCGATGGCACGACCGGCGCGATCTGCCCGCTCGTGGCTCTGCCCAGCGATGCCGACTCGGGCCTGGGCAACATCACCTTCTCGCCCCAGCACAACAGCCTCTACGTCACGAACTTCGCAGACGGGCTCATCTACCGCGTCCCCGTCGGCGCATGTCCGCTGCCGCAGGGCGTGCCGCTGCCCACCTACGACCACGGCCTGCAAGGCCGTCCCGCCGAGGGCCTCACGGCAATCGCCGATAGCGGGCAAACGGGCCCGACGCAGCTGGGCCGGCGCGTCTGGGGCGTTGCCGTCCATCCGACAGAAAACCGCCTCTACTACGGCGTCTGGTGGGAGGGCAGCAGCGTCGGCGCAAACCCGACCGAGGACAACGAAGTCTGGTCCGTCGCCCTCGACGCCTCGGGCAACCCCATCGCCGCGACCGCGAACCGCGAGTTTGCGCACCCTGCGCTGCAGCCCAGCTTCAGCAACCCCGCAGCGGGCCTGAGCTTTTCCAACACTAACTCGCTCCTCGTGGGCGAGCGCACCGCGAGCGGTGCCCACCAGTCGCGTCTGCTCGAGTTCACGGGCGCAACCGGCGCCTGGGTCGCGCAGCCCACGAACAAGTACAAGGTCGGCGTCAGCGATGCAAGCTGCGGCGGCGGCGGCATGAGCGATTGCCAGGGCAACGTCTGGACCGCGGGCGATGGCGTCATCTTTGGCCCGCAGGTTTCCTACGGGCTCATGCGCATCCCCAATGGAGGCAACGCGGCCGACACGCCCTCCTGGACCAACAGCATCTGCATCGATAGCGACCAGCAACCCACCGACACGCAAGACAAAACCCAGATCGGCACCCTCTGGCACCATCGCGGTGCCTGCGAGCAGCCCTGCGGCCGCGTGAACCCCGTGGGCCTCGTGCCGCAGATCGACGCAACCGGCGCCGCAACCGGCTGCTGGACCTACACCTTCACCATCACCAACACCAGCGGGCAGCCCGTGCAGTTCATGCTCATCCCCGACGCGAACGTGTCCCCCAACGTCATCCCCTTCATCCCCGCTCTCGCGAACAACGCCACGAGCGCGAACATCACCGTCACGATCTGCAACGTGCAGCCCGGCCCCTTCAGCTTCCCCATCGTGCTCATGAACACGAACAACGAGGAATGCTGCCGCCTCGAGGGCGATGTCGAGATTCCCGACTGCTTCAACACCCCCGTCAGGCCCCGCGCCATCTGCACCACCGCGGGTTGCAGCCTCAGCCTCACCATCCAGCCCCTGGACTTCCCGGTGGGCCACGTCTTCATCTGGCCCGTCTCGCCCGCAACGCTGGGCGTGAACCCCACCTACTACCCCATCGCCATCCCGCAGTTTGGTCAGCAAAAGATCAACATTCCCTTCTCGGGCGTGGGCGTGGGCGAGCAGATGTGCGTGCGCGTCTTCATCCACACCCCCGACCTGCGCGAGTGCTGCGAGCAGGTGATCTGCGTCACCGTCGGGCGTGAATGCCCCGACTGCCCGCTCCCCGTCTCGTGCGACAGCATCGACTTCAACAACGACGGCCTCTTCCCCGACGACGCCGACCTCGTCGACTTCCTCAACGTGCTCGCAGGCGGCACCTGCAGCAACGACCCCTTCTGCAACGACCTCGACTTCAACAACAATGGCCTCTACCCCGAGGACAACGACCTCATGAGCCTGCTCAGCATCCTCGCTGGCGGCGAGTGCATCGACTAACGCAAGCATCACCCCCGCGAGACTCTCGCGGAGTTGACCTGAGCGTGCCAATCTCCCCTGTGCTTCCCACCCCGAGCGTTCGCGCTCGGGGTGTTTCTTTTCTCGAGCATGCCACAACTACCTGGTGCTCTTCTGCCGCGGCCGCTTTCCCGCGTTCGCTTCAAAAAATCTCAACCAGCACGCAACACGCCCGAGATGCCCTGCGGAGAGGCTGTCGGCACGCCTGCCGGGCGTCGCGGCGTTCGCCGCGCCGAATCCGTCGGCACAAAGGGGCTGTGTCACGTGGGCAAGTTCAAAGCTCTGTCGGCGCAGGCCCAGCAACACGCTGGCGCACAGGAAACGACCGCGCATGGGGGCATCCCTCGCGCACGCGGCACGTCGCCCAATGCTTGCCTGCGACGCACACTTCGCGTTGCCCGCGATGGTGTCCCTTTGTTCGCGCAGCGTGCATGTGCTGCGGAAGGAGTCTGACATGAGAGGCTTGCGAGAAGTCGTCACGTCGTGCCTTGGGCCGCGGTGCGCCCGTGTTGCGCGCAGAGGCCGAGGCGTTGCCGCGCTCGCGCTGTTTGTCTGCGGCGCCAATAGCTCGCACGCGCAGTGCGGCTGGTCAACCGTGGGCGATCAGAGCATCGCAGGAATCAACCAGAGCGTCGAGAAGATGACAACCTGGGACCCCGACGGTTCCGGGCCTATCGCCCCGCGCGTTGTCATCGCGGGCGGCGTGACGCTCGGAGGCACAACCCCGCTCGCGGGCATCGCCTGGTGGGACACCCAAACCAGTTCCTGGCAAAGCCTCCAACCCCCGGGCGCAGGAGACAGCGATCGTTTCAGCTGCGCCCCGGGCGAGGCCTGCTTCTCGGTCATCAACAGCCTGTTCACCATCAACAACACGCTCGTGATTGCCGGAAACCTCTTCATCGGAAACGACGAGAACACTGTCTTCGGGGAGTTTGGAATCGCCTATTGGACTGGCTCACGCTGGCGTGGTGTGGGCACTGGCGTCCCCTTCTCCGATCGCGGGCTTGCCTCTATCGTGCAAGCAGCAGGCGGAAACGGCTCTCGCCTCCTCGCCGCGTGCGTCGATGGTCTTTGGGTCCTCACGGGCTCCCTCGAGACCGGCACATGGCAGCGCGAAAACCCCGACTTCGAGAACGCTTTCACTCTCGAGATGTTGCAAGTCGGAAGCAACGTCGTCCGCTTCCGTCGCACCGACGGCGTACCCGACGCGAACAGCGTGGAGAGGTTTAGCGCCGGAAGCTGGTTGCCCTTCGGAGGCAACACCGCGGCATTCACCCCGACCGACGCCTTCATCGATCCCAGTGGGACTCTGTACGTTGCCTTCCTGTCTCAAGGAGGCAGCGAACTCACCCTCGTCCGCAAGCTGCAAGGCAACACCTTCGTCGACGTGGGCTCCCCCATGATCGGCACCGTGAGCCAGCTCGCGATGCGCCAGGGAGTGCTCTTCGCCGTGGGCAGCATCTCCGAAACCGCCGGCGGAAGCACCCGCGGCATCGCACGCTTCGTGGGCGAGGATTGGGAGCCCGCAGGCACGAACACGCTCTCGGAAGATCGCCCCGGATTTGGCGCTCGCAGCCAGGTGCGAGCTGCCGCGGGCGCGGGCAACCTGCTGTTTGTCGGAGGCACCTTCATCGAAGCGGGCTCAACGCAGGTTGCCAACATCGCCGCGTTCGACGGCTCGAACTGGCTCGCCACGCCAAGCGGAGGCAACAACGGCGCACCCTCCGTGCTCAAGCTCGATGCGAGTGGCAACTTGCTCGCCGCGGGGTTCTTTTCTCGCATAGGCGGCATCAGCGCAAACAACATCGCAAGGTTCAATCCGCAAACCAACAGCTGGTCTCCGCTCGGCCCAGGCCTGCCCGATGCCCCGCCAGACATCGAGAGCTGGATCAGCCCCGAGGGCGAACGCATCATCGCGGGCACAACCCCCGTGCGAAGCTGGGATGGCACGCAATGGCAAGAGTTTGGGACGTCCGTCGTGACCAACCCGCTCTTTGAGGGCATCAATCGCATCCAGCAGTTCGACGGCGACTTGCTGCTCCTGGGTCGAAGCATGCGCTTGCAGTTCGGCACGCTTCGTTGGGATGGCTTTGACTGGAGCCCGTACGTCGGGAACGGTCCCTTCGACTCGGTCTACTCGATCGCGCGATTTGGCGACAAAGTCATCGCAGGTGGCAGCTTCCCAGACGACAACTTCTTCTTCAATGCGGGTGTCAATCAGCTGAGCTCCGACAACGAATGGACCGACTTCGTCGAAGAGGTCCCGCCTTTCCTCATCAACCAGCTCATTCCATTCAACAACACCCTCGTCGCCGTCGGCTCCATCGCCCGCGCAGGTTTCACCAACATCGAGTCCTGGGACGGAACCGCGTGGTCAAGGCTTGGCGGGGGCACCGACGGACCCGTGCAGACAGCCGTCGTCTACCGAGGCGACCTCATCATCGGCGGGATTTTTTCGCGAGCGGGCAACGTGCCCGCGAAAAATCTTGCCCGCTGGAATGGCACAAGCTGGAGCGCTTTCCCAATCGAGCTGCGCAACGCCTTCGTCGGCAGTTCGATCGACGGCATCGCTGCCCTTGTCGTGCAAGGTGACTCCCTCTATGTCGCAGGAACCTTTGCCGACCCCACGCTGGGCTTCGGCATCGTGCGATGGACAGATTGTGCGACTTCTTCGTGCGACAGCATCGACTTTAACGCCGATGGCCTCTTTCCGAGTGACCAAGATCTGATCGACTTCCTCACCGTGCTCGCAGGCGGCACCTGCAGCAACGACCCCCTCTGCAACGACATCGACTTCAACAACAACGGCCTCTTCCCCGAGGACAACGACCTGCTGAGCCTGCTCAGCATCCTCGCTGGCGGCGAGTGCGTCCAATAGTCCGCTTGCCCCGCGCTCCGAAGGGGGGGGGCGTGGGGCTTGCTTGGTTCGTTCTCGGCACCCCGGTCCTTGCGGACCGGGGTGCTCTTCGTTTGGTCCGAATGCACGCTTGGGAGTGGGTTTGGCCCTCACCCCAAGGAAATCATGTAACAGCTCTCCGAATCCTTGCAACGAATCTCAGATGCGAGACGAACCTGCATCGGTCCTGCCGCGTCGCCGCTCTTCTGTGGCCCGAGGCTGCGTTCCGCGTCTGCCGATCCGGTCGATGCGCAAGGAGACTGCGATGCCCACATCCCAACCCGCCCGGCCCCAACCCTCTCGCTGTGGTGCAACCACTGCGTCAAACGCTGGATTTTCGATCGCTCTGCGCGCTGCCCTCGCGTGCGCAGCGCTCGCAAGTGCCGCCGGCACCCTGCACGCCCAGTGCGGCTGGTCGCCCGTGGGCGACGTGAGCGTCGCAGGCCTCACCCAGCGTGTTGCGAAGCTCACGACCTGGGACCCCGATGGATCCGGGCCCATCTTGCCCCGGGTTGTCGCTGCGGGCAACATCTCGCTGGGCGGCACCACGCCCCTCGCAGGCGTGGCATGGTGGGATGCGCAAACCTCGTCGTGGCAAAGCCTCCAGCCCGCAGGCTCGGGCGACAACACCGCCCTCACGTGCGTGCCGGGCGAGCTCTGCTTCTCCAGCATATCGAGCCTCTTCACCATCAACAACACGCTCGTCGCTGCGGGCCTCTTCCAGGTCGGTCGCCAGCCCAACATCACCACCGACGAACTGAACATCGCCTATTGGACGGGCACGCAGTGGCGGGCCGTGGGCACGGGCGCGCCCGACGTCAGCCGCGGCCTCCCCTTTGGCGTGCAGGCTGCCGGAGGCACTGGCTCAACCATCGTCGCCTCGTGCACCGACGGGCTCTATGTGCTGTCGGGCTCGCTCGAGAGCGGCACGTGGCAGCGTCTCAACATATCCATCGACAATCTCTTCGCCACCGAGATTCTGCCGTTTGGGAGCGACATCCTCCGCATCCGCCGCCCGGGCAGTGCACTGAACGAAGACACCCCCGTCGAGCGTTTCACGGGCCTGGGGTGGGAAGCCCTTACTCCGCCTTCCACGGGCCTCGAGCCCGTCGATGCGCTCGTCGATGCAAACGGCGATCTCTTCGTCGCGTTCGTCGCGCAGCTTGGCAGCCAGCTCACCATCGTGCGCAAGTGGGAGAACGGCGAGTTTGTCGACGTTGGCTCCGCAATGGAGGGCTCTGCGCGCCAGCTCGCACTCCACCAGGGCAGCCTCTATGCAGCAGGCAACATCTTCGAAACCGCGGGCGGCAGCACGCGCGGCATCGCGCGCTTCGCCGATGGCGACTGGCAACCCGTGGGCCCAAACACACTATCCGAGGAGCGCCCGGGCTTTGGCGCAAACAGTCAAGTGCAGGCCATCGCAAGCTCAGGCCCGCTCCTGTTTGTGGGCGGCGAGTTCCTCGAAGCAGGGCCCCTGCAAGTCGCCAACATCGCCGCCTTCAACGGCACCGCCTGGCAAGCCACGCCCAGCGGCGGCAGCAACGGCCCGCTCGGCACGCTCGAGGTGGACGCCGATGGCACCTTGCTCGTCTCTGGCAGGTTCACCCGCGTGGGCGGCATCTCTGCCAATCGCATCGCCCGCGTGAACCCGCTGACCAACGCGTGGTCCGCGCTGGGGCAAGGCCTCACGACGGTGCCCGCAGACATCGAGAGCTGGCAGAGCAGCGAAGGCCTGCGCATCATCGCGGCAACGGTGCCCATGCAGAGCTGGGACGGCTCGCAATGGCAGGAGTTTGGCTCACCCCTGGTGAACAACCCGCTGGATGAGGGCATCAACCGATTGCAGGAGTTTGGAGGCGACCTGTTTGTGCTCGGGCGGCGGATGCGCACCTTCGCCGCGAGCTTCCGCTGGGACGGCACCGACTGGGCCTTCTTCGTGCCCAACGATCCGTTCGACTCCATTTTCTCGCTCGCGCAGTTTGGCGACACGGTCTTCGCCGCGGGCAGCTTCCCTGTTGGTCTGTTCGTCAGCAACGCGGGCGTGAACAAGCTGAGCGAGGAAAACGCCTGGGCCGAGCAGGACCTCGACAAGCCCCCCTTCCTCGTCACCCAGCTCATCAACTACAACAACCTGCTCGTTGCCGTGGGCGCCATCTCGCGCCCGGGCAACCCCACGAACGTCGAAGCCTGGGATGGCTTTGCCTGGTCGCCCCTGGGCGGAGGCGTGGACAACTCAGTCTCCGCCGCCGTCGTCTACAACAACGATCTGGTCGTTGGCGGGCGCTTCACGCGTGCTGGCACTGCGCAAGCCACGAACCTCGCCCGCTGGAACGGCACGAGCTGGAGCGCCTTCCCAACCGAGCTGCGCACCGTCTCGGTCGGCACCGCGGTCGACGGCATCGCAAGCCTCGCGGTGGTGGGGGGGTCGCTCTATGTCTCGGGCAGCTTTGGCGACCCAGCCCTGGGCCTGGGCATCGCTCGCTGGACCGACTGCGTCGTCGCGTGCGACACCATCGACTTCAACAACGACACGCTCTTCCCCGCAGACGACGACCTTGTCGACTTCCTCTCCGTCCTCGCGGGCGGCAACTGCTCCACAGGCACCTGCAACGACATCGACTTCAACAACGATGGCCTCTTCCCCAGCGACGACGACCTCATCGCCTTCCTCCGCGTCCTCGCCGGCGGCAACTGTTAAGCCCGCATCTACCTCTAGTGCCTGTTGCCCAGTGCCCAGTGCCCAGTGCCCAGTGCCCAGTGCCTTCTCTCTTAGCTCGCCGCAATCGTGTTCCGCAAGGGCATAATCAGCCCAGGCAGCACGCGCTTCGCAACCAGAGCCTCGCCCAGGCGCGACAGGCGATCCAGCGTGCCCCCCAGCTCGTCGAGCGTCGTGAAGTTCGCGTGCTTGCGCAGCAGCAGATATACGCTGATGGGCTCCTGCCCGGGCTCGACGTCGCGCGGGCGCTGGTCGGCACCCCGGCTGTCGCCCGCGCGGGTGCGCACCTCAAACGTCGCTTCGATGTCGCGGTGCTTGCCCAGCATCATCGTCACGCTGGGCTCAAACTTGCTGGGGCTCGCCTCGGGCAGGTCAAGCATCGCGTGCATGGGCGAGCCGCTGAGCAGCGCATCCATCACGATCGCGTCGTGGTTGCCCTTCGCAGAGAGGTCAAAGCCGTAGAGCAGCTCCACGTGCTCGATGTCCAGCGGGCTGAGCGTGAGAAACGCCGGCGCGAGCTGCAGGCACAGCGCGTGCAGCTCGTAGCAAGCTCGGAAGCTGTCGGCGTTCACCATGCCCGAGCGCAGCGAGTTCGTGCGCAGCGCAAGCCAGCGACTCGGAAACTCGCCCGCCGCCGTCTCGAGCGCGAACTCATCGCGATACTTGCGAAAGCTGCGCATCTGCGGGTGCTGCTTGCGGACGCGCTCGAACAAATCCAGCACTGTCTCGCGCGTGCGAGGCAGCTCCATCTTCACGCCCACCTTGAGGTTGACATAAAAGTCGGTGCAGAGCGCCTTGATGGAGTCGACGCACGTGTCTGGATCGCTCTGAGCCATAAGGCAACGATACGTCGGACCCGCCGCGTTTGTCGCGTGCGCACGCGCCGCAGTTGTCACTTCGTGTCCGAGAAATCCGCGATTGCACCCCTCGCGGTGCGTCATCGCGCAGTTCTGTGTATCGCGTGCTCCGAGAAGCTTGACGCATGCGAAACCAGCCGCGCAAGCCTTACCCGTTTGGTTTGTCCGTTTGCGGCGAGCCCGCATACACAAACCTGCGCAGCAGGCTCTCCATCGGTCCTTGCTTGTGCTTGCCCAGCCACCACGCGCTCAGCGCAAGCTGCACGCACCACACGATTGGCACGAGCGCAAGCAGCTGCCACCGCGCCAGCCGCTCAAACAGCCCAAACCCCGTAAACACGCCCACCATGAGAACTGTCTGCAGCAGATAGTTGCTCAGGCTCATCCGTCCAACGTTCGCGAGCAGCACCAAGCCCCTACGCAACAAGCCATCCCCACCGCGCACCCCAAGACCGCGCACCACAAGCATCACCACCCCGATGTGCCCAAGCGCCACGAGCAAGCTCGCGACATACTGCAGGTTCATGCCCACGAGGTAAAACCGCGGCATGAAGAATCCGCTCTGCACGCCGTCGAGTGTCGCGAGCACCGCGAGCGGCAGCCCGACGCCATATCCCGCGACCACCATCCAGCGATAAACCCCCGGACGTGCCGTGCCCTGAAGCACGCCCAGCTTCCACAGCGCCATGCCCGCCATCATGAGCGACGTCACGCGCCACACACCCCACATGGGCAGCATGAAAAACTGCATCATTGCCGCAAGCTCCGCGTTTCGCGCCCACACGCCCGCGAGGGGCCCGCGCGCGGTCTGCACGCTCTCAATCAGTTGGGCGCTGGTGGGCTGCCAATCCGCGAGCGCAAGCTTCCAGCCGCTCCACGTTTCTTGCTGCTGACTCGTCAGCGTCGCCCCGCTTTGCACCAGTGCAGCAACCTCCGCGATGCTGGAGTCATACCACACCCACATCAGCCCGCCCGCCACGCCCAGAATGAACATGGGCACCACAAACACCACCCCCGCGATGCCTAGCAGCAGCCCAGGCCTCCACGCGCGAGCAAAGTACAGCCACAGTGCGCAAAGGCCATACGGCAGCAGAATGTCGCCATACCACAGCCCATACGCATGCACCGCGCCGAGCGCGATGAGAAACAGCGAACGCCGATAGTGCACCCGCGCGGGCGACTGCGCCCGCCCCGTCGTGATCACGATCGCCGCCCCAAACAGCATCGCAAAGATCGACATGAAGCGCTGGTCGCACAGCAGCGCTTGAAACCAGTACGTCGCAAGGTCAAGCCTGCCCGACCACCCCTCCGCGAAGGGTCCCTTATACAGCGGGTTCATGTATGCCGCGTCGTGCAGCCCGAAGGTCAGCACGTTCATCGTCAGAATGCCCAGCAGGGCGAAGCCGCGCAGCACGTCCACCGCGAAAGAACGCTCCGCAGCAGGCGTTGGGCCGCCCACACCGAAGCCGGCTTGCCGCGTCGTGTCTGCCATGTCGCTTGCCACGACCCTTCATTCGCGCGGCTGATGCCCGCGTTACGCCCCGCTTGCCGCAACGCTTCGCGCAAAACGCTTCGTCTCAGCCGCTTCGCCCGCCTCACGCCGGGCTTTGCTGCGCATGGCTGTGCATCGCAGCCTCCCGCATCGCGCTCTCGCGCATGCCGCGCAGCGTCCGCAGCACCCGGGCGGTGTCCCCCAGGTTTGCCATCACCACGTGCGCGCCGTTCTCACGCAGCTCCTTCGCGGTCGCGCTCCCCGTCAGCACGCCGATGCACCAGCACCCGTGCTCGCGTGCCGCCCGCGCATCGTGAATCGTGTCCCCAAGGATCACCGCGTCCTTGCCGTGCAGGGTTCGCCCCAGCAGCGCACTGCCGCGCTCCAGCGCAACCCCAGGCAAATCCTCGCGCCGCGCAGGCTGCCGCGGCGCACACCCCGCCCACACCCGCACCGCAAAGCTCGCCGCATCCAGCCCGCACGCCCGCAGCTTCGCCGACCCCGACTGCTCATAGTTCCCCGTCAGCAGCCCCAGCACAAAGCTGGTGTCGCGCGCGAGCTCAGCAAGCAAAGGCCGCACGCCCGGCAGCACCCGGCACCCCGCGCGCGTCGCCGGTCGCTCGAGCGCACGCGCAATCTCCGCCACATACGCATCCGCGAGCGCCCGCACGTTCGCTTCCGTGGGCTCGATGCCATTGGCAGCCAGCATGTCGGGCAGAATCAGGCTGTCGAGCCTGCCCGCGTAATGCACGCCCGAGTCGTGAAACCCGGGCCTGCCAAACACGCGCTTCCCCGCATCGATGAGCGAGCCACTGCCCGCTCCGCCCGTCTCGATGAGCGTGAGGTCGATGTCAAACAGCAACAGCATGCGCGAGCGTAGCCCGGGGCAGGGCCCGCCTCACTGCACGCGCGTGCACTCCATCCGCATGCCCCGATACTCAACGCCCGTGTTGGGGTCGCGCATGAAGGCCTCCATCACCATCGTGTTGGGGTCGGGCATCATGTCCGTCTGCCGCATGGTGGTGATGCCCTTGGTGATGGGGCAGAAGTACGTATACACCCAGTCGATGGTCAAGCCGCTGCCCGCATCGCCGCGAGGCGTGCCCACGCCCTGCATGATGCCCGTGCTGAAGTTGTCATACCACGTGCCGACAAACTTCTGCCGCGCGTTGTCATAGCCCACGATCCCCACGCCCTCGAACGCGCCCATCCCGGGCATCTGGCCCTTGTAGGTGCTCGCGGCATATCGCCCGTCCATCTCCAGCTTCGTCACGATGCTGCCGTCGCTCTGCATGGGCTCGCTGCCCTCGCTCATCCACATCGTGGTCGTCGCCTTCCAGGTGCCCGCGTAGTTCGCGAGCTTCGCGTGCATCTCCCCCGGCGTGCCCGCGCTCATCATCGCCTGCATGATCTGCTCTTGGCTGTACTTGGGGGCCTTCGCCGCGTCGTTGCTGGCGCACCCGCCCGCGATCGCTGCCACCACGCCCGCGCCCGCGAATGCCGCGATGCGCGTTGCCTTCATTGCCTTGGCTGCGTGCTTGGAAAGTGCCCGGTGAATCAGTGCTCGCATGGGGTGCTCCTTGTTCGTGCCTTGCGCCGGATCGGAGCGGATCGGGCCACCGGCCCAGTCCCGCACCATCCGCGCACACCCAGCATATCGAAACTCTGCGTACCGTCAAGCCCCCAAAAGGCCTGCCCGCGTGTCGCGCACACTCCCAACCTCCAACCCCGCCAACCCCACCAGCGCCGAGCGCGACCTCGCCCTCCGCTGCATCCGCACCCTCCGCCGCGCAGGCTTCGTCGCCCTCCTCGCGGGCGGCTGCGTGCGCGACGAGCTGCTGGGCAAAGCCCCCAGCGACTACGACATCGCCACCAGCGCCACGCCCCAGCAACTCGCCCAGCTCTTCCCACGCACCGCCCACGTCGGCGCACACTTTGGCGTCGTGCTCGTGCGCGAAACCCTGCGGCAAGCGCTCCCAGATGGCGAGCGCCTCCTGCCCATCACCATCGAAGTCGCCACCTTCCGCACCGATGGCACCTACACCGACAACCGCCGCCCCGAGACCGTCCGCTTCAGCACGCCCCGCGAAGACGCGCAGCGCCGCGACTTCACCGTGAACGCCCTCTTCCTCAGCCCGCACGACCCCGAGGATCGCCAGGCCTCCCACGCCGAAGGCCACCCGCTGTTTGAAGGCGCCGCCCTGCACGAGATCCCCTCGGGCTGCATCATCGACTTTGTGGGCGGACAAGCCGACCTCGCCTCGCGCACGCTCCGAGCTGTTGGCGATCCGCACGCACGCCTCAGTGAAGACCATCTCCGCGCCTTGCGTGCCGTGCGCCTCAGCGCAAAGCTGGGCTTTACCATCCACCAAGACACCAAGCACGCCATCACGCGCCACGCGATGCAGCTCCGCGGCGTGAGCCCCGAGCGCGTGGGCGACGAATGCCGCGCCATGTTTGCCCATCCCTCGCGCGCCGTCGCCGCCGCGCTGCTCGCCGAGCTTGGGCTCGTGCCCGCCATCCTCGGCACGCCCGATCGCAATGCAGCGCCGCGCCCGCCCGCCCTGCTCGCGTCGTGCGCACCCGCAGGCGAGCCCGCACCCGTTGGCCTCGCACTCCTCGCCTGGAGCCACTCGCTCGGTGTGCGCCTGCTTGCTTCCGAAGCGGGCAGCCCCGCGAAGCCGTTCATCGCCTCCGCGCGCGAGGGGCTCTGCCTCTCCAACGACGAAACCAGCGAGATGACCAACCTCTGCACGCGCCTCACCGAGCTCTCCGAGCAGTGGGGGACCGCACCCGTCGCGCGCCGCAAACGCATCGCCTCCGCGAAGGAGTTTGCGGGTGCCCTCCACCTCTTCTCCGTCCTCCAGCCGGTCGCTGCCGAGGCCGTCGCGCAGGATGTTGCTGCCCTTTCGCAAACCTTCGGCGGCTTGCAACCCCCGCCCCTGCTCACGGGCGACCACCTCATCGCACGGGGCCACAAAGGGGGCCCCAAGTTCAAGCTCGTGCTCGACAGCGTCTACGACGCCCAGCTCGAGGGGGCCATTGCCACGCCTGAGCAGGCTCTAGCATTGGGCGAGTCGCTGCTGGCTCCGCCCGGTGCTCGCAACTGACGGATCATCCAAAATAATCGGACTCTGTTCGGGTGCTCGCCCGACGGCCCTCGCCCAAAGCCAAAAAAAGTTGATATGCTGCGCCCACTCCTGCGGGAACCGCACGAACGCTGATTCGTCTGTTCCACCGGAGGGATGATCGCTCTCCCCGCGCCCGCGCTGCTTCTTGCGCTGGTGCCACCAAGGCTGTCTCAAGATGAGGGTGTTTATGCAAAAGTCTGCCATGCCCATCGGCCCCACCACTCCGCTGCGTCTCACTCTGCGAGCTATCGCCCTCGCCGCTGGCCTTGCCTGCTCTGCCGCAGTGCCCGTGGCCCTCGCCCAGACTGGAACGCAGACCGGCACGCAAACCGCAGCCCAAGCCGCCACCACCGAAGACACGCTCGTGATGAAAAACGGGCAGATCCTCAAGGGCAAGATCGTGAGCGAGACGGCAGAGCGCATCGTCTTCCGCGTGCGCATCGCGGGCATGGAGACCGAAGTTCCCTACGAGCGCTCGCAGATCGACAAGGTCCTGCGCGGCGCAGCGGGCGACACGACCCCAGCCAAAGCTCCGGCGAGCGACCCCGCCGCCACCCCAGTCGCGCCCGGCGCCCTGCCCGGGACCGCTCCCGGCACATCGGCCCCCTCCTCGACGCCAGGCAGGTTCATCGAGGGTGAAGGCACCCGCTACTACGTCATCGAGCTCTCGGGCGAGTTTGGCAGCGAAATCACGCAGACGCCCATCCGCCAGGCCCTCAAGAACGCGAAGGAGCAGAAGGCCGACGTGGTGATCTTCATGCTCGACGCGAAGTGGGAGCAGAGCAAGCTCGAGCCCCTGCCCGACGATGCCGCAAACTTCGATGAGATCTTCCGCGCCGAGGACATCGTGCCCCTGTTCGTCGAGGAAGTGCCGACAACGTGGGAGAAGCCCCCTCGCATCGTCTTCTGGGTGAAGAAGGCCATGGCGGGCGCGGCGCTGCTGCCCTTGGTCGCGAAGGAGATCTACTTCGCTCCCGACGGCAAGATCGGCGGCCTGGGCAACCTCACCTTCATGATGGAGGGCGTGGGCGACGAAGTGGTGCGCGAGAAGCAGCGCTCGCTGCGCATGGGCCACGCCGAGGGCTGGGCAATCCGCGGCGGCTACGACTACCGCCTCATCCAGGCGATGGCCCGCATCGAGTACGTGCTCAGCGTGCGGTACAAGGATGGCAAGCCCGAACTGTTTGAGGGCTACCCCAAGGACCCAGGCGAGGAGCTGCTGACCGACAGCGGCATGGGCGCGCAGTCAGACACCGTGGAAGACCGCGTGAACGGCATCGGCAACGACGTGCTGACCCTCGACGAGCGCAACGCACGCCTGCTCGGGCTCTCCAAGGGCACCGTCTCGAACAAGGACGAACTGCTCGATGCCCTGGGCCTGTCGCGCGGCGCAGTCGACGTCTCGGATCGCTCGACCCGCATCACGCGTGATTGGAAGAGCGGCCTGGAGCGTGCGCAGACTCAAATCCGTCGCCTCATGCGCGATCTGGCTGAGGTTCGCGTGGAAGCTCCGGGCGACTACGACGCCCGCACCAAGGCTCGCAACCAGCGCCGCCGCATCATTCGCGACATCCGCGGCCTGCTCCGCCAGTGGGGCGAGGCCCTCACCGGTCGCTGGCTCTACCAGAACCAGATTCCCGGCGACCTTCAGCTGGAATACCTCGATAGCGGCATCGAGATCGAGCAGAAGAAGGACAAGAAGGACTAAGCCCTTCTGCGACCTGTTCCGGTTCGTGCAACGTCAGTCATCCACACGCCAGACCGACCTTGTCGCTGGCAGTTTTCTTGGAGTGCAGCACTCATGGTTCGCAATCTCAAAGTCTGGTGGCTCGTCTGTGCAGCGGTGCTCATGAGCGTCCTCGCTCTCAGCTCCAGCGCACTCGCAGCCG
This sequence comes from Planctomycetaceae bacterium, assembly GCA_027487735.1. Taxonomy (GTDB): domain Bacteria; phylum Planctomycetota; class Phycisphaerae; order Phycisphaerales; family UBA1924; genus BJHL01. The sequence goes on along the minus strand of JAIYDA010000105.1, from coordinate 8,227 downwards.
ACAAAGTCACGCTCCGCAACGGCACCACCGTTGAGGGCACCATCGTCCGCGAGGCCGCGGGTGTCGTCTGGATCAAGGACGCCTCGGGCAAGGAGCGCATGCTGCTCCCCAGCGAGATCGCCTCGATCGCTCGTGGCACAGCCACCGAAGCCAAGCCCGAAACCAAGCCTGAAGCCAAGCCCGAAGCGGCACCCGCCTCAACCCCGGCAGCCACTGCCCCAGGCAGCCCCGCAGCCGTCGCGCCCGCAGCTGCCGCGCCGGTGGTGACCCCCTCGGGGCGCCAACGCCCCAAGGCCGCCGTCATCACCCTCGGTGAGCGAGGCGACAAGGACATGGTCGGTCTCTTCATGACCCGCCACCAGCTCGACACCATCCGCCCCATGCTCGAGCAAGACCTCGGCACCGACGGCACAGGCATCGTCGTCTTCCGCATCACCTCGGGCGGCGGCGCACTGCTCGAGATTCAGCGCCTGAGCGACGCCATCGAGCTCGACTACAAGCCCCGCTTCAAGGTCGTCGCATGGATCGACTCGGCGATCTCCGCCGCCGCCATGACCGCCCACGCCATCGAGGACATCTACTTCACGAGCCAAGGCAACTACGGCGCGTGCACGGGCTGGTTCGGCCAGCTCACCGCCGTGAAGGGCCGCGAACTGGTCGAAGTCATCGAGATGATGAAGCGCATCAGCGCCCGCGGCAAGCACGACCCCAAGATCATGGAGTCGATGCAGATCATGAAGCCCCTCTCCGTGAAGTTCGATGGTGAGAACACGCTGTTCTTCCACGACGACGTCTCGGGCGACTTTGTGGCAAACCCCCCGGGCCGCATCCTCACGCTCAACGCCGAGACCGCCCGCAAGATTCGCTTCAGCCGCGGCACCGCCGACACGCTCGAAGAGCTGACCAAGGCCATGGGCTTTGAGAGCTTTGAGGACGTCGAGTGGATCGGCCAGCGCGTGCCCGGCATCATGTGGCCCGTCAGCCGCGCCGAGAAGTGGAGCATGGACTACCGCTCCAAGGTGAAGCGCGACCAGGACAGCTTCCAGCTCTATGTCGCCGACTTCAACCGCTACATCGCCGCCGCGCAGGATGAGCCGCTGGAGACCCGAGGCCAGTTCGTCAGCCGAGCTCGCCAAGAGCTGCAGCGCGTCCGCTCGATGATGCGGAACAACCCCAACTTCCTCCTGTTCAACATGAACATGCTGGAGATGAAGCAGTTTGACGAGTGGTATGAGGAGCAGGAGCGGCTGCTCCGCGAGCTCATGCGGCCCCGGTAACACGGCCAGCACTCCCCACACTGCAAGAGTAAGAACAAAGACCCCCTCGCCCCGGCCCTTGCCCGCCGGGGCGATTTTCTTTCTCTGCCCTCCCGCCCGAGGCCTTCCGCCCCCAATCATTCCGCCCATGCCCAGCGCACCCGCTCCGACGCCTCCGTCGCCCATCACGCCCCACGCCATCGACGGCTCCTTCGTCCCTGCCTCCCTCCGCGTGCGATCCTTCGACGACGTGCACGCCTACTTCCACGCGTTGCAAAGCCGCGCGATCCACAGCGTGCAAGACCTCGAGCGCTGGCTCATCGACCGGGGCGAGCTCGCCGCCGCATGCAGCGAGAGCCGCGCCGATCTCTACATCTCGATGACCTGCAACACCGAGGACCAGGCGAGCGCGCAGGCCTTCACGCGCTTTGTCGAAGACATCGACCCCAAGCTCAAGCTCGCGGGCTTTGAGCTCGACAAGCGCCTGGTGCAGCTGTCGCAGCAGTTCCCGCTGCCGCCCGATCGCTACGCCGTGCTGCTCCGCGCCGCAAAGGCCGACGTCGCGCTCTTCCGCGAGGCCAACGTGCCGCGCGAGACCAAGCACGATCTGCTCGTGCAGCAGTTCGAGGCACTGTCGGGCAGCCTCACCGTGCAGTTTGAAGGTCAGGAACGCACGCTCCCCCAGATGGCCCGCTATCAGGAGCAGACCGACCGCGACCTCCGCGAGCGAGCCTGGCGCACCGTGACCGAGCGCCGCCTGCAAGAGGCCAGCAAGTTCAGCGACATCTTCGACCAGATGCTCGCCCTGCGCCAGCAGATCGCGGGCGAGGCGGGCTTCGCGAACTACGTCGACTACACGTTCGTTGCCAAGCACCGCTTCGACTACACCCCCGCGCACTGCTTTGCCTTCCACGAGGGCGTCGAGAAGCACGTCGTGCCGCTCGTCCGCAGCTTCGACGAGCAGCGCCGCAAGCAGCTTGGCCTTCCCGCGCTGCGACCGTGGGACCTCGCCGTCGACCCCAAGGGCCGCGGTCCCCTGCGCCCCTTCGCGGGCGGCAAAGAGCTCGTCTCGCGCAGCGTCGAGGCGATGCGTGCCCTCGATCCGCGCCTCGCCGCGATGCTCGCCAGCCTGGGCGATGGAACCGAAGCCCGCGGCGCGCGAGACGCCGCAAACTTTGACCTCGATAGCCGCAAGGGCAAGGCCCCGGGCGGGTATCAATACATGCGCGACCGCTCCCGCCGCCCCTTCATCTTCATGAACGCCGCCGGGCTGCACAAAGACGTCGAGACGATGGTGCACGAGGCTGGGCACGCCTTCCACAGCATGCTCAGCGGCGATGAGCCCTTGGTGGAGTATCGCACCGCGCCAATCGAGTTCTGCGAGGTTGCGAGCATGAGCATGGAGCTGCTGACGATGCACCACTGGACCGCGCCGGGCAGCTTTTATGCCCCGGGCAGCGACGATGCCAGGCGGGCCATCCGCGAGCAGCTCAAGCGCAGCGTCCTGCTGCTGCCTTGGATCGCAACCATCGACGCCTTCCAGCACCATCTCTACAGCAACCCGAGCCACACGCGCGAGCAGCGCACCGCTTGGTGGCTGCAACTCGACGATCGCTTCGCAAGCCGCGTCGATTGGTCGGGCCTCGAGCCCGCGCGAGCACACCTGTGGCAAAGGCAGCTGCACCTCTTCAGCGTGCCCTTCTATTACATCGAGTACGGCATCGCGCAGCTCGGAGCCCTGCAGCTCTGGCTGCAAAGCGTCGAGCAGGGCGAGACCAAAGCCATCGACAGCTACATGCGCGCGATGCGACTGGGCGGCAGCAAGCCCCTGCCCGAGCTCTTCGCCGCTGCGGGCCTCACCTTCGACTTCTCGCCCAGCATCATCGAGCGCCTAGTCGATCGCGTGCGAGCCGAGCTCGAGCGCGTGCCCGACTAATCCCGGTGGCACAGCAGTCTCGCCCATGTCCATGGTGGCACAGGCGTCTCGCCTGTGCGATCGGCAAGCCCAACTTCCGCAACAACACACAGCACCCGCGGCGCACACCCTTACCCACCCACCCCCTACAAAATCCCCGTCTGCTGCGCCAGCCCCAACCGAATATTCGCACACTGCACCGCCTGCCCCGCCGCGCCCTTGATGAGATTGTCGATCGCGCTGCTGATGATGCAGTGGTCGCCCCGCACCGCAAGCGCGATATCGCAGAAGTTCGTGCCGCGAACATCCAGCACGCTGGGCCATACCCCCGCCGGGCACAGCCGAACAAACGGCTGCGTCGCATACGCCTCGTGCAGGCACGCACGCACGCGGGCCTCGTCCCAGCCGCTCGCAAGCTCGATGTGGATCGTGCTCAGGATGCCGCGGTCATACGGGCCCGTGTGAGGCGTGAAGATCGTGCCGCAGCCCGCGTACGCGTCGATCTCGGGCTGATGCCTGTGCGTAAACACGCCGTACGCCTGCTGGCCCACCTCGCAGAACAGCAGCCGCTGCTCCGCCTTGCGCCCCGCGCCGCTGATGCCGCTCGTGCTGTCGATGATCGGTCGCGTCCCGGTGCGCACCGCACCCGCCCGCACGAGCGGGCGCAGCGGCAAAATGCTGCTGGTCGGGTAGCACCCAGCGACCGCCGTCAGCGGCGCACGCTCGATCTCCGTCGCGAAGCACTCGGCGAGCCCATACGCAGCCTGCGCGAGCAGCTCCGGGTGCTCGTGCACAAAGCCATAAAACGCGGGGTACGCACTCGCATCGCGCAAGCGGAAGGCCGCCGAGAGATCGAGCACGCCCACGCCCAAAGCCAGCAGGCGCTTCGCGAGCGCGATGCTCGCCTCGTGGGGCGTGCACAAAAACGCGAGCTTTGCGCCGGTGCCCGCGATCACCTCGGGCTCGCTCGCGAGCACGGGCATGTCGAGCACGCCGCGAAATCGCCCGAACGTGCTGGCATAGCTCAGGGGCTTGCCGCTGGCATCAACCTTCCCCGAGCCAAACAGCCCCACGATGCGCATCGAAGGGTGCCCGAGCGCAAGCTGCACAAGCTCCGCACCGCTATACCCCGACGCACCGACGATGGCAATAGGAGTCTTCATACCGCTGCACGCTTCGCACGACACGCCACGAACACAAGGCGAAAGTTCCAACCCCAAACCCAAACCCAAACCCAAACCTCAACCCCCATCCAACCCCAACACCGGCGCACAACCCTCGCGCTTCAGCCCCCCGCCCGCGCCGGCTGCGCGGAGGGCTTGAGCTCGGTCATGCCGTCTTGCATCGATGCCTGCGAGCCCATCGGGCTGGGGCTCCGATTGGCACGGGCCAGGTCATCCGCGCTCACCATCCCAATGCTGCTCAGCCTGCTCGCGCTCGGGTCGCTGCCCGCTGCCGTGCCCGCGCGAACGCGCTGAATCGCAAGCTCGTGCGTCGTGTGATACGCCTTGCCCAGCTTTGCCCAGTCAAAGTCCCAGCTGCGTTTGTCCACCTCGTTGCGCAGCGCGATGCGATCGCGACGCTCCATCTTGCAGAAGTCAAACATGACGCGCGACAGGTCCGACGCGGCATCATGAAAGCTCCGGCTGCGCCGCTTGAGCACAAACGTCCCGCCCTGGTCCGGGTTGGCGTAGCTCTCTTGCACATAGCGCCCAAAGCCCGCCAGGTCGCTCGTGACGCTCGGAATGCCCATCGCCGCGCACTCCAGAGGCGTGTACCCCCAGGGCTCATACATGCTGGGAAACAGCCCCATGTGGCACCCGCGCACGAACTGGTCATACTCCATGCCCCACAACCGATTGTGCGGGCTGATGAAGTCGGGGTGATACACAACCTTCGCCGGATCGTCCTTGTGGTTGAACATCTGCAGGAGTCTGATGTGGTTCAGCACGGGGTCGTTGCCCTCGTCCTGCAGCATGTGCGTCACCACCATGGGCTGCCCATGGCTGCGGAACGCGCTCTGGGCCCGCTTATATCGCAGCAGCCAATACTCATCCACAAGGTCATCGAGCTTGAGTGGCCCGTGCGCCGCAGCCCGCGTAAACAGCCGCTTGCCCACACCCTGCGTGATCTTGCTCGTGATCTCATCCAGCTCGTTGAGAATCCCGCGCTTCTCCATGCACAGCGGGTTGATCGCGTGCGTGGCACGCTTGGTCACGATGAAGAGCACCGCCGTCTTGCCGATGTTGCTCGCCTTCAGCATCGCGTTCAAGCGCGCGTGGGCCTCGAGGCAAAGGTCAAAGCCCTTGTTCCGCGGCTCATAGCGACCGCTCGTGAAGAAGTACACCGTGCGATCAAGGTCAAAGTCGTAGCTGGGGAAGAAGTGCCCCATCACGAAGCGATGGATCTGCTCCTTGTACTCCCCGTGCAGCCGCTGCTGGTCGTGTCCAGCGTTATAGAGCCCGATCGTCAGCCCGTTGGGCGTGACAACGTCCACGTGCCGCCCGAGCAAATAGTTGCACTCTTCCGCCGTCACGCTGCTCACGGTCGTAAACACATGCGCCCCGTGCGCCGCCGCCCGCTCGATGCGGTGCTGCGTCGTCACGTTGAACCTGCGCGCCTCTTCCTCATGATCAAGCCAGGGCAGGCGATCATAAAAATCGTCCACCGTGCTCGCGAGGCACCGCCCAAGCTGCGTCGCATGCGTCGTAAACACCGTCGCGATGGGCGTGTTGTCCTTGCGGATCATCGGGATCGCAAGCCCACCCAGCCACTCGTGAAAGTGCGCCACGATCGGGCCCGCATCATCGCCCGCAAGCCCACCCCGCGCGATGCTCCGCTCGCGATGCGTGTGCAGCACCGCCACCAGCCGCCGCACCGCATCCGCAAAGCTCACGACAAAGTTGATGAGGCCATCATCCCCAGGCGTGTCGATGCCATGGTCGGCAAACAGGCGAAACTTCGCAACGTTCAGCGCTTCCCACCCTTGCCAGTGCTCAATCAGCAGCGTCCGTGGTCTGCCCGGCACCATCCACCGCCCGTGGTGCACGCGCAGCCCAGCCGCCTGCAGCTCTTCCAGCGCGCTCGCCAGCCATCCCGCCGCCGGCGCGTGCTCAAACTCCACCTGCGCCTTCGCCCCTTCCCAAGGCCCAATGAGGCAATACCGCTCGCCCCAGCGCTGCGTCATGAGCGGAGCCTTGCTGCGAATCACCTGATAGATGCCCCCCACCTGGTTGCACACCTCGGTGGACACTTCCAGCAGCAGTGGCCCGCTCGCCACGCGCATGCTGGGGCCCAAAGCCTGCGGCGTCACCACCGCACTCACATCATGGTCCTTGCTCGCAGACTCTGACTGCAAGTTGCGTTCCGATGCGCTCATGCTTCACTATAGAACCACCACCGCCCGCCCCCAGCGCGCATTTCCCGCGCTTCCTCCCCTCGACACCTCGACACCTCGACACCTCGACACCTCTTCCTACCCTCGCCCCATGCCCACCGTCCATCGTTTCGAAGTCCGCGTCAAGCCCACAATCGCCGACACCCGCGCCGCCGCCGCCATCCGCCGCGCCAAAGAACTGGGCTTCCCGCTCTCCGGAGCCGCGACGGCGAAGGTCTATCTCATCGAGGGTGAGCTCTCGCAGCCCCAGCTCACTGCCGTCTCAGCCGCCCTGCTCGCCGACCCGGTGACCGAGGAAGTGCGCGTTGGCTCTGCCCCCAACGCCCCGGGCACCACCCTCGTCGAGGTCCACCCCTTGCCGGGCGTGATGGACCCTGCCGCGCAGAGCGTGCAAGAGGCAATCCGCGACCTCACGGGCGTCGCAACCAGCGTGAGCACGGGCAGCCGGTTCGACCTCCAGGGCATCCGCACCGCCGACGACGCCAAGGCCCTCGCCTCGCGAGCCCTCGCGAACCCCGCCATCCACAGCGTCGTCACGGCTCCCTTCCATCCCACCAGCCTCCCGCACGGCTCGCCCTACACCCTGCGCCTCGTGCATGTCCCCATCCGCGACCTGACCGACGACCAGCTCCTGCACCTCAGCAAGCAGGGGCACCTGTTCCTCACGCTCGCCGAGATGCAGGCTATCCAGGCCCATTACCGCAGCTTGCGTCGCGACCCCACTGACATCGAGCTCGAAACCCTCGCCCAGACCTGGAGCGAGCACTGCGTGCACAAGACGCTCAAGGCGACCGTGCACTACACCTGCTCCGCGCCAGGTCCCTCGCTCTTTGCCACCACGCACCCAGGCCTCACCGCCCACGCCGATGGCTCCTTCACCATCGACAACCTGCTCAAGCGCACCGTCGCGCTCGCAACCCACGAGCTGATCGCCGAAGGGCTCGACTGGACCCTCAGCGTCTTCAAGGACAACTCAGGCGTCATCGCCCTCGACGACCAGTGGGCCGTGAACATCAAGGTCGAAACGCACAACCGCCCCAGCGCGATCGAGCCCTACGGCGGAGCCGCCACGGGCATCGGCGGCTGCATCCGCGATGTCATCGGCACGGGCCTGGGCGCAAAGCCCATCGCGAGCACCGACGTCTTCTGCGTTGCCCACCCGGCGCAAGCCGCTCCCCTTCCGCCCGGCGTGCTCCCACCACGCCGCGTGCTGACAGACGTCGTCGCGGGCGTGCGCGATTATGGCAACCGCATGGGCATCCCCACCGTCTCGGGCGGCGTCTTCTTCGACGACCGCTACGTGGGCAACCCGCTCGTCTTCTGCGGCTGCATCGGCTTGCTGCCGCGTGCGCTCGTCAAGGGAACTCCCCGCGCAGGCGATCGCATCATCGCGCTGGGCGGTCGCACAGGCCGTGACGGCATCCACGGCGCGACCTTCAGTAGCGCCGAGTTGCAGAGCACCAGCGCCAGCGAGTTCAGCCACGCCGTGCAGATCGGCAACGCCATCGAGGAAAAGCGCGTGCTCGATTGCATCCTGCGCGCGAGGTCCGCGGGCCCGGGTGGCACGCCGCTCTACACCGCGATGACCGACTGCGGCGCGGGTGGCTTCAGCAGCGCAGTGGGGGAGATGGCAAGCCAGCTCGGCGCATCCGTCGAGCT
>JAIYDA010000024.1 GCA_027487735.1 Planctomycetaceae bacterium | reverse complement strand
GCCACGCTCCGAAACCGCTACGTTCGCGGTCTGTTTGGAGCGGGATTTGCGGTGCGAGTGTAGCGATCGACGATACCTATCTTCTTCCGAACAGGTGGGTGTGCGGGCGGTTTTTCGCGCTTGCTCGCTGTCCCCGCCGGGCCCGAAACGCCCGTTGCCATGCCCGCGATTGCTCGCAATCTGAACCATTGTCGCCCGACCTCGCCCGATCACCGCCAACCACGCGAAGTCGGGCCCAATCATGCCCCGGTGTCCTCGCCCTTTGCCACCAACCCCCATGCGCCAAGCGGCCTCTCGCGCGAGGGCACCGTCGCCTGGGCCCGCGCACGCGTGTTTGGCGTGCTTGGTGCGCTCGTGCTTGGCATCGCCGCTGCCGCGCAGACGCCGCTGCCCGCGTGGCACGCCTGGCACGCACCGGCCCTGCTCATTGCGTGCGCTGTGCTGCTCCTCATCGCGGCTGGTCTGCGCGGGCGCACGCCTCGCTGGGCCCTCGCGCTGCTCTGCTGCGGCTTGCTTGGTGCCGCGGCGTGGGGTGCGCTCGTCGCCCGTGCGCCCGGCGCGACACTCGCCGCGACTGAGGGCGCAATCGTGCACGTCGAGGGCATCGTGCTCGAGTCTCCGCGCACGCTGAGTGCCCCGCCCCTCGCGGGCGTGCCCTCGCAGCCCGCCACCATCTTCACGCTCGCTCTGCGTGCGCAGGCGCATGCGCCGCAGGAGGTCTCCGCCGCGCGCGGTCGCCTCCGCGTGCGCGTGAGCACCCCCTCGCGCGAGCCCCCACCCGCAGCCATCACCCCAGGCACGCGCGTGCGCCTTCTGGGCAGGTTCTCTGCACCGCGCCCAACCAGCAACCCAGGCGAGCCCGACCGCGAGGCCCGCGCCCGCGTAGACCGCGACGCCGGCACGCTCACGCTCAGCTCGTGGGAGCTTGCAACACCCGTGGAAGCGACCACCCACGCCCGTGCGACCGACGGCCTGCTCGCCTCCGCCCTCGCGCTGCGCGAGCGCGGCAGGCTAGCCGTGCTCGCGAGCTTGCCGACAGACCCCAAGGCCCGCTGGCTGCTCTCGCTGCTGCTGCTGGGCGAGAGCGAAACGCGCGACGAGCAGGCCCTCTCTGCGTTCGCTCGCGTGGGGATCATCCACCTTGTTGCCATCTCGGGCTTTCACCTCACCATCATCGCGATGGTCGCGCTCTGGCTGCTGCGCCTGCTGGGCGATCGAGGCTGGCTCGAGCCTTTGCTCGTCGCGCTCGCGCTGGTGCTCTACGCAAGCCTCACGCCCCTCTCGCCCGCGCTGCTGCGGGCGGTGGTGCTCACGCTGCTGGTGCTGGGCACGCAGAGCACAGGCCGCAAGCCCGACACGCTTTGTGTGCTGGGCCTTGGAGCCGCGCTCCTGCTGCTCGCCCAGCCCATCATCTTTAGCGACCTGGGGTTTCAGCTCAGCCTCGGGCTCACCGCATTGCTGCTGTGGGCCCAGCAGCCCTTTGCGCAGCGCTTCGCTGGGCTGCCCCCACGCGGCGTGGTGCAAGAGAACCTGCCTTTGCCCACGCGCCTGTTTCGGGGCGCGCGGCTGCTCTCCGCATCGAGCGTGATGTGCTGGCTCGTGAGCCTGCCCTGGATGATGGCAAGCGTGGGGCTCGTCAGCCCCGTTGGGCTCCTTGCATCGCTCCTGCTCGCGCCCGTGTTTGTGGTGCTGCTGGTGGTGGGGGTGCTCGCGAGCATCATCGCTGGTGTGTGCGGCGCGCTGGTGCCGCAGGCGGGAGCGTTTGTCAGCACGTTGGTGAGTGGGCCCGTGCTCTCTGGGCTTTCGCACCTGGTCATGCACACGGTGCGCGCGCTCGACACGCTCCCGCTCGCCTGGCTCTGGGTGCCCACCACGCCCTGGTGGTGGGCGCTGCCTGCCACGGGCGCGCTCGCCCTGTGGGCCCGCTTTGGGCTAAGGAAGCACGCGTGCGAGGTGCCCCGCGCTGCGGTTGCTGCTCCCCTTGCGCTCGCGCTGCTTGCTTTGCCCCTTGCATGGCACGTGCGCACACGCCTGCCCAGCGACGTGCTGCTGCGCATCGACATGCTCGACGTGGGCGATGGCACCTGCATGCTCGTGCGCACGCGCCACCACACGCTGCTGTGGGACGCCAAGCCCGCGCGCTGGGCCCGCACCAGCCCGGGCGTGCTCGCCGCCTGCCGCGCACTGGGCGCATGGCGCGTGCCCACCATCGCGATCTCGCATCCAGACAGCGACCACTGCGCAGGCCTGCCCGAGCTGCTTGGGCCGCTGGGCGTGCGGCACCTGCTCCTCACGCAGCGATTTCTTGACGCGGGCTCGCCAACGAATGATCAAGACCCCCCGCAAACCTTGCCCCAGAGCATCCTCGCCGCACTCCGCGCCGCGAACATCTCGCCCACGCCCCTGCACCAGGGCCACGAGCTGCTGCTTGGCGCGCCGGGCAACGCCACGCCCCCCGTGCGCGCCGAGGTGCTGTGGCCCCCGACCCCCATCGGCAGCACACTCAGCGACAACGACACCTCGCTCGTGCTCCTCTTCACCCTCACGCTGCGCGATGGCTCCACCACCCACGTGCTGCTCTGTGGAGACGTGCAGAACGACGCGGCCCGCGAGGTTGCCCAGCGCATCGCGCCCCTCGCTCCCCTCGCCGCGATCGAAGCGCCACACCACGGAGCCGCGAACCCAGGCGGCATCGCGCTCCTCTCCGCGGCTCGTGCCCGCGTGGTGCTGCAAAGCACAGGCCCATCCCGCCTGCTCGACCCGCGCCTGGGCGGGCCGCGCTCGCAAACCGCCCACTGGCTCGCCACCCCCACCACAGGCTGGACGCAGCTGAGCGTGCTGACCACGGGCGAACTCACCCTCCGCACCATGCGCCCAACCGACGCTCGCTGACCTGTCAGCGCGCACCCCACTCCATCCCTCCATCCCTTCTCCCCTCTCTCCCTATCTTTGCCCATGCGCTGGATGTGGATCGACCGCGTGCTCTCCCTGCTCCCTGCCAAGCAGCTCGTCGCCATCAAGCACGTGAGCCTCGCCGAGGAGCACCTGCACGACCACTTCGCCGCGAGCGATGGACTCGGGCCCGCCCTGCCCGTCATGCCCGCGAGCCTGATCATCGAGGGGTGCGCCCAGGCTGCGGGCATCCTCGTGGGGCATGCCGGCGATTTCAAAGAGAAGGTCATCCTCGCGAAGGTCAATCGCGCGCAGCTCACGCTCGATGCCATGCCCGGGCACACCCTGCGCTACACCGCGAACATCGACCGCATGGACGCCAGCGGCGCAAGCACGCACGTCGTCGTCGAGCGCCTGGACCACGCGGGCACGGGCAGCACCGCGGAGCAGATGGGCAAGGTCGAGCTCATGTTCAGCCACATCGACCAGAACATGAAGGGCATCGCCTTCCCCGAGCACAACTTCGTTTTCGGAGAGCAGTTCAAAACCCTCCTCCGCACCAGCGGCGTGGCGTGAGGCGGTGCCCGCAGCTGGTGGCACACACTTGGTGGCACAGGCGTCTCGCCTGTGCCCTCCGCGCAGATGGCGTCCAGAGTTCACACCCCCCGCAACGTCCCGCGCGCCGCCGGCATGCTCTGTGATTCGTTCGTCGTATCCGCCGAGCGCTCAGCCGAGACGGCTGAGCCACCAGGGAAGTGGGCTGCCCGCTGCCTGAAACCTCTACTCGGTCCCCTGGCCCTGCATGCTGTCCAGCTTCCGCAGCATCGGAAACACGACCGCAATCGCGCCAACCACCACCAGCGCCCCCACGCCCCCGCTCACCGCGCTCACCACCGGGCCAAACCAGCTTGCCACCACCGCGCTCTGCATCGAACCAAGCTCGTTGCTGCACTCGATGAACACGCTGTTCACGCTGCTCACGCGCCCGCGCAGCTCTGGGGGCGTGCGGCTGGGCACGATGACGTGCCGCACCACCACGCTCACCGCGTCCACCGCGCCCGCGAGCAGCAGCGCACCCAGGCTGAGCCAGAACGACGTCGAGAGCCCGAACACGATCGTGAACACGCCAAACGCCGCGACGCTGAGCAGCAGCCACATGCCAGCGCGCCTGCGAATCGGGTGCATCGCGAGCACGCCCGCCATGAGCAGCGCGCCCACAAACGGCGCGGCCCGCAGCCACCCCAGCGCCTCGGGCCCCTCTTGCAGAATATCTCGCACGAACACGGGCAGCAGCCCCGTGACGCCCGCAAACAGCACCGCGAACAAGTCCAGCGTGATGGCGCCCAGCACCACACGCTCCCTCGTCATGTGCGCCACGCCCGCACCCATCCCCACGCGCAGCGACGCGAGGTCTATCGCCTTGCGAGGCTGCATCCGCCAGGGCCGGATCGCAAGGCTCTGCACCGCACCCAGCAGACACAGCACGCACGTCGCGGCATACACAGGCCAGCACACCGGCGCAGCAAGCTCCTCGCCCGCCCGCAGCGCGGCCTCGCGCCCGGGGTTCAGCAGCGTGATGGCATACATCGCCGCCAGCGGGCCGCCAATCGCCGACACCTGAAAGGCCGCGGTGTTCCAGGTGACGGCGTTCGCGAAGGCCCGTGGCGTCACGATGTCGGGCAGCAGGCTCGCGCGCGAGGGGCCATTAAACGTGCGCACCAGCCCAGCAAGAAAGATGATGCACAGCATGACCCAGGGGGGCAGCCCCATGCCGCTCGCGAGCGCGAGCAAGCCCCCCGCCACGCCCAGGCCTGCCATCGTCGCCGTGAGCACGCGATGGCGGGGCAGGCTGTCGATCATCGCCCCCGCGGGCAGCGCGAGCAGCACCACCGGAAGTGCGCGAGCCACCCCCGCCCACCCCAGCATCATCACATCGCCCGTGCGCTCATAGAGCTCGTAGAGCAGCGCGGCGCTCATCATCTGCAAGCCCGTGGAGGAGCACACAAACGCGCCCGCAAAGGCCCGGTAGTTCCGCTCCTGCAAGGCCTCAAGGGCGTGATGATCGTGCGCAAAGGCCATGAGCTTCCACGATTCGCCAGACTTGTCAAACTGTTACGAAATCACAACATGCCCTGCTTGAAGCCAACCGTCAACGCGCACTCGCCTTCGCTGCCCGATCCACGCCAAGGCAAAGGCTCAGCCCCAATCCTCCCGGCAGTCGTCCACCCGCTCGCTGATGCCGATGCGGGCCCGCGTGCGCCCCGTCGCCCGCGTGTCGGCGAGCAGCACGAGGTTTGTGCGTCGGCGTTCCTCGTTGTAGTTGCCTTGCCCGTGCTCCAAGTGCAGCACGATGGCGTTGTGCCGCACGTGCGCGCTGCCATAGCCCGCGTTCCAGAGGCGCTGCCCAAGCTCCGTGTCGTCCTTGCCTGGGCCGCGAAAGCTCTCGTCAAAGCCATTGACTTCCATCAGCATCTGCTTCCAGCAGCTCGCGTTGCTGCCGCTCCAGCGCGCGGGGCTCACATTCACCGCATCGAGCACGCGCGTGAAGAGCCGGCGCCTGGTGAGCTTGATCATCTTCTTCGTGCGGGGCTGACCGATGCTGATCAGGAAGGCCTTGTCAAAGGCGCGCCCGCTCTGCACGTCGTCCATCGTCAGGGCCTTGGTCGCTGCGTCGCTCAGGCGATAGTCGCCCCCCGCGAGAAACTTCCGGGGGCGGCGCAGCTGCAGGTGCGTGCGCACGTAGTCCTGCCTTGGCACCACGTCACCATCCGCGAGAATCAGGTAGTCGCTCTCCGCACGCACGATCGCCTTGTTCACGATCGCGGGCTTGCCGTAGTACCCCCGGTGGGGCTGCCACAGGTGCCCGATGCGCAGCCAGGGTGCAACGGTCGCGAGCATCGCGCGTGAAGCCGTGATTGCCTCACGCGTGTCGTCGCGCGAGCCATCGTCCGCGATCAGCACCGCAAAGTCGCGCGTGTCCTGCATCGCGTAGCCCATGAGGCAGAGCTGCAAGGCACGCGGGTTGTTGTGCGTCGTGAGGATGGCGGTGACGGCTGGAGGCATTGCAAGGAAAGCGAACGCACACCGGCAACCAAAGGCACACCGCTTGCATCCGACAAGCCCGGGGCGACCAGAATGCAATCTTCGCGCAACAACGTCGTATAAAACTGGTTTCTCATCGCGCAGAATACGTCAAACAGCGAATTCGCTGCCCTGTGCGAACACGAATAGAAAAAACCGACCGACTATTCGGTCGGCCGGTCGATATTTGGGTACACTCCCCATCAGGCATGCCCAAAGTCGCCGTCCATCGTCCGGATGCTTCGCCCCCCGCCAGCAGCGGGCCGCGGACCGGCGCGCCCGTGTCCGACGCTGCCAACCAAAGTGCCTACCAAAGCGGCAGCCAAAGTGCCAGCCACATCCAGCAAGTCGACGGCATTCTGCAAGCCGCAGCGGAGGTGGTGCTGGAGCAGGGCATCGCGAACTTCACGCTCGACAAAGTCGCGTCGCGCGTGGGCGTGAGCAAGAGCGGGTTGCTGCACTACTTCCCAAGCAAGGACCTGCTGCTCAGCGCGCTCGTGCAGCGCGTGGTGAACGAGTGGCGGCACGAGCTGGAGCTCACGCTCGCGCAAGCGCCTGCGGGTCGCACGCGCGTGCTGCACGCGATGCTCAATGGCTGCCTGGCAGCCCCCGACCACTGGACGGCGCAGATGCGCACCACCTCGGTCGCGCTCATCGCGACGATGAGCAACGACCGCAAGCACGCCCAGCCTGTGCGCGAGGTCTATGCGATGCTGCGCGAGGCGATGCGCAGCGACGGGCTGGACGAAGCGATGGGCGACTTTGTCATGTGCGCGATGGATGGCCTCTGGATGAGCTGGGTGTTTGAGATGCGGGACCACAGCATGGAGCGTCTTGCCGCCTTTCGTGCGTGCCTGCAGCGCGTGATCGTGGCCCACGAGCGGGGCGTGGTCTAAACGAGTCTGAAGCGAAACCGTGCAAGAACCGCAGCGAGTGACCTATGAAAAAGCGTTGGCCCATTCTCTTTGTCGTGGTCGTCATCGTGGGCGTGCTCGCGCTCGCGGGGTGGAAGTTCCTGAGCGTGCGGGCCGCGATGGCGGCTGGCATGGCGATGGGAGGCCCGCCTCCGATGGCTGTCGTGGCGGTCGCGGTCGAGGGCACCACCTTCGAGCCCCGGGCGCAGATCGTGGGCACCATCGCTGCGAAGCAGGCGGTGAGCCTTCGCCCCGAGCTTGCGGGCCTGGTCACGAGCGTGAACTTTGAGAGCGGCGCGACCGTGAAGCAGGGCGATGTGCTCGTGACGATGGACGACGCCGTAGAGCAAGCCGAGCTGCGGGCAGCCAAGGCCCGCGTTGACCTCGCGCGGGCCACGCTGGACCGCGTGACCAAGGCCCTCGCCACGGGCGCCACGACCCCGACCGATGTGGACACCGCGCAGGCGGAGCTCGACAGCGCCGAGGCGGGCGTGCAGCGGCTGGAGGTGCTGATCTCGAAGAAGACGCTGCGGGCACCGTTTGACGCGCGCGTCGGCATCCGCACGCTGCACGCGGGACAATACGTGCGCGAGGGCGACGACGTCGCGATGCTCGAGAGCGCGAGCCCCGAGGTGTTTGCCGACTTTGCGGTGCCGCAAGAGCTGGTCGCTCGCCTGCCCGTGGGCACGCCCGTGCGGGTAAAGGCCCGCGACAGCGCCCGCGTGCTGGAGCTGGATGGCAAGGTGGTGGCGCAGCAGAGCTCTGCGAGCGCGGCGACGCGCACGGTCATCGTGCGGGCACTGCTGCAGGGCGGGGGCGAGCTTTCGCCCGGCATGTCGGTATCGGTGGACTTTGCACGCGGCGCGAGCGTGCGGGCGCTGAAGGTGCCCGTGATGGCGATCCGCCGGGCGAGCTACGGCGATCACGTCTTCACGATCGTGCCCGCCAAGGACAAGGAGGGCAACGCGATGATGGATGCCAGCGGCAAGCCCATGATGGTCGCTGCACAGCGGTTCATCACGCTGGGCGAGGAAGTGCCCGGGGGCGTGATCGTGCTGCAAGGCCTGACCGAGGGCGAGACCATCGCCGCCGACGGCAGCTTCAAGCTGTACGAGGGCGCGGGCGTGATCCCGATGCCGCCGGAGATGAGCCCGTCGAGATGAAGGAGAAGAGGTTTCAAGGTGTCAAGGTTTCAAGGTGTCGAGGTGTCGAGGGGAAGACGCTGCGGCACGGACGCTTTGCTTGGTAGGGATGCCTGCAGAGGCAAGCTCTGATCCCTTGACGCTTTGACGGCCCCTCAACTCGAAACACGCCCCCTCCATCGACCTCCCTTGGCACCTTGGCACCTTGGCACCTCGACACCTTGACACCTTGACACCTTGGCACCTCTCTCATGAAACTCACCGATCTTTTCATCAAGCGTCCCATCCTTGCGGTGGTGGTCAATGTGGTGCTGCTCATCGTGGGCATTCGGGCGGCGATGAGCCTGCCTGTGCAGCAATACCCCGCGATGGCGAGCACGAGCATCAAGATCAGCACGCGCTACTTTGGCGCGAGCGCCGAGGACGTGCGCGGGTTCGTCACCACGCCCATCGAGCGTGCGGTCGCGAGCATCGACGGCATTGACTACGTCGAGAGCAAGAGCACGCCCGGGCTGAGCGAGATCACCATCCGCCTGAAGCTGAACGAGGACTCGACCACCGCGCTGGCGCAGGTGAGCACGAAGCTGGCGCAGGTGCGCAGCCAGCTGCCGTTTGAGGCCGAGAGCCCGGGCGTGGAGGTGACGAGCGCGGACCGCCCCTTCGCGAGCTTTTATCTCAGCTGTCAGAGCGCATCGCTGGATCGGATGCGCCTGACGGAGTTCATCAGCAGGCAGGTGGAGCCCATGCTCACGAGCGTGAGCGGGGTGCAGCGGGCCGAGGTGCTGGGGGGCACGCTGCCCGCGATGCGCATCTGGCTCGATCCGCAGCGGCTCGCGGCCTTGAGCCTGTCTCCCAGCGACATCGAGAACGCGCTGCAGCGCAACAACTTCATCGCGGCGATTGGGCAGACGCGGAGCGAGAGCATTCAGATCTCGCTGGTGACGAACACCGACCTGAAGCGTGCCGAGCAGTTTCAGGAGATCATCGTGCGCGACAGCGACGATGCTGTGGTGCGCCTGAAGGACGTCGCGACGGTGGAGCTGGGGGCGGAAGAGGCCTTTACCAAGACCAGCTTCGGCGGGCAGGACGCGATCTTTCTGGGCATCTGGAGCTTGCCCGGGGTGAACGAGATCGAGCTTGCCGGGCGGCTGCGGACGCGGATTGGCGAGATTCAGCAGCAGCTGCCCGCGGGCACGACGCTGGACCTGGCGTACGACGCGACGCTGTATATGGACAAGGCGATCAAGGAGATCGCGAAGACGCTGGTGGAGACGATCCTGATCGTGGGCGTGGTGGTGTTCTTGTTCATGGGCAGCGTGCGCACGGTGCTGGTGCCGCTGGTTGCCATCCCGCTCAGCCTGCTTGGGGCTGCGATCTTCATGCTGCTGGCGGGGTTTAGCCTGAACCTGCTCACGATCCTGGCGATCGTGCTCGCGGTGGGGCTGGTGGTGGATGATGCGATCGTGGTGGTGGAGAACATCGAGCGGCGCGTGCGCGAGGGGAACACGCGCTTCCAGGCGGCGATTCTGGGTGCGCGCGAGCTGTTTGCGCCGGTGATCGCGATGACCATCACGCTCGCGGCGGTGTATGCGCCCATCGGGTTTCAGGGCGGGCTCACCGGCATTCTGTTCAAGGAGTTTGCGTTCACGCTGGCAGCGGCGGTGGTGGTGAGCGGCATCGTCGCTGTCACGCTGTCGCCCGTGATGAGCAGCGTGCTGGTGCACGATGCGGGCAAGCAGGGGCGATGGACGGCGTGGGTGAACAAGCGGTTTGATGCGCTGCGGCGCGGGTATGGCTGGATGCTCGATGGCATTCTGCACATGCCCAAGACGCTCGCGCTGCTGAGCGTGATCGCGATTCTGCTGGTGCCGCCCTTGTACTTGTTTAGCCAGAAAGAGCTGGCTCCGGTGGAGGACCAGAGCGGCGTGTTCATGTTTGTGGTTGGCGCGCCCGAGAGCACGCTGGACTACAGCGAGCGTGCCACGCAGCAGATGGTCGAGGTGCTTCGCAACGTGCCAGAGACGCGGCACATCTGGCAGATTACGTTCCCCAACGGCGGCTTCGGGGGCATTCAGACGGTGCCCTGGGGCATGCGCGAGCGCAGCACGCACGAGATTCTTCCCGGGCTGGGCGAGCAGCTCGCGATGATTCCGAGCCTGAGCGTGTTTCCGAACTTGCCGCCCAGCTTGCCCGGGGCGGGGCAGTTTGACGTGGAGCTCGTGATTACGAGCGACCTGCCCCCTCAGGAGCTGCAGGGGCTGGCGCGGACGATCATGGACGAGGGGATGAAGGCCGGCATCTTCATGTACTCGGATACCGACCTCAAGATCGACATGCCGCAGGCGCGGATCGTGCTCGATCGCGACAAGATCGCGGACCTTGGGTTTGACCCGCAGCTTGCGGGGCGCGAGCTGAGCGTGCTGCTCAGCGGTGGGTATGTCAATCGCTTCAACCTCGATGGGCGGAGCTACACGGTGGTGCCGCAGCTGCCCGACGACCAGCGTGCGTTCGCAGAGCAGCTGCTGAGCGTGCAGGTGGCGCACCCGAGCGGGACGATGGTGCCGCTGGGGGCGTTCGCACGAATCGAGACGACGGTGGGCCCGCGTGAGCTGAATCGATTTGGGCAGCGCAACGCGGTGCGCATCAACGCGGCGGTGGTGCCCGGGGTGACGAAGGCGATGGGCCTGGACGCGATGGAAAAGGTGGCGCGAGAGAACCTGCCTTCGGGCGCGAGCATCGACTACTTGGGCGAGAGCCGGCAGATTCGCAAGGAGAGCAGCAGCCTGGTGGCGACGATGGGGCTGGCGCTCGTGATGATCTATCTGGTGCTGGCGGCGCAGTTCGCGAGCTTCCGCGATCCGCTCATCATCCTGCTGGGGTCGGTGCCGCTCGCGATCGCGAGTGCGCTGGCGATCACGTTTGCCGACCTGACGACGGTGAACATCTACTCGCAGGTGGGGCTCATCACGCTGGTGGGGCTGGTGAGCAAGAACGGCATCCTGATCGTAGAGTTCGCGCGCACACTGCAAGAGCACGGGCTGAGCAAGTTCGATGCGATTCGCGAGGCGAGCCAGACGCGCCTGCGGCCCATCCTCATGACGAGCGCGGCGACGGTGTTTGGGCACTTGCCGCTGGTGTTTGTGAGCGGTGCGGGGGCGGCAAGCCGCAACAGCATCGGGATTGTGCTCGTGGTGGGCATGCTGCTGGGCACGGTGTTTACGCTGGTGGTGGTGCCTGCACTGTATATGTTGATCGCGGCGAAGGAGCGGGCACACAGCGATGATCTGGATGCGAAGGTGGATGAGGCGCTGCGGACGGCGAAGGATCGGGGCGCGCTGGGTGAGGTGGCGGATGCGCACGGTGGTGGGGCGAAGCCTGCGATGGCGTAAAGTGTGGGGGTGCACAGGCGAGACGCCTGTGCCACCAGTGCCGGAGCGAGTTGAGTCTTCATGCTGCCAGGCTTTGCGCCACCAAGACCGCGAACGCTCGACGACCTGCTGGGGCCCGCGCTGTCGCGCCGGCTGGAGGCGCTGGACGTGTTCAGTCGCAAGGTGTTGAGCGGCAAGCTGCCCGGCGAGCGGCAGAGCAAGCGGCGCGGGCGGAGCGTGGAGTTTGATGACTTTCGGCCTTATGTCGCGGGCGACGACCTGCGGCACATTGACTGGAACATCGTGGGCAGGCTGGACAAGCTGTTCATCAAGCTGTTTCGCGAGGAAGAGGACTTGTCGCTCAACCTGCTGCTCGATGCGAGCGCGTCGATGGACACGGGCGTGCCGCACAAGCTGCACATGGCATCGCGGCTGGCGGCGGCGATCGGGTACGTCGGGCTGGTGAACCAGAATCGCGTCTCGCTCACGATGTTTGGGCTGCCTGCGAGCAGCGAGCACCCGCGCGGGATGGCGAGCCTCGCGCCGAGCCGTGGTCGCACGAGCGTGCGGCGGCTGGCGGATGTGCTGCTGGGCGGGCTCGCGGCTCGCGAGGCGGGGCGAGGGCGGGCGAGTGAGGAGACGCTGAGCACGAATGATGCCCTGCGGGTGTGGGCAAGGGGACGGGCGCAGCGCGGCATCACGCTGCTGCTGAGCGACATGCTGCCCGGAAGCGCCGCGCAGCGGGCAAAGACCGCGGACGGCGGAGAGGCAACGAGCCTCGCGCACCTCACGAGCCCCGATGGCGCGTTTGACGCGACGGTGCTGCAGGTGCTGTCGCCTGGCGAGATGGACCCGTCTGTCGAGCAGCAGCGGGGCCTGCTCGGGGATGTGCAACTGACGGACATCGAGAGCGGGCGGGCGATTGACGTGACCATCACGGATGCGACGGTGAACGCGTTTCGGCTGCGGATGCGCGAGCACGTGGCGGGCGTGCGGGCCCAGTGCCGGGGGCTGGGCGTGGCGCACTTCGTGGTGCAGAGCGACGCGAGCGTGGAGGAGCTGGTGACGAGCACGCTGCGGAAGGGTGGGTTGCTGAGGTAATGATCAGCTCGAAGTCTGCGGAGTTCGACGAGGAGATCGGCGGATCGGACTTGTCATCGGGTGCGATTGCCGCGTGGACAGAGAAACTCGAGCCGAACCCCCACTGCCTCGAGGGCATCGCGGTGATTCCACCAATCGGAGTCGATCGCGTTCAGCACGGATGGACTCTCCTCACTTGCGAGCGCAACCGCGACAAACTTCTGATCGCTCCGATCGAAAGTCGAGAGGGCATCAATCGCGGGGAACTCATCGAAGCGCCGCCAACCCATGCCGCTGCGTGGCGTGATCGCGACTTGTCGCACACTCCCTGGAATCGCCTGATGATCGTGGGCCCACTTGGCAAAGGCGTGGCCTGCACCTGGCTGCCCAGCAAAGCCGAGGTTCCGGGTGTACTCCCGAAGCACGAGTCCTCTGTTGTCGATGAGCAATCCGCCCTCTCGCTGGATCGCGCGGAGCTGAGTGATGCACGCAGCAACGCAACGATCATCGGCCTGCGGTGCGAGGCGCGAGGCGACCATTGCGACGTTCGTATCTACTACGAATGACATTCACTCCTCCTCGACACCCTTCCGCTTCATGACGGCGGACTGCATCGCTGCGATGTCTCCCATGGGGTCGCCAAAGAAGTCTTTGGGCCATGCGAGGAAGTTGCCGTACGTGTCAAGTTGCAGCGGCGTGAGCTTGCCCTTGCCGTTCTCGATGTCGCAGAAGTAGATCGCGGCTTGCTTTTCGTCGATATCTTGGTCTTCTGCGATGCGTCGCTGAAGTCGACGGAGGAAGTCTTCGCTGTGGCTCTCGACGATGATCTGGACGTTTCGAATCTTCATCGCATCGATGAACACGTCTGCCAAGCCGCGCTGGACGCTGGGGTGCAGGTGTATCTCGGGCTGCTCGAATAAGATGGTGGAGCCTTGCGGTGCGTAATAGCAAAGCACGAGTACCGGCAAAATCTGCGATACGCCAAAGCCCACGTCAGTTATGAGCACCTCAGATGAGCCCGGTGATCGCTTGACATGCACGCGGTAGAGATTGGTACCCTTCTTGATCTCTTCGACGCGGAACTCGTCGATAAGGTGCAGCTCCTTGAGCCAGTGCGCAACGTACTGCTCAAGACTGAGTTTCGACTTGCCTCGGCCCCTTGGTATCGTTTCGCCGCGCTCACGCGCGGCGAGGATTGCCGCAACGGCGTACTCGCCGCGTCGGCCCATGTCGGTCGGGTCGCCTCCCGCCCATGTGTACTCTCGCTTGGGTGGATCGCGCAGGGGCCCGAGGTAATAGATGCTGCGGAGCATTTTCTCAAACGCGAGCTCAAGCTCTGACAGAAAGCCAGCGTTCTGGTGGTATGTCCGAACTTCATCGGCGAAGCCGTAGTACTTGATCGGCGTGGGAATAGGCCACCGCCTGCCATCCGCGCGCCTAAAGCGAAACGAAGGGTGGTTCGTCGAAAGCTGATAAGCGTCCTTCGCCGTGCCGCGAATCAGGCTGAATGTCGTCGTGCCGAGCCCGTACTCCATATCGTGGACTGTCAGCTTTCCGCCGCCGTTCGCGACAACCTGCGAGAAGAATGCAAGCTTGTCAGACTTACACAAGGTCGTTCTCTGTGTGTCCGGATCCTTGATATCCAGCTGTCTTGGCGCGGTCCATTCAACGCCGATTGTGAACTCCGGGTGCTCTGCGTGAGCGTGCGCGACGTCGGAAATGGTACCCAGATTCACCGGCGTCTTCTCGTCGCCCAAGTGAAGGACGATGCTTCTGTCGGCACTGTCCGCCGTTTGCTTTAGCATTAGCAAGAACTGCAAAATACTTGACTTGCCTGACGAGTTCGTTCCGAACAAGGCGGTGATTGGAGCGAGACGCATCTTCTCGATGCGCTGCCATGCCTTGAAGTTTGTCAGACTGAGTGAGGTCAACATACCTTTGGCTCTGGCGATTTGCGTCGTACTGCGTGGATCTCGCGGGATTGAACGAAGCATGATAGGGACGGGCCGACTAGGGGCCTGGGTAACCGCCATCCTCGTTATATGGCGAGGACTGCTCGCTGGCGCGGCTTACTCCCCCGGAATGTACGAGATCGTGCCCTCCCACGGGCTGCTGGCGGTGGCGTAGAGCTTTTTGGCGATGCGGCCTGCGCGGGCGCTTTGGTAGCCTGCGTCGATGGCGTTGCGCATGGCGTGGGCCATGAGGACGGGGTCTTTCGCGTGGGCGATGGCGGTGTTGAGGAGCACGCCGTCGGCGCCGAGCTCCATGGCGATGGCAGTGTCGCTCGCGCTGCCCACGCCCGCGTCGACGATGACGGGGTAGGCAGCGTCGCCTTGCTTAAGCAGTTCGAGGCAGAGCACGATGTTGTTGCGGTTGAGCACGCCTTGACCACTGCCTATGGGGCTGCCCGCGGGCATGACGCTGGCGGCGCCGGCTTCTTTGATGCGGATGGCGGCGATGGGGTCATCGGAGGTGTATGCGAGGACTTGGAAGCCCTGGCTCGTGAGCTCGCGCGTGGCTTCGATGGTGCCCACGGGGTCGGGTAGCAGCGTTTTCTTGTCGCCCAGCACTTCCACCTTCACCCAGCTTGCGCCGGGGTTGCCCAGTTGCTCGAGCAGGTCTCGCCCCAGCAGCGCGACGCGGATGGCGTCGGCGGCGGTGAAGCAGCCTGCGGTGTTGGGCAGGATGGTGTAGCGCTTGGTGTCGAGGGCATCGAGCAGGCTTTGGCCCTGGGCGTTATAGAGGCGTTCGCGGCGCACCGCGACGGTGACGACCTCGCAGCCGCTGGCGTGCAGGCTGTCGCGCATCAGCTCGTGCGAGGCGTATTTGCCCGTGCCGACGAAGAGGCGGCTGGCGAAGGACCAGCCTGCGATGGAGAGGGGTGGGGCGGGAGGATTGCGAGCGTCGGGACCGGCGGGCATGGGGCATTATTGCGAGAGCGGGCGGGGCGTGGAGGGGTGGCGCAAGCTGGGGAAAACGCCCGGACAATTGCCAGCGCGGCGCGAAAGGTGCGCAAACACGCTTCCAAACGCGACGAAAAGCTGTATGCTGCTGCATCGGGCGGTGCAATGTGGCGATAGCGCGCACTGCAAGGATGCGCCCGATGCGTGCTGGATTGTGGGAACAACTTGCGAACACCGAGGGCCGGCGAGCGTCGTATGGAATGAGAGGGGCGCACGATCGCGGCGAGCTGAAGTTCGGTGAGCGCGGGCTGGGCCCGCAGGCAGCGGGCAGGACGTCGCGCAGTGGACGCGCGGCGTGCTAGGGATGGCAAGACCTCTTTTTCGCGGAGGCATGCAAGCTTCCTGCGGACAATCATCATGAGCAAAGCCCCACGCACCGAGAAGGCCTCCCGCACCCATGGCGCAGCACACGCCAGCAACGGAGGAGCCAACGGCTCCTCGCATACGAATGGCCATGGGCAGGCAAACGGCAACGGGCATGCGAATGGGCATGCGAATGGACACGGCAACGGTCACGTTTCGAGCGAGAGTCTGACAGAAACTCCTATGCCCAAGCGCAAGATTCCCGACGTGAAGGCAAGCCGGAAGAAGCAGGCGGTCAAGACCTTTGTGCTCGACACGAACATCGTGCTGCACAACCCGGACGCGATCTTCGTGTTCAAAGAGCACGACGTGGTGCTGCCTTTCTCGGTGATCGAAGAGCTGGACAAGATGAAGCGCAAGGACGATGACCTGGGGCGCAACGCCCGGGCGTGCATCCGCAACCTCGATCGCCTGCGCGCGATCGGCGCACTCACGCAGGGCATCTCGTGGAGCGAGCTTGGGCCCATGGCGGGCAAGGCATTCAGTGCTGGCCCCAACGGCAAGACCGGGCGCGTGAAGATTGACGTGCGCGACCTAGCGCGGCCCGCGGCGATTGGCGAGGACATGCCCGACAACCGCATCATCGCGGTGGCGTATCACATGATGCGCGAGGGGCGCGAGGTGGTGTTCCTCACTAAGGACCTGTCGGCACGCATCAAGGCCGATGCCCTGGGCATCAAGACCGAGGACTTTCAGAACCAGAAGGTCGACGCGGAGCGGCTGTACACGGGCTTTGTGCAGGCGGAGGTGGAGGGGAGCGTCATCGACGAGCTCTATCGCGATCGCCTGCTGGACGTCGCGGTGGTGTCGGGCGAGCTGACCGACGAGCACGGCAACGGCGTGGAGGACGAAAAGCCCCTCGCGAACCAGTTCGTGATTCTGAAGAACAAGGCGGATGCGACGCACACGGGCCTCGCGCGGCGTCTGGCAGACACCGAGCATCTCATCCCGGTCACGGGCCCGCGCAAGCCTGTGTTTGGCATCATGGCGCGCAACGTGCAGCAGACGATGGCGATGGACGTGCTGCTGGATGAAGAGATCAAGTTCATCACGCTGCTGGGCAGCGCGGGCACGGGCAAGACGCTGCTGGCGCTCGCTGCGGGCATGAGCAAGGTGTTCGCGGAGGAGCGCTACAGCAAGCTGCTGGTGGCGCGGCCCATCATGCCCCTGGGCCGCGATATTGGCTACTTGCCGGGCGACAAGGACGAGAAGCTCAGCGCGTGGATGCAGCCCATCTTCGACAACCTGACGTACCTGATGAACACGCGGGGCGGGGCGGGTGGCGGGCACGCCGACAGCCACAGCAGCGAGCAGCGCATCACGAAGCTGATGGCCGATGGCAAGCTGGTGCTCGAGCCCCTGACGTACATCCGTGGGCGGAGCATTCCGCAGCAGTTCATGATCGTGGACGAGGCGCAGAATCTGACGCCCCACGAGGTGAAGACGATCGCGAGCCGCGTGGGAGATGGCACCAAGCTCATCCTCACGGGCGACATCGAGCAGATCGACAACCCCTACCTCGACAGCAGCAGCAACGGGCTTGCGTATGCGGTCGAGAAGATGAAGGGCGTGAACCTGTATGCCCACGTGACGCTCGCCAAGAGCGAACGCAGCGAGCTGGCAAGCCTCGCGGCGAGCAGGTTGTAAAAGAGAGAGGCATTCGGGATTCGGCATTCGGTGGGGCGGCGCCGGGCGTGCCCGCGCCTGCGCCACCGAATGGCGAATGCCGAATCCCGAATGCCTTCGCCCGAATCACTCGCACACACTCGAAGCTGTCTTGATACCCTTGCGCGTGCCAGAAGAACCAATCGTCTTCTTTGGGGCCGGTGCGTTCGGCGTGCCCACGCTTGCGGAGCTTGTGCGGCGCGGGCGGGTGGTCGCGATCGTGACGCAGCCCGACAAGCCCGCGGGGCGCGGAGGCGAGCTCTCGCCCACGCCCATTGCGCTCTGGGCGCGCGAGCATGCGCCGCACGTGCCCATCCTCAAGCCCGACAAGTGCAACACGCCCGAGGTGCGCGAGCGCATCCGCGCGTTTGCCACGACGACGTGGGTGGTCATCGCGTTTGGGCAGAAGCTGGGGCTGGCTCTGCTTGCCGATCGCTTCGCGATCAATCTGCACGCGAGCCTGCTGCCCAGGTGGCGCGGGGCGGCGCCCATCAACGCGGCGATGGTCGCGGGCGACACGCGCACGGGCAACAGCGTCATCACGCTTGCCGACCGGATGGACGCGGGGCTCGTGCTGGGCACGAGCGAGCGCGACGTTCTGCCTCACATGACGGCTGGGGAACTGCACGACCTGCTGAGCAGCGACGGGCCCGAGCTCGTGCTGCGTGTGCTGGCAGAGCACCAGGCGGGCGCGCTGCGCGGTGCATCACAGGATGAATCGCTGGTCACGATCGCACCCAAGATGAGCAAGGCAGACGGGTGGATGGATCTCAGCCAGCCTGCGGCGCGATGCCGCGAGCGCGTGCACGGGCTCACGCCCTGGCCAGGCGTGAGCGCGACGCTGGTGCCCACGGTCGGGAGCGAGGCGGGCACCGTAGAGGCGATCAAGCTGCTGCGCGTGCGAGATGAAGCGGTGCCGCACAGTCGCGGGGCTGGCGATGCGCTCGATGCGCCGCGCGGCCTGTTCGCGGCTGGCCCGGGCACCGCGCTGCGACTGCTGGAGGTGCAAGCGCCGGGCAAGCGGGCGATGAGCTTTGAGGACTTTGCGCGCGGCAAGGCGGGGCTGCTAGCGGGCGGGCCCCGGCTGGTGAGTGCTGTGGGCAAGCCAGCGAGCACGCCAACGCAAGGCGGGGCACTGCCCGCTGGGGGGCCCGCATGAAACTGTTCGACACGCTGTGGGATTGGCTGGCGCGCGAGAAGCGCGAGGCCCAGCCCGCGAGCGAGCAGGCGAGCAAGGCGAAGGCGCAGGGTGTTCGCAAGCCGCGGGCGAGGCGAGCGGTCGTGGCGGCGCAGCAGTTTGTGCAAGCCAGCTCGCAAACGAGCACAGAAGCTGTGTCGCCAGTTGTCTCGCTCGTTGTTTCGCCCCGGCTCGTCGCGACGCCCGCAGCTGGCGGCGCGACCGCGCCCACCGGCGTGCGCGTGACGAAGAAAGAAGCGACGGCGCTCATGCGCTTGCCCGCGGCGAGCGGCAGCGTGCCCAGTGTGCCAGAGAAGCTGCCGCGGGCGCTGCGCGAGCGTTACGAGCTGGTGATGCGCACGCACCTGGAGCACTACGGCATTCGCGTGCGCAAATGGCGCAAGACCAGCAGCGGCATCGCGTGGTGCATCGCGTATCGCAGCGGGCGCGTGCAGCGGCTGATTGAGAGCCCGCGCCCGCTCACGCCGCTGAGTTGTGCGATCTTTCTGCACGAGGTGGGGCACCACGCCATCGGGCTGGGTGTGCACCAGCCGCGATGCCTGGAGGAGTATCACGCGTGGATGTACAGCCTGCGGCAGATGGAGGCGTGGGGCATCGAGGTCTCGCCTCGCGTGCAGAAGCGCGTGCAGCAGAGCCTGCGGTATGCGGTACGCAAGGCGGTGCGCCGCGGCATTCGCGAGCTGCCTGCGGAGCTGGATGCGTATCGGTGAGTGGTGGAGTGGAGTTATTCCCTGGTGGCTCAGCCGTCTCGGCTGAGCACTCGGCGAGCAACATCACCGACCGACCAAGCACCGACGCGGCGCGCGTTGGTGGCGCGCGGGTGAATGTCGCATGCCGTCTGCGCAGAAGTCACAGGCGAGACGCCTGTGCCACCAGCTCGGGCCAGCAAGATGCCGGACAAACAGGATACTGGGCTATCAACCGGCAGAGACTCAATCCGCATGCAGCGTCTTGGGGCCTTGCTTGCCCGCCGTGCGCTCCATGTAGCCGTTGCCCTTCTTCTCATACTTCGTGAAGCCCATGCGCTCGAGGTTCTTGTTGCTCAGTGCGCCCTTGCCCTTGAGGTCGCTCCACTTGCCCGCGATGCTCGGCGCGACGATGGCGCGCCGGCAGGGCTTGCCCGTCTGCGGCTGCGCGGTGAGGGCGTCGTCCTTCATGCTCTGCACGATCTCAAAGGTCTCGCCCGTGGGCTTGCCGCCCTTATCGAGGATTTCATAGAGGTAAGTGGGCATGGGGAAGAATAGGGATGGAGGGGAGGAGGGATGGAGAGATGGAGTGGGGGCGAGCATGCCCCGAAGGGGCATCGGGGTGTAGCCACGCGTGGAGCGCAGCGCAACGCGTGGATGTGTGCGGCGCGGGAGAACTGCCCCAGCGGGGCAGAGGAGGCGCGTGAACGCTGCGCCACATGCGCTCCGATTCCTCCGCCCCTCGCGGGGCGGTTCATTCCCCGCCCGCTCTCCACGGGCTGCGCTGCGCTTGCCCGTGGCTACACCCCTGCGCCCCTTCGGGGCGAACTGCACCACGCCCGCCTCTCGCATCTTCACTTTGCCACTTTGCCACTTCGCCACTCTGCCACTCCATCCCCCTCCCACCCAATCAACCACCGCTTGCGATGCAGCCCGCCTCCATAGCCCGTCAGGCGGCCGTCGCTGCCGATGACGCGGTGGCACGGAATCACGATGCTGCGAAAGTTCTGCCCGTTCGCCGCCGCCACGGCTCGCACGGCAGCGGGGCAGCCCATCGCGCGGGCCTGCTGGGCGTAGGTGCACGTCGTGCCAAATGGGATCGCGAGCAGCGCGCACCACGCGGCGTGCTGAAAAGGCGTGCCGAGCTTGAGCAGCGGGAGAGGGGCACTGCTTGATGCGCCGCGCCCTGCCGCCGCGCTTGCCCCGCTTTCCCCACGCGGCTCGCACGCGGCTTGCGTGATCGCACGCACGCGCGACAGCAGCTCGTGCGGCTCATCGCGCACGCTCGCCTGCGGCATGCGCAGCGCACGCAGCGTGCGCGCGAGGTTTGCTTCGAGCCCGGGCCGATCTTGCCAATCAAGCTGCACAACTGCCGCGTGCTCGCCCGCTTCGTCACACCACGCGAGGATCACGCCGCGCATGCTGCCAAGCTGCGTGGGCCAGTGGCCCGCGAGCACGCGCACGTGCTCGGCTGCAACGGGCGGGTTGATCCACATGTGGGCTTGGCAATGGAGGGCGTGGTGCGGCGCCTGACGTTCTCGCGCAGCAGCTTGCGTCGCAAACAGCGTCATGAAAAAGACTCCCCTTGCGTTTCGTGCCGCGTGCCTGCGGGCAATCTATGGGCTGAGGGCTCAGGGCTGAGGGCTCAGGACGCCAAAAACTCACGGCCCGTCTTCGTCCGCCTCGCCCACGGGCCGCGGGTTGCCGCGCTGGCCCGACTCGGTTTGCAGCAGCTTGATCTGCCGCTGCACCTCCGCGAGGCCGAACTCCGCCTGCGCCACGGCGTTCTTCAGGCGATCACGATCGCGCTCGGGCAGGTTGGGTTCGTTCAGGCGTTCGCGCAGCCTGCGGCGCTGCGCTTCCCAGGTTCGGGCCTGGTCTTCCAGGTTCTTCAGGGCGGCGTCGGCGCGCTCGTCCATGTCGGGCGTGTTCAGGCGAAACAGCTCCGTCGCCTCGCGTGCCACGCGCAGGTGCTTGCCCCCAGCAACGCCCGAGGGTGCCTCGGGCTCGGGCGTGGGGATGCCCTCGCGCGCCAGCCGCTCGCGCACGCCACGCTGGTCAAAGCTCACGAGCACGGGCTGCGCGTCGCCATCGCCCTGCCCAAGCGAGGGCACGCGCACGATGCTCGCTCCCTGCTCTTGCATGTTGGCTTCGCCCGCCAGCACGCGCCGCACCCGGCTCTCCCACGCGAGGCGCAGCGTGTCGGCCGTCAGGGGCTGCGTGTTTCGCAGCGAGCGGAAGCTGCCCAGCCGCACGAGCACCTGCTGGTCTTCGCCATCGCGCACGATGTCGAGCGCGACAAACTCGCCCGGGTCCTTCGTCACCACGTGCTCGCGCACATCGGGCAGATCGCGCACGATGTTGCCGTCGATGCGCAGCATGATGTCGCCCGTGCGGAGCACCTTCTCGCTGTCAAAGCCCGGCTCGCGCCGCCCGATGGTCACGCCATCGCGCCCCTGCAGGGGGCTAAAACTCACGCCCAGGGCCCCGCGGTCACTGCTGGCAAAGCTCACATAGCCCACGCTCTCCAACCGCATCCGCTGTTCGGGAGAGAGCCCTTGGGTGCGGAGCAATCGCTCGATGTCAGCCAGCGAAACATCCGCGGTCGCAAGCTCGCGCGTCGCGCCGTCGCGCGTTGCCCAGTCGTCGCTGCCCAGTCGCGCCACGATCTCGGCAAGCTGCGTCTGCGTGGGCTCGCTGGGCTGCACCTTGCCCAGCAGACCTTGCCCAGGTTCGCCATCCTGCTGCATGACCAAGGTCGCGGGCAGGCCTTCACGCACCACTTGCGCGAGTTGCGCGAGCGACGCCGGGGCGAGCGCAGCCAGGCTCAGGAGCCCGAGCGCGAGGCCGCGTGGTGCTGCCAGAGCCAAGCCCATGCGCCAAGAAGTTGCCGCGCGGGTCGTCGCGCCGGAAGCGTGCATACCCAAGTATACGCCGGGAAGGCAGTTGCGCTGCTGAGACGACACCCCGCACCAAACCCACCGCACCAAACCCACCACCCCAGGCAGGCCCACCATGCCCAACATGCCCAACTCGCACCATCCAGGCCTCGTCGTGCTCGACCATCCGCTCATCCAGCACAAGCTGTCGCACCTGCGCGATGCGAGCCTGGGCCACGGCCCCTTTCGGGCCCTGCTCGCGCAGATCGCGGGCCTGATGGTGTATGAAGCGACGCGCGACCTGCCCACGCAAAGTGTGTCCGTCCGCACGCCCCTCGAAGAGACGCTGTGCCACCGGCTCGCGTCGGGCATCACCGTCGTGCCCGTGCTGCGCAGCGGGCTGGGCATGGCAGAGGGCATCTTGCAGCTTCTGCCCGAGGCCCGCGTGGGGCACCTGGGCCTGGCGCGAGACGAGCAGACCAAGCAGCCCAGCGTCTACCTCGAGCGATTACCAAGCGACGTGCACGCGGGCACCGTGCTGCTCGTGGACCCCATGCTCGCGACCGGAGGCAGCGCGAGCGCCGCAACCACGCTGCTGAAAGACGCCCGCGCAACGCACCTGCGCCTGCTCTGTCTCGTCGCTGCGCCCGAGGGCGTCGCGCGGATGCGCCGCGACCACCCCGACGTCACGATCTACACCGCAGCCCTCGATCGCTGCCTCAACGAGCACGCCTTCATCTGCCCGGGCCTGGGCGATGCGGGCGACCGGATGTATGGCACGCAGGCGTGATGCGAGCTCACGCGCCGAGGGCCGAGGCCTTCGCGAGCGTCTCTTCCCACTCTGCTCGCGGCTGGCTCTCTGCCACGATGCCCGCGCCCACATGCCAGCAAAGCTCGCGCCCGCGCACGCACGCCGTGCGGATCGCAACGCTCCACGCGCTCGCCCCGCTATCGCTGACAAACCCGATGCAGCCGCAGTACGGGCCCCGCAGCGCAGGCTCCAGCTCGCGGATGATCTGCACCGCACGCACCTTCGGCGCGCCAGTCACAGAGCCGGGCGGAAAGCACGCCTCGATCGCGTCGGCCCACGTCGTCTCGCCTCTGGGCGTGCCGCTGACGGTCGCGGTCGCTTGCAGCAGCGCGGCGTCGCGTGAGCCGTGACGCTCGATGGTGTGCGACGCGTCCACGCGCATCGACCCAAGCTCGCAGACGCGCCCGAGGTCGTTGCGCATGAGATCAACGATCATCGCGAGCTCCGCCCGGTCCTTCGCGCTCTCGCGCAGCTCGCGGTCGTGGCCCGCGTGGGCTCTTCGCGTGCCCTTCATCGGGCGCGTGCTCAGGCGCGCGGTGGCAGGGTCAAACCGCAGAAACAGCTCGGGGCTTGCGCTCGCGATGCTGCTGCCATCGGGCAGCTCCAGGTGCGCGCCAAACCAGGGCTTTGCATGCTGCCAGAGCGCAGCCGACAGCACGCGGGGCGAATGATCCAACGAGACCCCCAGCGAGCCCCCCAGCACGCCCCGCAGCGCGTGCGCGAGATTGACCTGATAGCAGTCCCCCGCGCGGATGTACGCCAGGCACGCACGCACCGCCTCCTCATACCCCTCGCGGGTTGCCGCGCTGGGCCTGTGCAGCGTCACCACCTCTCGCGGCGAGGGGCAAACCTGGATGCCCGGCGATTGCCCCCGGGGCAGCGCAAGCTCAGCCTCCACGCGAAACGCCGTCGCGAGGGGCCAGTTTGGGAAGGAACTTGCGCTCCGCAGGCGGGCCGGGTGCTGGGGTGTTTTGGCAAGGGCGGGCTCGAGCACCTCCCCCAGCTCAAAGCTCAGTTGATAGACCCAGCCCGGGACAATCGCTGGCGAAGCAGCAGGCAGTTCGCCGCGAATTCGCTGCGAAAGTCCGCAGGCATCCGCGAAGGCTCGCCACTGCGCAAAGGTTGATCCAGCAGGCAGTTGCAACACCTTTGCGGGGCGAGCAATCATGCTGGGCCCAGCGTGCAAACCTTCCCCACCAGAGCAGAGGGCGACCACGGGCCCTTCCTGGGGTGCCCCGAGCAGGCTGGCAAGCACGCCCTGGGCGGAGGTTGGGTGGGCAAAGGCTGGCACGGGCCAATGGTTCGCTCGCTCCTCGCGCGCAGAAGGCGCAAAAAGCTGAAAACTTCGGCAAGCCTTCCTAAACTTGCCGCCCCCAGCCTGGGCTGGGTGTCGCAGCAGGAGCCACCGGTGCCTGCTGTGTGTGCAACGTACGGAACCACGGGCCCTGCCGCGGCGCACGCCGCCAGACGGACCCGTCTCGCACTCTGCTTTGGGGTTTTGCATGTCGAATGTTGCCAAGGGTCGTTCTTCCGCTTCGCCCGTTGTTCATTCCGCGGGCTCGGCGAAGGCCTCGAAAACGCTGAAGAAGGTCGCACGCAAGGCCGAGCTGCCCCCGGGCGGCCCTGCAATGCGGAGCAAGCCAGGCAAGATGGTCTACTTCTTCGGAAAGGGCAAGACCGAGGGCGATGCCACGATGAAGACCCTGCTGGGCGGCAAGGGTGCCAACCTCGCCGACATGACCAGCATCGGCCTGCCCGTGCCCGCTGGCTTCACCATCACCACCGACACCTGCGCCAGCTACTACCGCAACGGGCAGCGCCTGCCCCACGGCCTGATGAACGAGGTGCACAAGAACATCAGCCTCATCGAGAAGGAGACGGGCAAGCGCTTCGGCAGCAACGACAACCCCCTGCTCGTCAGCGTGCGCAGCGGCGCAGCGGTCAGCATGCCGGGCATGATGGACACCATCCTGAACCTGGGCCTGACGGACCAGAGCGTGGTGGGCCTTGCCAACAGCACGAAGAACCCGCGCTTCGCGTACGACGCGTACCGCCGCCTCATCAACATGTTCGGCGACGTGGTAATGGGCGTGGACCACCACTACTTCGAAGAGGCCTTCGAGAAGATCAAGACGCGCTACAAGGCCAAGATCGACACCGACGTGCCCGAGCAGGGCATCATCGAGCTCTGCGAGGCCTACAAGCAGGTCTATCAGAAGTACGTGGGCGAGGTCTTCCCGCAGAACCCCAGCAAGCAGCTCGAGCTCGCCATCGAGGCCGTCTTCAAGAGCTGGAACGGCGACCGCGCAATCAGCTATCGCCGCATCCAGGGCATCCAGGGCCTCAACGGCACCGCCGTGAACATCCAGGCGATGGCCTACGGCAACATGGGCGAGGACAGCGGCACGGGCGTTGCCTTCACGCGTAACCCCGCCACGGGCGAGAACCTCTTCTACGGCGAGTTCCTCATCAACGCGCAGGGCGAGGACGTGGTCGCGGGCATCCGCACCCCCAAGGCCATCGACGAGATGCCCAAGTGGAACAAGGAAGTCTACAAGCAGCTCCTCGAGATCAAGAACAAGCTCGAGAAGCACTACAAGGACATGCAGGACATCGAGTTCACCATCGAGCGCGGCAAGCTCTACATGCTGCAGACCCGCAACGGCAAGCGCACCGGCACCGCCGCTGTGCGCGTCGCGTGCGAGATGGTGCGCGAGAAGCTGATCGACGAGAAGACCGCTCTGCTGCGCATCCCCGCGAGCGACCTCACGCAGCTGCTGCTCCCCAGCTTCGACATCGCGAAGAAGAAGACCGCCGAGGTCCTCACGCGCGGCATTCCCGCCAGCCCCGGCGCTGCGGTGGGCAAGCTCGCCTTCACCGCTGAAGAAGCCGTGGAGCGGGCCCACAAGGGCGAGAAGGTGATTCTGGTTCGCAAGGAGACGAGCCCCGAGGACGTGGAGGGCATGCACAGCGCCGCGGGCATCCTCACGAGCACGGGCGGGCGCACCAGCCACGCCGCGGTCGTGGCGTGCGGCTGGGGCAAGTGCTGCGTCGTGGGCGCGGGCGAGCTCGAGATCGACTACAACAAGGGCACGCTCACCATCAAGGGCAAGAAGATGGGCCGCGAGGACACCATCAGCATCGACGGCACCACGGGCGAGGTGATGGTGGGCAGCGTCGCGACGATGGAGCCCAAGCTCAGCAGCGACTTCCAGCAGATCATGAAGTGGAGCGACAAGTATCGCACCCTGGGCATCCGCACGAACGCCGACACGCCCGCAGACGCCCAGCGCGCCCGCGACTTTGGCGCAGAAGGCATCGGCCTCTGCCGCACCGAGCACATGTTCTTCGAGGGCGACCGCATCAAGGCGATGCGCGAGATGATCCTCGCCGAGAGCGTGGACGCACGCGTGAAGGCCCTGAACAAGCTGCTGCCCTACCAGCGCGAGGACTTCATCGGGCTGTTCAAGGCGATGAAGGGCATGCCCGTCACCATCCGCCTCATCGATCCGCCGCTGCACGAGTTTGTGCCCCACGAGGACAAGCAGCAGGCAGAGCTGGCGCACAGCCTGGGCCTCACCGTCGCGAAGGTGAAGCAGCGCGTGGCGCAGCTGCACGAGGCCAACCCCATGCTCGGTCACCGCGGGTGCCGCCTCTGCGTCACCTACCCCGAGATTCTCGACATGCAGGTGCGCGCAATCGTCGAGGCCGCGATCGACTGCCTCCGCAGCAACATCAAGGCGATGCCCGAGATCATGATCCCGCTCATCGGCACCAAGAAGGAGCTCGCGCACCTGAGGGCGCAGGTCGAGGCGACGATCGCGAAGGTGAAGGAAGAAGAAGACTACAAGCCACGCCTGGACATCAAGATCGGCACCATGATCGAGATTCCTCGCGCAGCGGTGACGGCGGACGAGATCGCCGAGCACGCCGAGTTCTTCAGCTTCGGCACCAACGACCTGACGCAGATGACCTTCGGCTACTCGCGCGACGACATCGGCACCTTCTTGCCCGACTACCTGGGCAAGGAGATTCTGCCCGCCGACCCCTTCCAGACGCTCGACACGGGCGGCGTGGGCCAGCTCGTCTCGATGGGTGTGGTCAAGGGCCGCAAGACGCGTCCCGACCTGAAGGTCGGCATCTGCGGCGAGCACGGCGGCGACCCCAAGAGCATCTACTTCTTCCACAGCGCAGGGCTCGACTACGTCAGCTGCTCGCCCTTCCGCGTGCCCATCGCCCGCGTGGCGGCGGCGCAGGCGGCGCTGATGGCTGAGAAGAAGTAAGGCAGAAGGCGTCAGGCCGTAGCACAAGCACACATCACCAAGCCCCGGGCGAGACTTTCGCCCGGGGCTTTTTTCGTTGTCTCGGGCTCCGCTCTGGTGGCACAGGCGTCTCGCCTGTGCCCTCCGCGCAGATGGCGTTCGGTGTTCACACCCGAGCAACGCCCCGTGCGCGCCGCCGACATCCTCTGTGATTCGTCGATGGTGTGTGCCGAGTGCTCAGCCGAGACGGCTGAGCCACCGGAACCGCCCTACTCCGCCCGCACCTGCTCGAGGGACCCCTCGCGCGTCACGCGGAGCTGGTCCGTCGTGAGCAAGTACGCCAGCACCGCGCTGCGCAGCCTCGTGCGAGCGCGGTCGCGGTCGTTCTCGGCTTGCAGCAGGTCGTTCTCGGTGTCCACGATCTCCTGCGGGCGCAGCGTGTCCTCTTGCAGGCGCTGCCCACGCAAGCGGCGTTTGTTGATCTCCACCTGCTGCTCCGCAAGGTTCAGCTGAAACCGCGCAACCTCCACAGCCCGCACCGCCGCGCGGCTCTCGACCACGATCGTGTCCGTCAGGCGATCGTGCTCGCGCGCAGAGCGCTCGTAGCGAATCTGCGCTGCTCGCACCGCAAGGCGTTCGTTCGTGCGATCCAGGGGCAAACTCAGCGTCGCGCCCACGCGATAGCTCGCGTCGTCGGGGCTCAGGCCCAGGCCTCCGGTGTTGTCGTCGGGGTCGGTGGGCAGCGTGCCCGTCGCGTTCAGGTTCAGGTCGGGCAGCACGCCGTTGCGGGCGTTGGCGAGCTGGCGCTTGCGGTCCTCCACGCGGTCGGCGCTGTTCTGCAAATCCAGGCGATAGGCAAGGGCCGCGTCGCTCGCGGTGCGCAGGTCGGCAAAGGGCTCGGGCAGGGCGGGCAGCTCGTCGCTCACGTCAAAAGGCGTGTCTAGGGGCAGGCCCAGCCGCACGCGAAAGCGATCGAGCTGCGCGTTGTATTGATCCACCAGCCCCGCGAGCTGGCTCTGTGCCGATGCAAGGCGGTTGCGCGTGATGTCGACCTGAAAGGCATCGAGCCTGCCCGCCTCGACGCGGGCCGCGGTCGCGCGGTTAAAGAGCTCCAGGCTCGCGATCTGCCTGCGCTGGTTGGTGATGCTGGCCTTGGTTTGCAGCAGCTCGAAGTAGTCGCTGGCGATATCCACCAAAAACTCCCGCCGAAAGCGCTCAAACTCGCGGGCCTGATAGACCAGGTCGCGCTCCGCCTGCACCAGGTCCTCGCGGGCAACATCTCCCGCGCCGCGCAGCAGCGGGATGTCACCCCGGAACACCAGTCGCGAGCCCTGCACATACCCCTGCGTGCTGCTCTCGCGAAGCTGCTCGGTCGCGTCCCACACCCAGGCCGCTTCCACATTCCCGCCGCTGGGCAGTCGCTGCGTGACGCGAAGCTGATTCACGATCGAGAGCGCGTGCTCAAAGCGTCCGTCGTCGCCCTGGCCCGCCAGCCCCAGCGTGGTGTCGTTAAAAAGCCTTGGTCCCCACAGGTGCCGCTCGGTGAGCACGCGAATCGCGGTGAGGATGTACTCCTCTTGCGCGCTCAGCAGCTCGCGCCCCGTGCGCTGGCTCGCGCGCAGGGCCTTCTCCAGCGTCAGCACCTGCTCGGGCAGCACCTCAGCCGCGCGCGTCTCGCTGCCGATAGGCACGCCCAGCAGCCCGCTCTGGCGCGACAGCTCATCGAGCCTTGCCGCGACATCGCGCGTGGGTGAGGCGGCGCTGATGCGTATCTCGCTCGCGCCCGGATTCACCGTCGTGGGCACCTCGCGCATCGCCTCGTCGATCGCCGGTTCCAGTCGTGGTCGCAACCTGGGCGAGGGCGCGTCGGCATCCAGCTTCGCGCTCTGCGCATCGAGCATCGCCTGCAGCTCGCGGTCGATTCCGCCTTTGCTCGAGCAGCCCGCAGCCAGCCCGCATGCCAGCCCGCCAGCGACCGCACACAGCAGCGCGGCAAGCACCCTCACAGCACGATCTCGCGGCGGCACGGCATGAATCTGCAAAGCGGGCGTCCTTGATGCAAGAGGGGGTTCAGAAGGAGATCCAAGAGGCCGCTGCGGCGCCAAAGGCCTCGCCCCTGCGCCGCAAGCCCCCAGTGTTCGCCCGCATCCCGCCGGGCGTTTCGATGGGCCGATCACACCACAACGAACAGACAAGCACCGATCAAAGCACGAACGCGTACGCATTCTGGACCCTCCCCCCGCACACCGAATGCCTTGCAAAAACCAAACAGTGTGGAGGATAGGCTCCCTTCTGACTATTGTCTGCCAGCGTGCTTGGGCCAAAAACCCAAGAACCTTGAACTTTTCTCGCCGGTTGAAAAGCCCGGCCTCCTTCCTCGATGGCCCCATTCTCATGCCCGCAATCACGCACGATGGTCGTAGCTTCATGATCGATGGTCGTCGGATGTGGCTCGTCAGCGGGCGCATCCCATACGCCCGCGTGCCCCGATCGCAGTGGGCCGATCGCATCCTGCTTGCCAAGCACGCGGGCATCAACACCATCGAGACACCCGTCTTCTGGAATCGCCACGAGACGCGCCCGGGCCGCTTTGACTTCACGGGCGAGAACGACCTGCGCCACTTCGTCGACCTCGTGGGCAAGGCGGGGCTGCACTGCGTGCTCAGCATTGGCCCGAGCATCGGCAGCGAGTGGGACTTTGGAGGCCTGCCCGCCTACTTGCGTGAGAAGGCCGATGGCCCGCGCTTGCGCACGAACGACCCCCAGTTCCTCGAGGCCTGCTCGCGATACATCAACGCCGTTGCCGAGCAAGTGCGAGGCTGGCAGATCACCGCGCCAGGCACGGGCGGGCCCATCATCATGCTCGCCGTCGAGAGCGAGTGGACCTGCGGGCACGAGCAGCTTGCCAACCAATATCTTGGCGAGCTCACGCGCTACATCCGCGAGGCTGGGCTCAACGTCCCGCTCATCAACAGCAACAACCTCTGGACCACCGTCGAGGGCCAGATCGATGGCTGGTCGGGCAACGAGAACCTGCTCGCCAACATGCGCCAGCTCGGCGCAGTCCGCAACGACCAGCCCCGCGTCGTCGTCGACTTTGAGACGGGCAAGCCCGCGGTCTGGGGGCACGAGCTGCCCGAGATCATGAGCCCGCGCGATGTGCAAGTCTGCCTCGCCCAGGTGCTCGCTGCGGGCGGACAGACCAACTTCGCCAGCTTCTGCGGCGGCACGAACTTCGCGAGCTTCGGCGGTCGCACCGACGATGGCCCCGCCACCTTCGCCGCCACCGCCGCCGACCACGGCTGCGCGATCACGCAGACCGGGCACACCACGCCCATCTATCACGCCGCGCGCCGCTTGCAGCTGCTCGCGAGCCGCTTTGGTCGCGTGTTCGCAAGCCTCGACCCCGCCTACCAGCCCGTGGTGCTCGCACCCGGCGCCGCAAGCGAAGCAAGCCCTTCTCGCACCGCGAGCGGCAAGGGCGAGGGCAAAAAAGTCAAGGCCAGCGCGACGCCCCCAACGCTCGCCCCCAGCGTGCTGCACGTGAGCGGCGCGCAAGGCGGCGCGGTCTTCTTGTTTACCAGCGAGGCGATGGCAGGCCAGCGCGCCACGCTGCTGCTGCGCACGGGCACCGAGCTGCACGTGCCCCTGGGCAACCAGCCCGTGGTCTGCTGCCTGCTCGACGTGAACGTGAACCCCAAGTGCCACCTCGACTACAGCAACCTCACCGCCC
This sequence comes from Planctomycetaceae bacterium, assembly GCA_027487735.1. Taxonomy (GTDB): domain Bacteria; phylum Planctomycetota; class Phycisphaerae; order Phycisphaerales; family UBA1924; genus BJHL01. The sequence goes on along the minus strand of JAIYDA010000024.1, from coordinate 29,211 downwards.
TGGGCAGCGTGGGCAGCGTGCTCGTGGTCTATGGCCCTGCCGGCGCAACCGCGCAGCTGAGCGTGAACGACGCGCCGGTCGAGGCGATCGTGCCCCAGGCCGGCGCTGCTCCCACGGTGCTCACGCACGAGAACCTCACCATCGTGCTCGTGTGCGAGGACGACGCCGACAGCGTCTACTTCACCGACGACGCGGTGCTCGTGGGCGTTGCGGGCCTTGCCGCCTCGGGCGCACCCATCGCGCCCAGCGGCGCGAAGCACTACACGCGCATCGCTCAGGATGGCAAGCCCAAGGCCATGGCCTTTGACATCGCTCGAAGCAAGCCCAAGGCCGACAAGGTCGCCCTCAGCCCCTGGCAAGCGAGCGTGATGAGCGAGCACCTGCTGGGCGAGAGCCCGCGCTACGCCAACATCGCCAAGCTCGGGGGCCTCGCCGCGATGGGCGTGCTCGCGGGCTATGGGTGGTATCGCATCACGCTCGACAACCCCAAGGCCCGCACCGCGCTCGTCGACTTTGGCCTGGGTGGCGATCGCCTGCACGTCTTCCTCGATGGCAAGTTCGTGGGCCTCGCAGGCCGCGGGCCCGGCGCCGAGGCGCAGCTCTCGCTGAACCTGAAGAAGGGCCGCCAGACGATGGTGGTGCTCGCCGAGAACCTCGGACGGTTTGCCAGCGGCGCGAACGTGGGCGAGCCCAAGGGCCTCGTCGACGAGATCTTTGAGGTGCAGCCCGTGAAGGTGGGCAAGCCCGAGCTCGTGCGGGGCCAGCCGGTCACGCTCCTCACCTTCCGCGCCCCACTGTGGGACGTGACCGAAGGCGACACGACCGTGAGCGAGCGCCTCGCCTGGACCTTCAAGCACACCGCGCTGAAGGCCAAAACCAAGCCGCGCCTGCTGATGCGCATGGACCAGCCCCCAAGCTCGGGTCTGGTGATGCTGAACGAAAAGCCTGTGAGCTATGTCGATCGCAGCGGGCCCACCTGCGTGCTCCTGCCCGAGGCTGCGCTCACCAAGGGCAACAACCTCCTCGAGCTCACCGTCGTAACGCCCGAGCAGGTGCAGACCGAGCTGCCCGCCGCGGGCAAGGGCGTGCAGCTCTTTGAGATCCTCGCCAACCTCGCGAGCGAAGCCGAGCTCGCATTCGCGAAGTGGGAGCCGCCCTCCGCGACCACCTTCTCGCCCGCCAAGGCCTCCACGGGCCTGCCCACCTGGTGGCGCTGCACCTTCGAGTGCGCCAAGCTCGATGGCTCGCGCGATCAGGCAGGCCTGCTGCTGCACACCGAGGGCCTGACCAAGGGCCAGATGTTTGTGAACGGCAAGCACCTCGGGCGATACTTCGTCGCCACCAAGCAAGGCAAGAGCGTGCCCCCGCAGGACACCTACTTCATCCCCGCCAGCTTCCTGCACAGCGAGGGCGCCAACGAGCTCATGCTCTTCGACGAGCACGGCGGCAGCCCCAGCAAAGTGGTCATCTCGCGCGCCTAATCCCGCGAGCCCGCTTGCGCAAGCAACGGGACAGGTCCCCCACCCTCCACCCCCGCCCGCCCTGCGCGCATCGCAACCGACCGAGGCGCTCGTGCACGCCCCCTCCATCCCCACACCCCTCCGCCCTCGCCCCGCAAGCTCCGTCCCCTCACCCCATCCCGTTGCTTGCGCGCCTGGGCTCGCGAAGCTTGCACGCGCATTTACAAGTTCACGAGGGGCGTCCGATCCGCACTGCTCAGCCGCACGTCCAGCCCTGGGCTTGCCTTCGTCATCGCGCTCTGCAAGCGGGGCAGATACCCGCGCTCCGTGCTCGTGTGTCCACCCAGCAGCACCGCCATGCCCGCATTCAGCGCGCCGAGCACATCGTGGTGCTTCATCTCGCCCGTCACAAACACCTCGCACCCTTCCGTCCGCGCCAGCTTGCTCAGGCTGCTGCCCGCGCCGGGCACCACGCCCACGCGCTGCACCAGCTTCCCCTCGCACCCCGGGGCCTCGGCGTAGCGCACGTGGTCGCGCCCGATCCACGCCTTGAGGCGAGCCGCAAGCTCCGCGAGCGTCACAGGCTTGTCGAGCGAGAGCCGCCGGCCCGCCCCCGTGGCGCGCTGAGGCTTGCCCACCAGCTCATACACATCGATCGCGGGCTCTTCGTACGGATGGAACCGCCGCAGCATCTCGAGCGCGAGGGGCAGCGCATCGCGCCCGCACACCATCTCCAGCCGCACCTCGCCCACTTCCTCCAGGCTGCCCGCCTTGCCGACCGTGGGCTTCGCCCCCTCGCCCCCAAGAAACGTCCCCCGCCCCTCGACCGCGAAGGAGCAGACCTGGTAGTTGCCGATGATGCCCGCGCCCGCACCAGCAAGCGCGTTGCGCACGCGCTCCACGTCGGGGCGCGCCACGAACGTCACGATCTTCATCTGCTGGGTTTTGTCGGTGCGCGCATAAGGCTGCAGCGCCCGGCAGTCGCCCGCGATCTTGCCCGGTGCGGTGCTGCCGCTCAGCCCTTCGCAGAGCCAATCGGTAATGCCGCCAGGGATCGCATCGAGCGCGGTGTGGGGTGAGTAGATCGCAAGCCCCGCGCGGGCAGCACGCAGCACGACGCGCTGGCGGGGCGTGCTGCTCGTGAGGCGACTGAGGGGCTCAAAGATGGGCGGGTGATAGGCGATGATCGCCCCGCACTGCATCGCGAGGGCCTCGTCCAGCACCTGCTCGCTCAGATCGATCGTGAGCAGCACAGGCCCGCGCAGCTGCTCGCCCAGATCGCCCACCTGCAAACCCACCTTGTCCCAGTCCTCGGCAAAGCGAAGCGGGGCGATTGTCTCCATGAGAGTCACAAGTTCTTGCACGCGCATGCACAAGCGTACGGGCCTGTTGCACTGGTTGAATGCCGGTGGGACGCGTGCCTCGGAGGGCCCGCTTTCAGCTCAGAGACACAGAGATCAGGAGCAAGATGAGAAGAAGAGGAGGGATAGAGGGAAGAAGGGAAGAAGGGATGGAGTGAAACCGCGGCAACCCAAGACGCGCGAAAGCCAACCTTATCCGTGCATTGCCCTTTATCCCTTCTTCCCTCCATCCCTCTTCCCTCTCCTCTTCGTCTCTGTACTCAAGACCAAGCCTCCCGCCACCCCAACAATGCCCCATGCCCGAGTTGCCCGAGGTTGAACACGTGCGGGCCACGCTGCTGCCGCTGCTGCGAGGCGTGCGCATCGCGCGGGCGACGCTCGCGCGCACCGACATCATCGAGCGCATCGACGATGCGGGCACTGTGCTGCGCAGCAAGCGGGCCCGCGCCGCACAAGCCTTGCAACCGCCCACGCCGCGCGAGCTGCTCCAAGGCAGCACCATCCGCACCATCGAGCGCGTGGGCAAGCAGCTCTGCATCGGCGCGGGCGAGGACGAGCCCGTGCTGGGCGTGCACCTGGGCATGAGCGGGCAGTTGTTCGTGGTGCCCCATGGTGCCGCTTCGCCCGTGCGCCCGTTCGCCAGCGGCATCGAGCACGTGCACGCGCGCTGGCAGCTCGAGCACGCCGATGGCTCACCCGCGGGCGAGCTGCGGTTTCGCGATCCGCGGCGCTTTGGTGCGCTCTCGCTCATGCCCAGCCCGCGCGCGATGCGGGCGTGGCTGCACGCCCACCTCGGGCCCGATGCGCTCCAGGTGTCGGGCGAGCGCCTGCACGAACGCCTGAAATCCAGCACGCGATGCATCAAGGCTGCCTTGCTTGATCAGCGCGTGGTAGCGGGCGTCGGGAACATCTACGCCGACGAGGCGCTGTTCCTGGCGGGGCTGCATCCCCTCGCGCGGTGCGATCGTTTGTCCGCAGCCGCGATGGATGTGCTCACAACCCAGTTGCGGGCGTTGCTCGTGCGCGCGGTGGGGGCGGGGGGCTCGACCGTGCGCGACTACGTGGATGCCACAGGAAGGCCCGGAGAAGCCCAGCTGCTGCACGCGGTGTATGGGAGGGGCACGCAGCCCTGCTTGCGTTGCGGCACGCCCCTGAAGCAAGCCACGATCGCCCAGCGAACGAGCGTGTGGTGCCCGCGATGTCAAACCCGCCGAGCGTGATTTGCGCCTGCGGCTTCCGGGGTGACAGCATGCGGTTGTCCACAATACTGCATCCAGGGAAAGCTCGAGCTTCGCGACCTTGCATCCTTGGTGTTGTCTTCTATCCAAAGAGAGAGATGTTCTCTCTTCATTCCTCTGTAGTACGTGCGCTCAGTTTGGGGACAAATGCAAATCAGTTTCATAAGCACTTGATGAGCAGAGACTTGCGATCTAAACACAGTCTGAACAAGATGTCACTTCGGTGGCGATTGCGCGGAAGTGTGAGCACCCAGCGGCGTGTGAAGAAGGTCAAGGACCTCAATCAACACGGCGCAACCGAGCGCGGCGAGCAGGTTTTCCACAGCCAATCCACACACAGATTTCAGCGTCGGAGCGTTGGTTTTTACAGACGAATCCCCCAAAACCGCCCCGCAAACCAGCGCCAGGCCTTTATCGCAAAAGCTCAGGATTTCGCAGCTTGTCTTCCAGGCTCGCCACCTGATCGCGGAAGTTGGCATCGGCAGCGAGGCGCTCCTCGATGCTCTTCACCGCGTGCAGCACCGTGGTGTGGTCGCGGCCTCCCAAATAGCCGCCGATTTGCTCGAGGCTTTGCTTCGTGCACTTGCGCGAGAGGAACATCGCGAGGTGGCGCGGCGCGGCGATCGAGCGGTTGCGCTGCTTGCCTTGCATGTCCGTCACTTTCACGCCTGCATAGTCGGCGACGAGGGCCGCGACCTGCTGGATGGTGGGCTCGAAGGGCACGGCCTTCGCGGGCGAGTCGCCCAGCGCGGTGCGGGCGAGGGCGAGGGTGATGGGGGCTTTCTCAACGAGTGCCTGGATCTGCAGGCGAACGACCGCGCCCTCGAGCTCGCGGATGTTACTGCTGAGGCGCCCTGCGATGAGGCGCGCGACATCATCGGGCAGAGCAAAGCCTCGCACCTGGGCCTTGCGCTTCAGAATCTCGATGCGGGTCTCAAAGTCCGGGGGCTCGACCTTCACGACTAGGCCCGAGCGGAAGCGGCTGACGAGGCGGGCCTCGAGGTCGGGCACGTCCTCGGGGCTGGCGTCGGAGCTGAGGATGATCTGCCTGCCCAGCTGCTTGAGCTCGTTGAAGGTGTGGAAGAACTCTTCCTGGCTTTGGTCGCGCTCGTCGAGAAAGTGGATGTCGTCGATGATGAGCACGTCCACACCCCGGAAGCGGGCGCGAAACTCGGGCATGCGGGCGTTGCGCACGCTGTCGACGTATTGCGTCACAAACCCCTCGCACGAGATGTAGAGCAGCTTCGCACGCGGGTAGCGCTCGATGATGCGCTGGCAGACGGCTTGCAGCAGGTGCGTCTTGCCCAGCCCTACGCCGCCGTGGATGAACAGCGGGTTGTAGACGGTGCCCGGGTTGTCGGCGACGGCTTGGGCCGCGGCGTGCGCGAGGCGGTTGTTCGAGCCGATCACAAACTGGTCGAAGCTGAAGTCGGGGTTGATGACGACGCTGTCGAACCCGGGCTGCTCGTGGATGGTGACGCGCGGGCGGGGGGCGGGGGCCTGCACCGGGGGATGGTGCGAGAGCGAGCCGTTGCCCTGGGCCAGCACGCGCACGGTGGGCTGACCATTGGAATCGGGCCCAGCGGAGGGGCCATTGCCAGCCTTCGCGCGGTCGCCTTCGCGCTGCGCGACATCACCGGGTGCGACAAACCGCACGCTCATGAGCAACCCAGAGACGCTGCACGCGGCATCGTGGAACTGCTGCGAGCATTGCAGCCTGAGGTGGTCGCGCTCGACAGGGCCAGGCGTGCGCAGCTCCAGCGAGCCTGCGACAAGGCCCAGGGGCAGGATGTCGTCAAACCACTCGCGCCAGATGGGCGCGTGGTGCTCGCGCAGATAGGCAAGCATCCCCTGCCAGAGCTCGACGTGCGCGAGGTCGTCGCGGCCACGACGGCCGCTGGTGGCGCCGTTGGCATCTGCATGACGAACAGGTTGGGAGCGGCGATGCGTCACGATGTGCGAAGCCCTGCGGAGCACCAACACGATACGCACACGCGCGGCAAGCCGGCGAGAGCGCGGCGCGCAGGCAAGCAGCGGCCCTCCTGCTGCCGAACTGGACGGGCGGAATCAGGGCTGCGGGCGCGTGGGCGGGGTGGGCGGCAGCGGACGCATGGGGGGCCTGGGCGCGCCACCATCGGTCGGGCGCGTCTGCGGGCGGAAGCTGGGGGGCGTGAAGCTGCGCGCGCCTGGCGGACCGCCTGATGGACCACCCGACGGGCCACTGCGCGGTCCACCGCCAAAGCCGCCACCGGGGCCTCGCCCACCACCGCGAGGCGGCGGGCGATCGCGATCGGCGCCGGGCAGGGGCTCGCCCGCGGCGATGAGCTGGCCCTCGTAGCGGGCCTTGTTGGCCTTGTAGTCCATCAAGAAGAGGACCTTCTCGGCGTTCTTGGGGCCCGCAACCTCGGCGATGCGCTTGCGGGCGTACATCATGTCGGTGCGCCGGCTGATGTGCACGAGCACGAGATACTGGCACTCCACGACGCGGAGCCACTCGGCGATGTCGTCGATGTGCATGTGCATGCCCACCTTCGCGCGCTCCTTGTGGTCGGGCTCGAAGAAGGTGCACTCGCTGATGATGATCTGGCTCTTGCGGACGTCCTCGCGCAGCAGGTGTGCGCCAGGGGCGGTGTCGCCCGTATAGGTAATGAGCGGGACCTCGAAGGAGTAGGTGATGTCGGTGCCGCCGTCCTTGAGCTCCTTGAGCTTCTCCTGGGGCAGGCCCAGGAACTCGGCCTTGAGCTTGGTGCGCTTCTCGGCGACGGTGTATCCAAAGGCGGGGCAGGTGTGCTCGGCCTTAAAGCCCCGGAGGAGGATGTTGTTCTTGATCTCGACGGGCTGATCGGGCTGGACGGGGATGAGGGTGTAGGGGGTGCGCTGGCCCTCGAGGTCGCTGAAGCCATCCATCATGGTGCGGATGGCGGGGGCGATGCGTTCGTCGCAGACGATTTTGGCATCGCCCATGCCCTGGAAGCGGCGCTGCGAGCAGTAGTAGGCGAGGGCGCCGATGTGGTCCATGTGGCCATGGGTGATGGCGAGGTGCTTGCTGCTGAGCATGGCCCGCGGGCAGCTGCCGATGTCGAACCCCAGGTCGAGCTCGGGGATCATGAGCGTGGTGATCTCGCCCGCGATGGACTCGCCGTAGATGCGAAAGGGCGGGCAGAGCAGAAAGCCGAGCGTGGCTTCACGAGGCGGTGGTTTAGGGAGCATGACGCAGGAAACTCCAGACGCGGGCTTTCGCCCGGGTGCGGCAACGCACGGTGGTTGGAAAAGTATAGAGGTGTCGAGGTGTCAAGGTGTCAAGGTGTCGAGGGGAAGAGAGAAGACTTTGGGTCGCGGCGACGGGCGGGGTTGCTCGAGCGGCACATCCGTCGCGCCCTCGACACCTTGACACCTCGACACCTCTTACATCCCATACTCCGCCCAGCTCGTGCTCGTCTCCGTCACGCGGACGCGTTCGACGCAGAGCGTTGAGGGCAGGGCGTAGCGGATGCCGTCCTTGCTGGTGAAGGTCGTGCCGACTTTGCTCGCGACGAGCTCGAAGATGCGCCGGGCCATGACCTCGGTCGTGGGGTCTTCATTGGTGTAGACCACGAGGCGCGCGTGCTGGGCTTGCAGCGTGGGCAGCAGCGGATCGGTGCTGTTCATCGCCATGGCGTGGTCGTAGGCGTCGATCGCGTCGGCAACGGCGAGCTTGAGGGCCTTGAAGTCGCAGACCATGTCGTTGGCATCGAGCGTGGGGCTCGAGACGATGATGTCGATGCGGCGCGAGTGCCCGTGCGGATACTTGCACCGGCCCGGATGCTTGCTGAGCATGTGGCCTGACTCGACTTCGAAGCTTTTGCAGACGCGGTAGAGCATGGAGGGGGAGCGGGGAACGGGGAGCGGGGAGCGGGGGGGGAGAGAGGGGACAAGAGACAAGCGACAGGGGACAGGCGAAACAGACTATTTGGGCTTTGGGGCGGGCTTTTTCGTGGCCTTCTTGGTGGGGGCTTTGGGTAGCGCTTTGCTTGGCTTGGAGGCGGCTTTCTTGGCGGGCTTCCTAGCGGCCTTAGCGAGGGGCTCTGCGGCGGCCTTGGCAGCGGGCTTGGCTGTTGCCTTCTTCGCTGGCTTCTTGGTGGTCTCTTTGGCGGCCTTGGGCTTTGCTGCCCCGGGCTCTGCGGCCGTGAGCTTCGCAGGCTTGCTCTTTGTTGCCGTGGGCTTTGCAGGTTTGCTCTTTGCTGCTTTGGCCTTCTTGCCCGTGTCATCAGCATCACTCGTGCTCAGCTCAGTGTCAGTCGGCTGCACGTCGGTGTTCAGGTTGCGGCGGGCGCGGCGGTCGGTCATGCGGACGGGGCCATCGTCCTCGGGCGCATCGTCGCTGCCGAAGGCCTTCGCGTCGCTGTTGACGTCGAACTGGTCCATATCGACGGGGCTGCTCAGCTCGTCGGAGAGCCAGAGGTCGCCCAGGCCATCGCCCTCGTCGTCGCCCGCGACCATGCCCTTGGCGGGCGTGCTGCTGCCGTGGAGGCGCTTGCCCGAGAGGGCCTCATCCACGCCCTTGCGACCGCGCGAGACGCGGATGGTGTGGCCCGAGCCACCCTCCTCGGCGCTCACGAGGTCGTCCTCGCGCTGGCGGCGGGCGCGGACGACGATGCGGATGGGAACCTCGGAGAAGGGGAGCTCCTCGCGGAAACGGTTGGAGAGGAATCGCAGGTAGTTTGGCGTGAAGAGGTCGGGGTGGTTCACCACGAGGGTGACGGTCGGGGGCTCGATGCCCGTCTGAGCAACGTAGTAGACCTTCGCGAAGCGCCCGATGCGGTCGCTTGGGCCGCGCTTGTCGAGCACGCCCCGCACGAGGCGATTGAGCTTGCCCGTGGTGACGCGGCTGGCAGATTGCTCGCGCATCTCGAAGGCGAGGCGCATCGTGTCGCGCACGTTGCGGTTGCTCTTGGCGCTGATGAAGCTGATGGGGGCGAACCAGAGGCCCCGCAGCTCGGTGCGGATGTAGTCCTCGTAGGTCTTGGTGGTGATGACGCGCCCGCGCTGGTCGCGCTGGCCCTCGACCATGTCCCATTTGTTCACGACGATGACGACGGGCTTATAGCCTTTTTGTGCGAGCATCGCGAGCTGCTCGTCGACCTGGCTCACGGGCTCGGTCGCGTCGAGCAGGAGCATGGCGACGTCGGCGCGATCGATGCTGCGCTTGAGGCGATCGAACGCGAACTCCTCGATCATGTTCTGGAAGCTGCGCTTGCGGCGCAGGCCCGCGGTGTCGATCGCGATGATGGTCTTGCCCTCGAAGGGGATCGCGACGTCGACGGCGTCGCGCGTGGTGCCGGGGATCTCGCTCGCGATGACGCGCTGCTCGCCCACCAGGGTGTTGATGAGGGTGCTCTTGCCCGAGTTGCGCTTGCCGATGATGGCAAGGAACATGTCGGCGCGCGGGCCCCGCACGGCGTCGTCTGTCGTCTCTGGCAGCGCGAGGTAGACGCTGTCGAGAAACTCGCGGCGCATGTAGTTGTTCATCGCGCTGATCTGAATGGGCTCGCCAAAGCCCAGGCTGCTGAGCTCTGCCGAGTGGGCCTCCCAGCGCTGCCCGTCGACTTTGTTCGCAACAACGCGGATGGGCGGAGCCTTGCGGGGTGCCTCGGCGGGCAGCGTGTCGCGCTCGGCGCGGAGCTCGGCCTCGCCCGCGATCTTTCTGCGGCGCTGGGCGAAGGTGCCCTCGCGCAGCAGGCGGGCGATGTGCTGGTCTGCGGGCGTGACGCCCGCCTGGGCATCGACGACGAAGAGGATGAGGTCTGCGCCTTCGACGGCCTGGCGGATCTGGAACTCGATGTCGCCCGTGAGGCGTTGCAGGTCGTTGCCCACCTCATCAAAGCGTGCGCCCTCGACGACATAGACGCCAAATCCCCCCGTGTCGACGATCTCGACGGGCTTTGGTTTTTGTGGCACTTCGCCCCGGGTCCGGACGGGTGGGTCGAGCTCGACGATGGCGGTGACGCGGTCGCGCGTCGTGCCTGCGGTGGGGTCGACGATCGACACCTTGGTGGCGGCGATCATGTTCATCAGCGAGCTCTTGCCCACATTCGGGCGACCAACGATGGCGATGCGGGGCAGGGGCATAAGGGGATGATGATAGAGGGCAGCGGGCTGCAAATCCCTCGCACGGCGGGATTTGCGGCGGTTTATGGTGTATTCTTGGGCCCGCTGCGCGGTTTTTTGAGCGCGTGGCGTGCTGGCAGCAGCCGCGGTGACGCGAAGGGCGGGCAAACGGGCGGAGGCAGGAAGCGTGCGGCGAGTGCCTGTGATCATCGGTCCGACCGCGAGCGGCAAGAGCGACCTTGGCGTGCTCGTGGCGCACGCGCTGCGCGAGCGGGGTGTGGCATCGCGGATCGTGACGGCAGATGCGTTTCAGATCTATCGCGGGATGGACATTGGCACCGCCAAGCCCAGCGAGAGCGAGCGCGGGGGCGTGGCGCACGAGCTGGTGGACATCGTTGCTCCCAGCGAGGCGCTCACGGCGGCGGACTGGCTCGCGCGGGCGCGGGCGTGCATCGACGCGTGCAGCGAGCGCGGGGAGGTGCCCATCGTGGTGGGGGGCACGCATCTGTACATCAAGCTGCTGGTGGATGGGATGTTCGAGGGGCCCGCGGCGGACGTGGCCCTGCGCGAGCGGCTGCACGCGCTGCCCGTGGACGAACTCCGCGCGAGGCTGGAGCGTGTGGACCCCGCGAGCGCGAGCAAGCTGCACCGCAACGACGTGCGGCGCACGGTGCGGGCGATTGAGGTGTATGAGCTGACGGGGAAACCGATGAGCGAGCACCAGCGGCAGTGGGATGGCGGGAGCGCGGCAACCGAGAGCGACTTCGCACTCATCGTCGTAGACTGGCCCACGCCCTTGCTCAACAGGCGGATCAACGCGCGGGTGAAGCGGATGATGGAGCGCGGGCTGCTGGACGAGGTGCGCGGGCTGATGGCCGGGGGCGGGCTGGGTGGTGGGCTGGGGGCGCAGGCGGGGGAGGCGCTGGGATACAAGCAGCTCGTTGAACATCTGCGGGGGCGGTGCACGCTGCAAGAGGGCGTCGAGGCGATCAAGGTGCAGACGCGGCACTTCGCGAAAGCGCAGCGCACGTGGCTGAAGAAGCTGGGCGCGAGGCCCGGCGCCGTGCGGCTGGACATGACCGAGCTGCTGGCGGGGTGGCCCTGGGATGAGGAGCGCATCAGCGAGGCGCAGGCGGCAGAGCTGCTGGCGTGCACGCCCACGCGCGAGCAGGCAGAGCGCGTGGTGCGGGCTGTGCTCGATGGGCCCGCATGAGGCTCCTCAGGCACCTTTCTGCGTGATGCGCGCGAGGGCTCGCTGCGCGATGCTGCCGATGATCATGACGACTGCAACGGCGGAGACGATGCCCGCAACGAGCCAGGGCGTGGGCACGGAGAGCTGGTCTTTGGTCATCTGCTGCACGCCCGCGCCGATGATGGCGGCGAGGGCGGTGCGCGGGGCCATGCCCGTGAGTGTGCCCAGGAGATAGGCACCGAAGGGGACGCGCAGGCTGCTCAGTAGCAGATTCGTGAACGAGAAGGGGCAGTTGGGCGGGAAGCGCAGCAGCGCGATGAAGCCCAGCGTGCGCCACCAGCGTCGGGCTTTGGGCTGGGCGGCGTTGCCCAGCAGCGCATCGTGCACCGCTTTCCACCGGGGCTCGCTGTCAACGACGTGACGCACGCGATCGCCGCTGGCTTTGCCTCCGAGCAAATAGCCCAGCGCCGCTCCGCCCACGAGCCCCGCAAGGGCGGCGGGCGTGCCCAGCGTTGCGCCAAAGGCAAAGCCGCCCAAGGCGCTCATGGCATAGGTGGGCATGAGGGCGCACCCCGTGAGCAGGGCGAAGACCGCGGCGTAGGCGATCATCGCGAGGATGCCGTGGCTTTTGAGCCAAGGGCCAAGCTCGGTCGCTCCCATGACCCAGAAGAGGGCGATGGATCCGATGACGGGCGCGGTGAGCGTGAGCAGGCCCAGCACGCCGACGCCGGAGAGCTGCTTGAGTGGGTCGGGTGGGGTTGTGGAGTGCTGCAAGGCCGGGAGGATAAGGGGGAGCGGGCAGCGGGATTATGGTGAACGCGGAGCGGCGGGGGCGCGTGGGGCGGCTGACCCAACGAAGTGTCGCTCGACAAGCCACCAGAAGAGCGCGGCGAGGAGCAACTGGCTGGCGAGGTGGAGGGTGGTGAGCAAGGCGGTGTGGGCGGGGCCCGTGAGGCCCATGTGGGCAGAGAGCATAGAGGCGTGGTGCTGCACGCGCTCTGCGGGGATGGTGTGCGTGAGGTAGAGGCTGTAGGAGATGCTGCCCAGAAAGGCGAGGCAGCGAGCACACCAACGCACTGAACGAAGGGTGTGCGAGCTCAGCGCGAGCCAGCGACCATCCAGCGGACGGAGCGCGAGCAGCAGGAGCGCGGCGGCGGAGGCGACCACGAGCTCTCTCGAGACGTGCCGCACGCGTCGCACGCTATCTGCGAGCAAGGGGACATCGGGATAGCGCAGGGTGTGTGCGCCGAGGGCGACAGCGCACGCGAGCACGAGTGCGATGAGGGCGGCCTTGCGGGCGTTGCCTTGCAGCACGCAGAGGGCGGCGTGCAGCAGCACGCCTAGCCCAAAGTGGCAGAGATAATCGGGCAAAAGGCCTGTGGCGCGATGCGGCAGGGCAACCACCCACGCGAGGCTGCCCACCAGCAGCGCGAGTGCAACCAGGCCCACGACGCGGAGTGTCGCATCGTGCAGCCGGGTCGCGAGCACGAGGGCAAGCCCGAGCAGCAGCGTGACGAGGATGTAGAACTGCTCCTCGTAGCAGAGCGTCCAAGCGATGCCCAGGATCGCGATCGGGTTTGCGCTGGCGACGCCCATGGGCGTGGGGTGCGTTGGCAGGTGCACCCAGTGCAGCAGCAGCGCGTTGAGGCTCCACACGCCCGGCGAGATGGCGAGGGCGCGCTCAAGCCCAACGAACACCACCCACAGCACGAGAGCCGCCCACCATGGCGGAAAGATGCGGCGGACACGTCGCAGGAAGAACGTGCCCACCACGCGCGTTGGGGGCACCGTGGGATCGAGCATGGCGCGCTGCAGGGCGCGGTGCCAGGCGGCGGCGATGCAGTAGCCGCTGATAACGAAAAACAGCATGACGCCCACCTCGCCCGCCCAGCGGCCCATGGGCTGGCCCGGGAGATGGTGGAGCACCACCAGCAGCGAGGCGAGGCCACGAAGCGGGTCGAGCAGGGCGAAGTGGTGCGGGTTCTTTGGGGGCAGGTGGGGAGGGTACTCGGGAGGCAGTGGCGGAAGCGAACGGCGAACCGGGAGCGGGATAAAGCAGGGGGTGAGCAAAGAAAAACCCCATCGCAGGGCGATGGGGTGGAAGGGGCTTGATGCGTTGTTGCGCGAGAAGCGCGACAAGAGTGATTAGCGCTTGCTGAACTGGAAGCGGCGGCGGGCACCGGGCTGACCGTACTTCTTACGCTCGACCTCGCGGGCGTCGCGGGTCATGAAGCCAGCTTCGCGGAGCGGAACGTAGAGGTTGGGGTCGAAGTTCACGAGGGCGCGGGCGATGGCGAGGCGCATCGCTTGGGCCTGGCCCATGGTGCCGCCGCCGTGGCACTTGGCAACGATCTGGAAGCGACCGACGGTGCTCGTGAGGACGAGGGCGGCGATGCTGTCGGTGCGGTCGCGCTGCTCAGGGAAGTAGATCTCGATCGGGCGAGCGTCCTTGCCGTTGGCTTCGACGGTGATGACGGCCTTGCTGCCCTCGGCGGGCTTCATGCGGACGCGGCAGACGGCGGTCTTGCGACGACCGGTGCCCCACCACCAGCCGCGCTTGTCGGCCTGCTTGGCGACGCGCACGGGGCGGGCGGGCTCGACTGGCGCTGCGGGAGCAACGACCGTGGTGCCCAGGCTTGCGGAGAGGGTGGTGCCGATGCCAGGGATTTCGAGGTTCAGGCTGTTCTTCGACATAGGACGTGCTTTCTGGGAAAGAGGTTTGGTTATCTTCAACGTGCCTTGGGCTGCGACATAGAGGGCAGGGGGCACGGCGTGTGAAAACTTGAGAGGGGCACAGGCGAGACGCCTGTGCCACCAGCAGCTGGCTTAGCCGATGGTCATGGGGATGGGCTTGTGAGCCGCGAAGTCGTGGCTGGTGCCCTCGACGACGGTGAGCTTCTTCAGCATGACGCGCGACAGGCGGTTCTTCGGCATCATGCGGCGGACAGCGTCCTTCACGAGCAGCTCGGGCTTCTCGTCGCGCACCTGCGTGTAGGTTTCCTTCTTGAGGCCACCGGGATACTCGGTGTAGCGCATCTTGATGCGCTGCTCGCCCTTGCGGCCCGTGAGGCCGATCTTGCCGGCGTTGGTGACGATGACGTACTCGCCCGTATCGACGTGCGGGGTGTACTCGGGGCGGTGCTTGCCCGTGAGGACAGCAGCAACTTCGACGGCGAGGCGACCGAGCGAAACGCCCGAGGCATCGACGACGAACCAGCGACGGGAAACATCGTTGGGGTTGGTGATGAGCGTGGTTTGGCGACGAGACGACATGAGCACAATCCTGTTCTGCGACCTCGAAACGCTTGCGGTCGCTCATGCGACGCAGCCCCTCGAAACTCGCGTTGCCCGCCGAGCCCGAAGCTGCGTGCAACTGAAGACAGTTGCACAAGCCCCAGACGGGGGGTTGGTTCGCGGCCTGCCGGGCCGGGCGGGTCGCTGGGTGTGAAGCAGCGGCAAAGTTGTGTGAGACAGGGCGTATGAAGCCCAGCCCCTCCGCCCGGTGAAGAGCGTGGGGGAAAGGATGTTAGGCGGCGAGGAAAACGTGGGCAAGTGTCTTGGGGGGTGGGCCGGGCAGTGGGCCGGGCAGTGGGTCGGGCGGCGAAGGCGGACTGGGCAGCCACCGAACGTTTTCCGAGTGGACGGTGCGGCGGGAAGAGAAGCGGGGGGCGCCGCAGCGAATACGCTGCGGGCACTGTGGCAGGCAGCGATCCAACCCTGAGCGATTTAACCCATCGCGATTTGACCCTTCTGGGGCGGGTGCGGGCGTGGTTCTCTCGCATCGGGGCGGGCCAGCCTGCGCAAGCCGTGGGGCAGGGGGCGTGGGTGCAGCCCTTGGGTGCCGAGCACGCCACGAGCGTGGACCTACAGATGATGGAGCAGGCACTGGCCCAGGCCCGCGAGGCTGGGGCCCGGGGCGAGGTGCCCGTAGGGGCGGTGGTCTATATCACGCAGACGGGGCAGGTCGTGGCGCAGGCAGGCAACACGCGCGAGGCGACGCAGCGCGCGACAGGCCACGCCGAGATCGATGCCCTCGAAGCGGCCTCGCGGGCCCTAGGCACCTGGCGGCTAGACGCATGCACGCTGGTCGTGACGCTCGAACCCTGCGCGATGTGCGCCGGCGCGCTCGTGCAGGCAAGGATCGGGCGCGTGGTGTTTGGCGCGATGGACCCCAAGGCCGGGTTTGTGGGCAGCCTAGGGAACGTGCTGTGCGACGAGCGCCTAAACCACCGCGTGCGAGCGATCGGCGGCGTGCGCGGGGCGGAGAGCGGGGAGCTGTTGCGGGAGTTTTTTCGAGCGAGGAGGAAGTAGCGAATACAGGAAAAGAGAGAGTGTCGGAGCGGAGTGATGGGGCGAGGAGCCGACCTTGCTCGTGCTAGAGGCGGAAGGAGTGAGTGCATGAATGAGGTCGTGGACCGAGGGTGTTGGCGGCTGGCATTCGGCGCGCGCTCTTCATAGGCTTGGGCAGGGGAAGTTTGCGTATGAAACGGAACAGACGAGTGATGCCGGGACAAGACGCGTCGTGTTCGCACAAGTGAGTCCAGGAGGAGGCAAGCAGTGCCACCAGAGAGAGCACAGTTGTTTGAGCAAGTATACCAGATTTGCGATGAGCAGGGAGTGCAGTGGTTTGAAGTCGTGTTCTTTCACTATCGTGGTGATCGCAACGCCAGTGCTTATGAACTACTCCGCGCCGTCGCTACTGACGTTACCGTTATATTTTGGAATGATGAGCCAGCGGCCAGCTTGCCTCCAGACCAGCAGCTGCTCAGCTTTTGGAACGACAGAGGTGATGATGTTGGCTTAAGGGTCATGCATGCGACAATCGATGGCGTGCCATGGTCGTTCGAGAGAGTGATGGATGTCAAGGCGAACACGGATACGCTACGAATGTATGATGGTGGGCCGTACGTACTGATGTATCGCGACAAGGACGGTGACAAGCAACGGTTCATGCGAGTCGTGGAGTTGATCGAGCGGCTTCAGGACGTTGTTCGAGCTGAGGCGTGTTACATCGGGTATGGTTACCTTCACAAGCCAGAGGACAGGTGTGACCTATGAGTGAGCGTTCGATGACGTGGGGATGATTCGCAGGGGGCGGCGGCATCCGACGACAGGGCATGCGAGGGGTTGTGCGGACATTCGCAGGCGCTAGCTCTGCGGGCACGCATTGCGTGAACCATGTCAACAACAGCAGAGGCTTCCGGGGGTAAGAGAAGACCGTGATGAGCCGGTTCCGAGGCATGCGCCCGAGCAAGTTCTACCTGTCCTTCAAGGAGAGCGAGTTCCGGAACAACCGTAGTGGTCAAGACCTCTACCATATGGTGATGAAGCTGTGTCGCGAGAACCCGCCCAGCGAGTCATGACCCATGATGAATTTAATAGAGTCAACTATTACAAGGCTCGCGCGCGACTGCTACGGCTTTGTTGACGCTCCAATATCACAATCTACACAAGACATCGGTCGCATGCTGGCAGTTATTGATGCAACACACAATCTGCCATACGCGATCGAACTCGGATCGCTTGGCCTGCGAATCTACACTCCAGGAAGGTGTTGTTCCACAATCATGTACGATGCAATCACCGATGTGCGCATCGTGCTTGAACCGGAGGGCAAGCATCGCCCGGTCGTCACGCTTCATACGAGCGACATGTCCTGGGTGATTCAAGAGCGTGCACACGACAACAAGTTCTCTGAGTTGTACCCCCTACACCGACTACTTCGTGGCATTCGCCGAGCTTGCGCGATCCAAGACAGAGGCGGCGGCGTGTGCGCAGAGTAACGGTACAGTTGACCGCCGGGCTGGGCGGCATCGGTTTGGCTCCGGCGATCGGTGGCGTGCGCGGGGCGGAGAGCGGGGAGCTGTTGCGGGAGTGTTTTCGAGCGAGGAGGAGGTAGGCAGCATGCCGCACAACAAGGTATGGAGTTTGAGTGACGCAGCGAATGCCGACGAGTCGCGTACGCCGAGGTGGGTGGTGGACGTCAGAACTGGTGTAAACTCCACCAATGCGTACGCCTGCAACCATTACGCGCGCGTGCCGCGGCTGAAAGGGCCGCTGTTGTATGACGAGTCCAACGTCGGCAACGGTCTCGAAGATGTCCCGTGGGGAGGCAGTGGCATCATTGTCTCCACCCGCCTCCGAGCTTTCATCGAAGACCTTGACCCCAAGGCCGCGAAGTATGTGCCTGTCACTATCAAGCGGCTCGACGGCTCATTCATTCGCGGCGAGTACTTTCAGATGGCGGCATTTCGGAGGGTCGACTGCATCGATGAGGAGCGGTCTTCGGTCGTGCAGGCGTGTGTCGTGCGATCCATGATTCCCGACGACTGCCACATCTTCCGCGTGAAGCACCACCGTCTGAACGACCTTGTGGCGAGCGATGTGTTGCGCCGAATGGTCAAGCGCGAAGGGTTCACAGGCTTGCAGTTCTATCGGCAGTTGCAGTGTGCGCAATAGGGAGTATGCTCTTGGGTCACGTCGACCGAGCGCGGAGGATTGACCATGCCAGCACGAGCCAAGCGCGCAGCGGCCTCGCGCGCAATGAAGCAGCCCGCTGATCCATCATTCGGTGAGCTCGTGCCGCTCACGGAGCTCACGTCGGTTGCGTCGTTTTGCCATCGACCGCGACTCGATGCCTTACCACCTACTTCGCGCGCACCTACTTCGCCCGCTGCCGCAGCAGCGACTGCGCCCACTCGCGCCAAGCACTCGTTTGGCCCCGCATCGCAATGTCCTTGAGTAGCGAGTCCAGATCCTCTCCTGGCTGGTTCAGCAGCAGGCGCGTGCGTGCGAGGGCTTGCGTCGCGGGCATGCAGTCGAGGTCGGCGTCGTGGGCGGATTGGTACGCCGCGAGCGCGTCGTTCAGGCGGCCTGCTCGCTCGAAGGCGAGGCCCAGGTTCAGCCGCGGGTCGGGGCGGCCCGGGAGCAGCTTGCTCGCTTGGTCAAACTGGCTGGCGGCTTCGCCCAGGTCGCCTGTGCTCAGAAGGGCGACGCCCAGGTTGTTGCGCGAGACGCCGTCGTACGGATCGGCGCTGACGCGGGCGCGGAGCGAGGCGAGGTCGGTCTCGCTGGGCGGAGCGACTGGTGCGGGCTCGGGCGAGAGGCTCGCGGGCCTTTGTGCGCAGCCCGCGAAGGCGAGGCAGAGCGAGCACGCAAGCATGCAGAGAGGTTGTGGATAGCAGCGGGGCATCAGGTGGCGTTCTCCGAAAGGCATTCCACGATGAGTGAGAACTCCACAAGTTGGCGACTGTCGGTTGCGGTGCGCGTGAGGGTGCACTCGATGGCTCGCCAGGATGATTGCGGCGCCTCGGACGCAGACGCGGCGGCTTGCTGCTGATGAAATGCCTGGAGCCAGCGACCGAGCGCTTCCATCGTCGGCAGTCGAAGCAAGAGCGTGGCGCGATGGGTGTAGAGCGTTGCTTCGCCCGCGCCTTCCAGCGGCCGCGCGGTTGTGGGCGAGAAGGCAGCGAGCACGCTGGGCTCAAAGCCAGCGGCGGCGGTGCAGGCGTGGAGGCTCTGCAACAGGGCGGTGGCGGAGGGTTGGGCGTCGTTGCTGCGTTGGCGCAGGGGCGAGGCATCGATGTCGGCACGCGCACGCGAGGCAAGCTGCGCGCCGGCTTGCGAGGCGTGCAATCGCTCGCTGGCGCGGGCGTGAGCCCACGTCGCGATGCCAAGCACTGCAAGGCTGATGGCAGTGGCAGCGAGCAGGGTGAGGTTGGGTGGTGCGAGGCGTGTCATGGGGGTTGTGCCTTGCTCCAGCGCAGGTCGATCTGGGTGGACTCTGGCCGGCTCGCGAGCGATGGGGCGAGCCTTTGCCAGCCTTCAAGTTCGCCCAGCGATTGAAGCAGCGCCTCGGGGTTGGTTGCGGCAAGGCGGGCTTGGATGTCGGTCTGAGTGATGCGCAGCGAGTGCAAGGCCGCGTGGTCGTCTGGCGAGGGGCTGGGCATCGCGGCGAGTGCTGCGGCGAGTGCTTGTGTCGCGTCGGTCTTTGGTTCGTGGCGGCTCGCGAGCTCGCGCAGGTCGCGTGCGGAAGCGGCGAGAGCTTGCAGCTTCGCGAGCGAGAGGGTCTGGTCGCCAAGGGTGCGCGCGGAGTGAGCCTGGGCATCCCACGCGGCTGCTGCGTGGGAATGCGCGATGGTGCGGCGTGCGAGCGCGACGCTGATGAGGCACGCGGCGAGCACGAGGAGCGCGGCGGCGAAGCGATATCTTGCGTTGCGTGTGCGAACGAGTTGGGGGGGCTCGAACGCGCCGACAAGCAGTTGAAAGCGATGCGGCGCGATGCCCGTGCCAAGGAATGCGGGGACTTCGGCGGGTGAGAGCGACATGAGTGCGGGGTGCTGCTCGAGCAGGTTGCGCAGGGCGGCGCGCTCGATGAGGCAGAGCACGATGTGCCCGGAGGGCGTGACGGAGCAGACGCCATGCAGACTCTCGACCGGAAGCGGCAGGTCGGACTGAGCGATGTGCAACAGGCCCTCGGGCGCGGCACCTTGCAGAGCGCGGGAGGATGGGGAGCCCTGGAGGTCGTCGATGCGGGCCCAGTGCAGACTCGATGATGGGAGCGTGAGGGTGTTCACAGCGGTCGCTCCGGCACTTGGGGCTGCGGAGCCTGCGCCTTCGGAGCGTGCGCTGCTGGAGAGGGGCCTGCGGACGTTTGGGTCTGCGGACTGCTGGAGAGCGAAAGTTCCGCGCGGGTTCCATCGACGTGACGGAGTGTGATGGCATCGCGCGAGAGCGCGAGCACAGTCCAATCGTCGACGCGTGAGCCCACGACCGACTCGGCGAGGGAGTTGGTTGCTGGGCTGAAAAGAAGGGCGGCGAAAGAACCAGCGTGCGCGACGATGGCGACAAGGCGCGGCGGCTGGGGCGGAGGGGGCGGTGCGGGTGGTGGGGCGGGTGGTGGGGCGGGCGCGGGCGGCGGGGTGCGCGGTTGCGGGACTGCATCGTGGCGAGCGAAGGCGAGAACAAACGCGTCGTCGGTGGGCGCAGTTGCGGGAGTTTCTTCGCGTGGGGCAGCGGGCTTCGCGTTCACGGCGGTCGGCGGTCGCGCGACGGGCGCTGGCGGCAGCACAGCAAACAGCAAGCCCGCGAAGGCCAGCGCAGTGGCGGCAGCAACCAGCCAGGCAGAGCGGCGCGTGGTGGGGGCGAGGGCGGTCATGTGGTGGGCACCTCCATGTCGAGGTCGATCACACGCTCGACCTCAGCGAGGGTGGTCGCGCCAGCCGCAGCAAGGGCGCTGCCCGAGTCACGCAGGGGAATCATGCCCGAGCGGATCGCCTCGCGATGCAGTTCGTCGGTCGATGCGCCGCGGGTGATGGCGGCGCGGAGGGCTTCGTCGACGATGAGCAGCTCAAAGATGCCCGTGCGCCCCGCAAAGCCCGAGTGCAGGCAGGCCGGGCAGCCCAGGCCCTGGCATTCGGTGTGAGAGAGGCGGACGAGGCGCTGCGCGAGCACCGCGGAGAGCGCGGTAGCAAGCAGAAAAGGTTCGATGGAGAGGTCAAGCAAGCGCGCGATAGCAGAGGGTGCGTCGTTCGTGTGCAGAGTGCTGAGCACGATGTGGCCCGTGAGGCTTGCCTGCACGGCGATGCGCGCCGTCTCTTCGTCGCGAATCTCACCCACCATGATGACGTCGGGGTCTTGGCGCAGAATGTGGCGAAGCCCCGAGGCGAAGGTCATGCCCTTGCGCACGTCGACTTGCGTTTGGCTGATGACGAGTGGAGTGCTCGCGCCATGCGAGAGGTCGTACTCCACGGGGTCCTCGATGGTCATCATGTTCAGCTCGCACCCTTCGGTCTGGCTGCGGAAGTGGTGGGCACTAAGCCACGCGAGCGTGGTGTAGAGCGTGGTCGTCTTGCCACTGCCTGTGGGGCCCGTGGAGAGCACGATGCCGCTGGCGCGATTGACGCGGAGGGCGTAGGCGCTTGCAAGCGCATCGGGCATGCCAAGGCCCGCGAAGCTCGCAGCGTGGTTGGCGCGTGCGGGGTCGAGCAGTCGCAGCACGATGCGCTCGCCAAATGTGGAAGGGAGGGTGCTGACGCGAATCTCCACCCGCCGGAACATCGGGTCGGTAGCGTCTCCCAGCGTGACCGATGCGCGGCCGTCCTGCGGCATGCGACGCTCGACAACGTCGAGCCCCGCCATGACCTTGATTCTGCTGGCGATAGGCGTGCCAAAGGCGGGCGGCAGGCGGCGAAGCGTGCGAAGCGAGCCGTCGACGCGCACGCGCACGAGCGTGCACTCGCGCGAGGGGTGGATGTGCACGTCGCTTGCGCGATGCGAGAGGGCCTCGAAGAGGATGAGGTCGACGAGGCGGACGAGCGCGGCTTTGCCATCGGTGCGGAGGAGGTCTTGCTCCGACGCGGCGAGCGTTGCCTCGACCTGGCTGTCGAAGGAGGGGCCAGTGCGGGGTGGCAGGACACTTGGGGCGGGCTCGGTGGGCGCGCTGCTGGCATCGCGATACACGGCGTCGATTCGGCGCGCGAGAGCCTCGGACGGAACGCGCCGCGTGTGCACGGGCGACCGCAGCAACGCGGCGACGTTATGAATGACAAGCTCGGGCGTGCGATCGGCGATGAGCAACTGCTCGACGTGGACACCATCGCGCTCGACGGTGCCTTCGCTCAGGAGCAAGTGCCGACGGGCAAAGTCGGGAGCGATTGCGCGAAGGAACCGCTCGCTGGGCGGCGCGAAGGCGTCGGCGGACGGCGGAGCTTGGGCGGCTTTGGGCATGATGAGTTAGCGTGGAGCGTCGATGAGCATGGGCTCGACCGAGGGCCAATCGGGCGGGACGCTCGCCGCGTCGGCGGCTTGCAAGCTCTGGAAGCGCAGGTCGTCGAACGTCTCGCTGCGCAGCACCGAGGCGCGGATGAACGCAAAGAACTTGTTGCGGCTCGACCCGCGCGAGCGGCTTTTGAAGAGCTCGCCGACGAGCGGAATGTCTCCGAGCAAGGGCACTTGGCTCGTGCTCTTGCTGTCGCTCACGAGGTCGAGCCCGCCCACGGCGATGATGTGTCCGTCGGGAATCGTCGCGACGGAGTTGACGTTGGTTTGCTGCTTGGGGGGCGGCAGGCCCGCAGCGGCGGGTGTACCGACAAACGAGCTGAGGTTGATGCTGTACGTCAGCACAAGGTGATCGCCCTGCGCGATCTGCGGGCGCACGCTGATGGTCGTGCCCGCAGAGTCGCTGCCGCCGAAAGAACTCGTCGCGGTGTTGGTCGTCGTGTCGGTGCGGACGAAGGGCTGCGACAACACCGAGGAGAACGTTGCTTGCTCGTTGTTGGAGACGAGGACGTTGGGCGTCGAGACGGACCGACCAAGGTTGACGGCTTGCAGCGCACGCACGACCGCGCTGAACTCGCCCGGCTTGAGGACTGCGCCGGTGAGGCCCGTGGAGTCTCCCACGGTGCGCCCGCCGCTGCCGCTGGAGCTGAGACCAAAGAGCGAGGCGAGCTTGTACGTCCCGCCGTCGATGGTTCCGAGCTTCTCGAGCTCGATGCCGAGGTTGATGGCTTCGGTGTCGGTCACGCTGACGAGCAGCACCTCGAGCATGACCTGGGGTTGGCGAACATCGAGCAACACGAGCAAGTCCTCAAGCTGGCGAAGGACGCGCGCCTCGGCGATCGCAATGAGAGTGTTGGTGGATTCGTCGGCAGTGAGGCGCGGGCCAGAGGACTCGCCGGAGCTTGCCTCGCGGGCTGGGTTTGGCGTGCTGGGCAGGAGCGGCGCGGTGCCGGTGCGCACGTCGCGGAAGCTCGTTTGCGAGGCGCTCTCGCGGAGCGCGGGGAGTGCGCTCGCGTCGGTTGAACCGTCGGAAGCAAGAGCACCTGCGTCGATGAGTTGTTCGAGCGTGCGCAGCAGCTCGCCCACGGGGCGGTTGCGGATGGGGAACGAGCGGAGCGGGAGCGGGCCCGTCTGTGCCGCATCGAGGCGAGCGAGCAAACTGCGGACCTTCTCGTGGAGCGAGGGCGCGGCGGTGATGATGAGGGTGCCCGTCAGCTCATCGACCACGATCGCGGCCTTCGCTTCGCTCTTGTTGGGGAGGGAGGCGAGGTACTCCTCGAGCAGCGCGGCGACATCGCTCGCAGCGAAGGTGGCGGGGCGATAGTCGTGGGTTTCGAGGGGCTCGGCACGATCGAACTGCGCGAGGAGGTCCTTCCAGTGCTGCGCGTGCGCGCTGGGGGCGATGATGTAGACCGTCGCGTCGGCGTCGGACGCGACAAGCTCGCCCGAAACCTTGGGCCCGCCCACGGCTTGCTGCTTGGTGCTCACTTGCGTGACGAGTGCCGCGAGCGCGGAGGGCTTAGCGAAACGCACAACGACGGGCTCGAGCACAACGCCGCTGGGCCTTGGGGCTTCAACCGTGTCGAGGATGCGCAGCACCTCGTCGAGCTTGGAGGTGTAGTCGGCGACGACGATGACGCCCGACTCGCCCAGCGGGTTGACAGCTCCGACGCCCTTGGACAGGAGAGGACGGAGCGCGTCGATCGCGGAGCGGGTGTTGCCGCTGAGCACAGGGACGGCACGGGCGGAAAACGCAGGTGGGAAGGCTGGCGTTTGGGCGCGAGCATCGGCAGCGACATCGATCGCGGCGAGCGACGCAGCCTCGGCGCTTCGCACCACGCTGAGTGAGGTGGCACCAGCCAGACGCACCGTGGTGAAGCCGCGCTGCGCGAGGACCTGGCCCGTGAGCGACCAAAGCTCGCGGTCGGAAACGCCCGTTGGGAGAGCGAGTGCGACCGATCCGGTGAGAAGCGCTGGGTCAAACTCGAGGCGGACCTTCGCTCGCTGCGCGGCGAGTGCAACAAGGTCTGCGAGGGCGAGCGAGTCGTTGGGCTGGACGACGGGTTGATTGGAAGGTTGCGCTGGCGCGACGACGGCTTGCGCACGTGCGTTGGGCATGGGCCAGCAAGCGGCGATGAGCATCGCGCAGCGTGCGAACATCGAGAACGAAAGACCACGTCCGCCCATGCGAGCATGATATCAGAAAGCGACGAAGCCGCAAGGCAAACGCAGTGATCGAATGCGCGAAGCGCGCTGGCTCGCGCGAGTCGAGTCGCGCGAACACACGAATCTGTGTGTACATCGCACAGGAACGCACAAAACTGTGGCAAACACGACAATCGTATGTGTGATGACGCACCACGTGAATTTGAGTCAGAAGCAAAGCACGAAAGCACTTGCGCGCTTCTTTCGCGATCTTGCAAATACACGCTTGTGCGGCGCAAGCGAATTTGGTAGAGTGCTCGCCAGCAGGCTGTAGCCCTCAGGCACGCTCGGGAAGGGGCGGCAAGGGACACCAGTGCGGGAGAGTTCTTATGACGACTGCTATGTGGTCGCGCATGGCGCGCGGGATGGTCGCGGTTCAGGCATGGATTGTGGCGGGCACTGCGCTGCCCGCGCTCGGGCAGCTGGTGCCGCCACCGCCGGTGGTGCTGCCGGGGGCGTGGCCGGAGCAGCAGTTGCAGGCGCTTCCGATCGGGTATGTCCCAGGACAAGCGCTGGAAAATGGTTGTGGCACGGCGACGTTGCCTTGCGAAACTCAGGCACACCTTGCGCCGAGCACAGGATGTGCGGTGAGCTGGGGGTTTGTTGCGGACCCGTCCCAGCCGACTGGTGATAACTTGTCGTGGGCGCAGCTGCCTGCGGAGTCGCGAACACACTTTTGGTCGAGTTGTTGGTCGTCAGTGCATCGGCTCGGAGTCGGGTCTGAAGGACCGGGGTACCCGGCAAACATCGATCCACCGTTCGGCGATCTTTCACAAGGTATGAGTGCGGCTTTTACTGAGTGTAGAAGTCAGCCAAGCGTTGGTCCGCAGGGCATTTTCGGGTTTCCGCTCAACCTGAGCCTTACGGCGCTTCCAGCGATTGGCGACTTTGTTCCGCCGGCAGGCAACCTAGGTGCTTCAACGGTCGCTTTGTTGGACAGTGCGACCCGCGGCGAGGCGACAGCGTTGCCCGGAATCACCCGCCCGACGCTCGAAGGCCAGGTCGACCTCGTGACGGGCCTCCAGTTGGCGCAAGTGAATGACCTCTCGCTACCGATTGTTGGTGGTGAGTTTCGATTGATGCGTACTCGCTCTGCGGATCGCATGGGGCATGACCGCAACACAGACACAGATAGAGACTACACCCATGACCGCTGGTGGGACTGGACAGGGGAGGGATGGATGAGCAGTGAAAACCCGATACTGCTCATCGATTCAGCATTGCCAGACGTCGTTGGTAGTAACGCACGAGTGACATACTTGGTCCTGGATGCATTTCACTCGATTCCGTTTCAGTTCATTGAGAGCAATGGCACTTATGAGGCTCCACCAAGGTTCCGAGCTCGACTGTACCACAATGGGCAGCAATACGATGCTTCGACGCGTTTGTGGCTCACGCCCCCGACGCGATTTACGATTGACATGTACGACGGCGCTCTGACGTACGTCTTCCAAGCGGTTGGTCATGTTCATGCCGGCAAGTTCGTGCCGGAGGACATCCCCCTCACAATCTGGGCTCCCCCGCCATTTATACGCGAGAATGAACAAGCCCGAGCGCTGTATAGGTGGATTGACGACCCTGCTGACCCTGCGATTCAGCATCCGAAAGCAGCGGGCTCGTTCCACGATCGTCCGCTGCTATCTCCAGATGGGCTGACGGGCAGCGTAAGTGGCAGTCCGTATGGCCGATCCGATCAACCCGGGTACGGGATTCCCTACTATGCATTATGTACTGAGATTCGGACGCGGGGCGGCGCGCGGGCGAAGCTGCACTACTGCGGCATGCAGCAGTTTCAACTCATGAAGGAGAACAGGACGCCAACGGACTTAATAGATTTGGGGCTTTGCGAGCCAATCACCCCACTGTGCAGTCGATGCTTGCAGACGTGTCCGTCCAAGGGGCAGCTCTCCAAGATCGAGATCTTCAACGGGGATGAGCTTGTGTGGACGTTGCTTTACCACTATCGAATCGCAGGGGCGAACACTGGTGGATTGTATACACATAATTGTTATGGATACGAGAGCGGCAATAAGGCGTGGTGGGATCAATATCAACAGGCGTATGGTCGTCGCGTAGTGAACCGTATTTATGCATTTGAGCACAGTACAGAGGTGGCACAGTTGCTCTCACAACTTGGCGATGCGCTCTGCGTGCCCGCGCGATATGACTTTGACCACGGGTGTTCAGCAGACGCGGTGCAAGCCTCGTGCTTGGATCGATTGCCGCAAGCTGTTCACACGCCGGATGCGATTCGGGACGCCGACAATCTCGTTGGATATGTCTTCTCCGCATCACAGCAGGGCGCGTGGAGTATCCTCCGAGACAAATGGTCGGCGCAGGTGACGTATGCCTATGCGATGTACCCGAGCGGGCCGCCAAGTAGTAGTTATCCGTTTGGCAAGAACTTCCTGCATTCCATTCCGCACCTCGTGAAGACGACAACACTCGAGAAGCGACCTCACGAGGCAGTGGATCGAGCGTCGAGCAAGCGTCGTGTATTCTTGTACGAGAAGCATCAAGGAAACCGTAATGCCGGACCTAGTCTTCCGCTCGGCCCGTCTTTTAACAGCGGCCACGGGTATTCCAATCCACTCGCGGCGATCTTCGAGGAAGATGACCTTGCGCGGTTGGTCGATGTGCTTGCTCGCAAGACGGACATCTATCGTCCTGATCAAGGAGAACTCTACGGTAACACGTCGAGCAAGAACGACCCGTTCAGTGCGAATGACATTGCTCTCGGTAACTTCCAGGACACGGACTTGCTTCGCCAACTAGTGTTCGGGTTTGCTTCGCGTCGCTGGTTCATCGGTGATGGTGATAGCAAGATTCCCCTGGAAGCTCCCGTCTATGGTATTTCCGGCAACTCGGAGCAATCCCCAAGTAGGTCTCAGCTGCAGGCGGGAAACTTCCTACGTGGCGTCTCGGATGTGTCTCGGCTGGTATCAGAGAATCAATTCGCTCGGGGGGTGTTGCCGCGTGTGGTTTCGCTGACAGGCCCGGAGGGTGACCGAAGGGTAATGCGCATCAACAGGCTGGTCGTTGTGCCGGATGCTGGGATTACTGCGGGACATTCCCAAAGCAGTTACATCGGTGACTTGCATCACATTCACCGAAGCATGTTTGTGGTACCTTATCAGTGGAGAGGCTATCCAAAGACAACGGCAGATCGCACCGCCGCTCATCTGGCCCCAGCGGATCAGCGGGCCATCCGGTGGATCAATGTCATCGATGAGTTTGAGGATACGACGGCCCCACGTCCCGACGGAACCGGTTCGGCTTGGCACAACGCGACGACCGGGTCGTACGACGGTCCGAATGGAATCAAGGCCGGCCAAGTCAGCCGGCGTGTGGTCGAGGTGAGTGGTGCCGGGATTGTGCTGCGGGATACGACGTGGCTGATCGACTCGGCGACTGGGCAGATGACGATGTCGGGGGGCGGGCTTGGGGAGGAGTTCATCTACGAGAAGGTGTCGGCGATCTTCGCGGCGAAGGGGTGGCCGTTCCCGACGGCGGACACGGCGTTCGACCCTGTGACGGGCGAGCGAGTGCCTGATCCGGTGTCGCATCTGCGCAACGAGGTGGTCCTGGTGGAGCGTCGGTCGACGGGATGGGCGGCGGCTCGGTATGGTGCGGAGGGGTCCGTCACGCGTGCGAACACGCAAGGACTTGTGACGGCGTATTCATACGTGCCTGTGGTGCATTGCCGCAACGTCGCGACATCCTGCGTCGCAAGCGGCGATGAGTGGCACAAGGACAAGCTGATCTCCCTGCGACCAGAACGCACGTGGATTCAGTCTGGGCGTGCGTTCTTGGAAGATGGACCGCCGCCCGGCGCGTTGCCGCCGAACAGCTTCGCGGGCCCCAAGTTCACGCAATCGTGGAGTGCGTGGCGGGATCCGACCGCCTCGCCATTGCCGAACACGGGCGGGGCGCCCGCTCCGGCAGGTGAGTTCGACGTGGAAGTGAGCACGGTGTTCACCGATTCCGTTGCAGCGGCTGCGGCAACGGTGCCAGCGGTGAACTTCACTGCGTATGTGTCGTCGCCCGTGACTGCGGGTGCGAGCTCGACGTACACGTTGACGTGGCGTGACAACTCCGGCACTTGGGCGAACAAACCCATGGCGGAGCGGCCCGTGAAGTCGCGGATGGTGGTGGGGCCGCCGCGGCAGCAGCGGCCTGGGACAAACGCAACGTGGTACTTCCCCATCGAGCGGGAGTGGTATGACGAGCGCGGGGTGATGATGTGGTCGGCGAGTGGGCTGGTGGCGGATCCGCTTGTTCCGACGACTGTGGGCAACGGTGCCGAGGACTTGCAATCGCTGTCGTTCACGCGATTCATGCATGATGGCGATGGCAGGCCTGTGCTGACGCTGGTGGACGTGGAACCATCGGAGAGCGCGACTGTTACGATTTCTGCTGAAGCATATTCACTGACGGGGGTCGGGTCCTTTGACAATCAGACACAGGTAGCGAGCGTGATACCGGGTCCGTTGCCGTCGTGGGCACCGGGGCAGCCTCAGAGCGGGTCGTGGAAGCGGCTGCCGGAGGTTGGGACGCGGGCGTACACGCCGCCGCTGGCGTATGTCACGGCGTATGGGCATAACAACCCTGAGGGTCGACTGTCGGACGTGCTGTTTCCGAATGGTCGGCGGTGGGCAAGCCGCATTGTGTACATCGCGAACGAAGAGCGTGAACTGAAAGAGGATTGCACGGTGGTGGACAACCTGCCGCCCTGCTTGTGCCCTGGCACGAATGTCTTCTTGCACGAGAATCTGTTGCGTCAGCCTGGTCAAGGCAATCCGCCGGTGCCGCCGCTCTGTACTCCGAGCTACAAGACATCGCTGCGGTGGAACACCGATGCGTACGCGAATCAGGTGATACCAACCGGG